>CAYUHJ010000009.1:3643-71461 GCA_964444365.1 uncultured Alcaligenaceae bacterium | reverse complement strand
GTGGTTCGAGCGCAGCGTCAGCCGCGCGAGCCGGCCGGCCAGCTCGGCCGCCTCGCGCGGCGAGAGGCGCACGGTCACCCGGTAGGCCGCCCCGCCGAGCAGCTCCCAGGTGTTGCCGTCGGCGGGGCCGACCAGCCCCCTCTGCCCTGTCGCGGAGACACGAGCAAGGGACCAGGCGGGGCCGAAGGTGAAGTCGATCAACTTCAGGTAGTGGACGGCGACGTAGGTCGCGGGGTTCCGGCCGGTCAGCCACTCCGCGAACTGGCCGGTGCTGATCGACTTCGGTTCGAGGAGGGTGCAGTAGCCGGTGTTGACGTGTCGAAGGGTTCCGTCGACCACGAGGGTCCGGAGCTTTTTGTGGTCCGGGTCGGCGAGTTTGTGGTAAACGACTTTCGCGAGGGCACCGGTCTTTTCGGCGAGTGCGGTCAGTTCGTCGAGTTGAGTCAGGTCGAGGACGCTGGGCTTTTCGATGAGGACGTGCTTGCCGGCCGCGAGGGCCGCGCGGGCTGGGCCGAAGTGGCGGTCGTCCGGCGTGGCGACGCAGACCGCGTGGACGTCCGCCCCGGCGAGCCGGTCGGCGGCGGCCTCCCCGGTAAACGACTCGAACCCGGCGAGGTGGGCGGGGGCCTGGGCGCGGTACCGCTCGGCCCGAGCCCCGGTCCGGGTGGCGACGGCGTGGAGGAGGGCCGCACACGGCCCGGCCGCGGTCGCGAGAGTCGAGTGGGCGGGGTGCTCGAAAACGGGGCGGTAGGTTTCGTCGAAGATCATCCCCATCCCCGCGATCCCGACCCGGAGCGGCACAGGCCGAGCTGCAACTGAGATGGCCATCGGGAGAGTCTCCGGGGTAGTCTCGTTGGAATCAGCTGGGGTGGGAGGTTGGAGTAGGTTGAGCAAGAGTTTTCGGCAACCGACGGGTTTCACGTCAACGGTGCGGACCATAGCGAAGAGCGAGGAAAAGCGAAACATAATATCAATTATCGGACGCCAATATCGGGGCCTATTCTCAGGCTCAGACAGTGGTAAAATGGCAATCCGCCCGACGGGGCCGATAATGTATCTTATGTTTCGCTCCGATCCAGCATTCTGTCGGAGCCACCGACGGGTGCGAGCCGCTGCCAAACACTGCGAATCCAAGGGGTTGAGAAGGGCAAGAGGTCACTCGCCCACGAAGCGTCCGATCGCACGAAACTTCTGGTATCGCCGTTCGACCACGGCCCCGATGTCTCGCGTGCCCAGGTCCCTCAGGCTGCGGACCACGTGGCTCTTGAGGTGCTGGGCCATCTCCCGCGGCGAGCGGTGCGCCCCGCCGACCGGCTCGGGGATGATCTCGTCGATCGCCCCGACCCGTAGCAGCTCGTCGCTCGTCAGCCGGAGGGCCGAGGCGGCCCGCGGCTTCGTCTCGTCCGTCGCGACCTTCCACAAGATGCCGGCGCACCCTTCGGGGCTGATGACCGAGTAGTAGGCGTGCTGCAGCATGCTCACCCGGTCGCCCACGCCGATCCCGAGCGCCCCGCCGGACCCCCCCTCCCCGATCACGACGCAGACGATCCGGGTCGGGAGTTGCGACATCTCCAGAATGCTCGTCGCGATCAACTGCGACTGACCCCGTTCCTCGGCCCCGATGCCGGGGTACGCGCCGGGCGTGTCGATCAGGCAGACGACCGGCAACCCGTACTTCGCCGCCAGTTGCATCTTCCCGAGCGCCTTGCGGTACCCCTCCGGGTGGGCGCAGCCGTAAAAGCACTGCACCCGCTCCGCGGTGGTCCTTCCTTTGTGGTGGCCGATCAGCATGACCTTGTAATCGCCAATTCGGGCAAAACCCGTGCGGATCGCGCGGTCGTCGCCGAAGGCACGGTCGCCGTGAAGCTCGACGAACTCGTCGAAGGCCAGGTCGACGTAATCCAAAAACTGCGGCCGCTGCTTGTGGCGGGAGACGAGGATCGTGTCCCACGCGGTGAGGTTGGCGTACCGCGCCTTCCGCATCGCGGCGAGTTCCTTGCGAACCCGCCGGACCTCCTCGGCCTGCGCGGCCGCGTCGTCGGCCGACTCCAGCTTCGCGAGGGCCAGTTCCAGCTCGTGGATGTCTTGTTCAAACGCCAACGGTGCGATCGTCGACATGCGTGCGTTCCCTGTTCCCTACCCCGCCGCGGGGGCCTTCCCTTTCCCGCCGGTCACCTTGTAGACCCGCAAGTCTTTCAACGCCATGAGAATCTCGTGGAAGTTCCGCGGCCGCTCGTCCTTCTTCTTGGCCAGCAACTTCAACACGTAGTTCGAGAAGTCGTCCGTCAGCTCCGGGTTCCACGACTGCGGCGGCGGCGGCTTCTCGACGAGGTGCTTCTTCAGCAGTTCGTTCGTGTTCGCCCCGCGGAACGGCGGCCGGCCGCACACGATCTCGTACAGCATCGCCCCGTAGCAGTAGACGTCCGCCCGGCCGTCGAGGAGTTCGTCGTTGATCTGCTCCGGGGACATGTAGCTCGGGGTCCCCTGCGGCTTGCCCGCCCGGTGGAAGAGCTTGGCCAGGAACCCCTTCTTGATCGGCTTCGAGATCGCGAAGTCGATGATCTTCGCCTGCCCCAGCGAGTTGACCAAAATGTTGTCCGGCTTGATGTCGCAGTGAACGTACCCGCTCGCGTTCATGTACGCGAGCCCCGTCGCGACCTGCCGGAAGATGTCCTTCCCCTTGTCGATCAGGAACTGCTTCTCCTTCGGCTCCTTGGACATGAGCCGGACCCGGATGCTGCCGGCCGGGAAGTACTCCATCACAAAGTAAGGGATCTTGCTCGTCTTGCCGACCGCGGAGATGTTCACGACGTTGTCGTGCTTCATCTTCTTCCCGATCTCCGCCTCGTTCAGCAGCATCTGCTTCTGCGGCTCGAACTCCTTGTGGTCGGACGGGATGTCGATCAGCTTCATCGCGAAGTGGCGGTTGCTGCGCGGCTCCACCACCTCGTACACCTTCGTGTACTGGGCCTGGTGGATCAGCGTCCGCAGCTTGTAGCCGCCGATGATTTCGTTGATCTCGGGCATCGCCCCCCCTTCCCTGCCGGCGGCCGTTACCAGTACTCTTCGAAGTGGACGTTCCCCTTCACCTTCGCCGCGGCGTTGTCCGTCACGAACCCGCGGCGTTCCAGGATCTCGATCACGCCGAGCGGTTCGGGGTAGACCCGCGCCCCGGTCTCCTTGTCCTTGGTCGGCACGCCGATCATCTTCGGGTTGCCGCACAGGAAGACGTGCGTCTTCGCCGGGTCGAGTTTTTCGCCGAGGTAGTCTTCGATCTCGCCGTCCTGGAACAGGTCTTGAACGTAGACCTTTTTCGAGAGGCCCGGCTCGCGGGTCGTCAGCGGGACGTAGACGTAGTTCGGGAACTGCTTCATCAACTGCTTGTGCGTGTCGAGGTAGCCGAGGTCTTTCTTGTAGCGGACGCAGCACGCGGACAGAATCCGGCCGGTGTGCTTCTTCCGGAGCAGGTCCCAGAGCATGTAGTTGTGCGGGGCCTCGCCGGTGCCGGTGCCGAGGAACAGGACGGTGTCGCCCGGCTTGACGTGCTCCGCGGTGAAGTGGCCGACGAATTTTTCGCCGATGCTGAGCCGGTCCCCTTCCTTCATCGCGAAGAGCCGCGGCGTGAGGGCCGGCACCCGGCCGTCCGGGTTTTCGCGGACGAGGACCACGTAGAACTCGACGAAGTCGTCCTTCGTCAAATCCCGGAGGACGCCCGGTTCGGAGTAAATCGAGTTGCTGATCGAGTACGACCGGCGGACGACTTTCGTCAAATCCTCCGGCTTCAAGTCCTCGTGCTGGCACCCCTCGACCCGAGGCTCCCAGTTTCCGAGGCCGAGGGCGCAGTACTGGCCGGGCAGGTGCTGCGGCCGGGGGAAGTCCGGTTTGACCCGGAAGACCATCAGGTCCGAGTGGATTTTCTTGAGGTACACGACGGTGCCGTTGTAGCGCTTCCGTCGGTGTTCGGCGATTTCATCAGCCGTCATCGGGGGCACCTTGCCGCGGCCACGGACAGGGGAGGAGTTCGGGTCGTTCGGACAGTATAGAAGGAGTGTCTCGCGGCGGTTAGCCGCGAGGCGAAGCCGAGCGGGGACGGGTCCGACGGCCGGAACGTGCGGATGGAAATGGGACTCGTGCCCCCTCGCGGCTGAACAGCGGCGCTTACCCCACCTTCTTCACCGACTCCTTGAAGAACGCCACGCACTTTTCCAGATCCGGGGACGGGTTCGACTCGTTCGCTTCGTACTCCAGCGCAATGTACCCCGTGAACTTCACGTCCTTCAGTGCCTTCAGCACGCCGGCCACGTCGAGGACGCCGGTCGGGTCGCCGAAGGGGACGTCGGTCTTTCGCTTGTTGTCGTGGTCCTTCAAGTGCAGGCCGAAGTTGCGCTTGCCCATCACCTTGATCTGCTCGACGGGGTCGAGCTTCTCGCCGAGCTGGGCGGAGCGGATCAGGTGGCCGGTGTCGAGGCAGGTGCCGATGCGTTCGTCGTGCTTTTCGACGGCCTTCATGATGGCTTCCGCCGACGGCCAGCGGTGCATCCCCTTCCCCACCGGGCCGTGCGGGTGGATCGCGATCGTGATCTTGTACTCGGAAACGAGTTTGTCCAGGCTGTCAAAACTGTCCGGGTCGGGGTCGGCGCTGATGTGCTTGACGCCGAGGGCGGCGGCGAAGTCGAAGAGTTTCTTGTTCGCGTCCGTGTTCTTGGAGAAACGTTCGACGCCGAAGGCGATCGGGGTGACGC
Source organism: uncultured Alcaligenaceae bacterium (assembly GCA_964444365.1). Taxonomy (GTDB): domain Bacteria; phylum Planctomycetota; class Planctomycetia; order Gemmatales; family Gemmataceae; genus CAYUHJ01. The sequence continues at coordinate 66,719 of CAYUHJ010000009.1, read as the reverse complement.
CGTATTCGGCGCACAGTTTCTTCGCGACGTTCAGCTTCTCCGGGGAACTGTCGGTCGGGATGTGGCCGCGGTAGAACTCGGCGTACTTCAGGCCGAGATCCTGCGTCCGCTTGAGTGCCTGTTCCAGCGTGAACTTGCGGAAACTGTACGACTGGACGCCGACGATGAAGCCGCCGAACGGGTCGTCCGCGGCGGGCGCGGTTCGGGTCACGGCTGCGGTGGCGGCGAGGGCGGCCGACGTGTGCAGGAAGCGGCGGCGGTCCATCGGCGGGTGCGAGTGCGTCACGGGAAAGGCTCCTGGGGAAGGCACATGAGACGGGAGTATTGTTGCGAAAAGGCGACAGAACTGCCAGGGCCCAGACGGGCATGGCGGAGGGTGGGTCGAGCGCTTCGCGAAGACCCACCGAAACGGCAACGAGTGCTTGCCACCCCGGTGGGTCTTCGCCGCAAAGCCGGCTCGACCCACCCTACTTCTTTTTCAGGAACTTCACCGCGACGAGTCGGATCGGGTCGGCGAGCGGGTCGTCGTACTCGACGGCGTCGCGGTCCTCGGGGGGCCGCATGGCCTGCCGTTCGGCCGACTCGCGGAGGCGGGCCATCAGGTCCGGGGTGACGGGGATTTCGTAGCCGGGGTCGGGCCGCACGCCCCAGTCGTCGGTCCGTTTGCTGTCGGGGAAGCGGTGGCGGTTTTTGCCGTTCGGCCGGAGGGAATAACCGGTCGACACCTTGTACGACAGGCCGGGAAACCGGGTCGTGATCGGGGTCATGATGTTCGCCTTTCCGAACGTCCGCTGGCCGACGATCAGCCCCCGGCCGTGGTCCTGAAGAGCGGCCGCGATCATCTCGCCGCCGCCGGTCGTCTCGGGGCCGACGAGCACGACGAGCGGCAGGGCGATGAAGTCCTCCCGGCCCTCGGCGGGCTCGGACTTGTAGTCCCGCTGCCCTTGCCGTTCCGGATGGCGGTACTGCATCGCGACGACGGTCTTGTCCGGCGGCAGCAGCGTCCCCGCGATGCGGACCGTGGGGTCGACGTACCCGCCGGGGCACCACCGCAGGTCGAGGACGAGCCCTTTCCCGCCATGCTTGACGATCTCCTTGAGCGCGTCCTGAAAGGCCGCGGCCGTGCCGCTCTCGACCGCCCCGACGCGGACGTAGCCGATCTTGGCGGCCGGGTCGAGGAGGTAGTCCCACGACCCGTCCTTGCGGCGGATGACCCCGAAGATGGTGTCCGGCTGGTAGGCGTCGCGGACGACCCGGGCTTCGATCGGCTTCACCCCCCCTGCCCTGTTCGCGCGGAGTTCCACTGGCTTCCCGGCGTCGATCGCGGTGCCCGGCTCGCGGACGTCCGGCTGGACGAAGGACACCAGTCGGCGGAACAGCGCGGGCGAGGATTTCGCGGTGACGGCGTCGCCGTTGAGGTGGGTGACGACGTCTCCCGGGCGGAGTCCTGCCCGCGCGGCCGGGCCGCCGGGGACGACCCGCTTCACCACCCACGGGACCTGCACCGGACAGAACGACGGCGGGGCGCGCTTGCCGATGATCTGGTGTAGTTCGAGCTGGTACGCCAGCCACGGCTGGCCGGTCGCCCCTTCTAACTCGAACCCGAGGCCGAACTCGGCGTCCGAGGACGCGAACGAGTTTCCCCGCGCGGCGTAGAGTCCGCAGTACGGGTCGGTCTTCCGGGCGAACCCGCTGACCGCGACGACGGTGGCCCGGGTGCCTTCGAGGGCGTCGACTTTCCCGAGTGCGGTTCGCGCGAGGTGCAGCGCCTTCATCTGCTGGTCGGGGCCGATCGCGTTCGCCAGCCGGGTGCGGATGTGCTTCGGCAGTTCGAGCCCGGCGGCGGCCCAGGTTTCCTCGGCCGCCGCGACCAGCAGGTCTTCCACCTTGACCGGGGACACGTACTCCGCCGCGATCCGCTCGGCGAGTTGCAGCACGACCTCGGCGTACAGCCACGCGTCGCGCTCGGTGGCTTCGTCGGCGGGTTCGGGGAGCGTCGGGAACGGTTTCGGCGGCGGATCCTTGAACGGCGGGGTGCCGGGCGAAAGGGCGAGCAACAGTGCGAGTGCGGACCCCGTCATCCCGCCCCCTCCGGTTGAAGAACCACCGACCACCTCCGATGGTAACCCGGAAGTCGGCGGGTTCCAAGTTCGGACCCGGCCCGGTCGTTACAGACGGAGACACGCATGCCCCCCTGCCCCGCCCGCGTCTGGCTGACCCGACACGCCGAGACCGCGACGCCGATGCTGTTCCACGGGTACGAGTCCGACGTCGGGCTGAGCGATCTCGGCCGGCGGCAGGCGGACGCGGCGGCCGAGTGGTTCCGGGGCAAGTCGCTGACGGCGGTCGTGTCGTCGGGCATGGCGCGGGCGGTCGCCACCGCGGCCCCCACCGCCCGGGCGTGCGGGGTTCCCCACGCCGTCGAGTTCGGACTGCACGAGCGGAAGGTCGGGGCCTTGTGCGGCGTCGAATTCTCCATGACCGAGGGGCCGTGGGCGGAGACGGTAGCCCGGTGGTCCGCGGGGGACACGGCGTACACGACGCCGGGGGCGGAGTCGTTCGACGAGGTCAAGGCGCGGGTTCTGGCGGCGTGGGGGAACCTGGTCGCCGCGCACCCCGGCGGGGACGTGCTGGTCGTCGCGCACGGGGTCGTGTGCAAGGTCCTGCTGCTGTCGCTGCTGCCCGGCTGGGACGCGACCGGGTGGGTGAAGCTCGGGCGGGTGGCGAACCTGTCGGTGACGGAACTGGTGCCGCACGAGGGCTGCTGGCGGGCGGCGTCGCTGCTCCGGGTGCCCCCGCCGGTGGCGGACCTGTCGAACGGGGAACCCACGGGAATCGGGCACCCGAAGGTGCGCTCCGAAGCCTGACTTGAGGACATCTTCCGCGATTCGTCTTGACCGGTTCCGATGAAGTGGTTCGACCGGCGCGACCGATACCACTTCTCGGAACGAGGTGTCACGTCGAACGGAGGCGTCCATGACCGGCCAAGAGGTGCTGCTGCCGACGAACGAGCTCGAGACGCTCCGCCAGCAGCTGCTTCAGGCGCAACGGCTCAGCAGCGTCGGGGAACTGGCGTCCAGCGTCGCCCACGAGTTCAACAACATCCTCACCACCATCATCAACTACTCCAAGATGGGCATGCGGAGCACCAACCCCGCGACCCAGGCCCAGGCGTTCGAAAAGATCCACCGCGGCGGCCAGCGGGCGGCGGCGATCGTCAACAGCATGCTCGGGTTCGCCCGGAACGGCACCGCCACCCGCGAGCCGACGGACATCGTTCACCTGGTCGAAGAAGCGCTGCTGCTCACCGAAAAGGAGCTGAGCAAGCACCGCGTCCACGTCGAGAAGCGGTTCCACGGCCGGCCGATCGCCTACGTCGTGGCCGGGCAGATCGAGCAGATCCTGGTCAACCTCGTCCTCAACGCCCGGCAGTCGATGCCGACCGGCGGCCGGCTCAAGGTGGAAGTGAAGGACAGTGCCGACGGGGACATGGTCGAGGTCCGGATCGCGGACAGCGGGGTCGGCATCGCCCCGGAAAACTTGCGACAAATCTTCGAGCCGTTCTTCACGACCAAGCAGCCCGACGAGTACGGCCGCGGCGGGACCGGGCTCGGGCTGAGCGTCTGCCGACAGATCATCGAGCAGCACCACGGCCGGATTCGCGTGGAAAGCGTCGTCGGGAAAGGCTCGACGTTCACCGTGAAGCTGCCCAAGACGCCGCCGACGGAGTAAAGAGTTTCAGGTTTCCCAAGTTTCAGGTTGCATCAATCCTGAAATTTGGGAAACCTGAAACACGGACCCATTAGCGGCAGAACGACCGCTGAATCTTGTTGAGAATCGCCTGCTCCATCGCCGGGTCGCGGCCGACGGGGATCCACGTCTTGCTGGCCGCCGGGGTGCCGACGAGGTCGACCTGCCGGTCCACGGTCGGGTTGTCGCGGAAGACGGCCGACCCGCCGCGGGCCGCGCTCGGCTGGGCCAGGTCTTCCAGTTCCTTGTGGACCTCGACGAAGACGCGATACCCCCCGCGCTCCCCGGCCCGAATCTGGACGATCGCGTAGTGCCGGATCGTTTGCAGCGTCGCGAGCCACCGCTCGTGGGCGTCCGGCGAGCCCGGCTTCCACGGCTGTTCGTACCCCGGCGCGATCCGCGGCAGCGTCTCGATCTGCCCGTCGTACCGCGAGGCCGGCTTGACGGTGAAATAGTCGTCGAGCGCGTCCAGGACGCGTTCGTACACCTCGCGGTAGCCGTCCGGCGTGGGCGTGCCCGGCTGGACGAGGATCGGGTTCTCGCAGCACGGGTCCGCCGGGCGAACCAGGGACGGGTTCTCCTGCGGCGGCACGCTGGCGCACCCGGTCACCCCGAGCGCCGCCACGCACCCGCCGACACCGACGCGGTTCCACATTCGCTACCCCCCCTGCCCTGCCCCGAGCGTCCCCACCGGACGAAATCGGCTACGCTATGCCGTTTCGCCGGACCGATGTCAAGACGGCGACAAGCCACAAGCCCCGTCGAACCCCCTCGCGCCCCGGCAAGCTCGTCACTTGACGGCCCCTCGTCGGGTGATAGCATCACGGTGTCTTATTGAGATTCGTTCTCAGAAAGTGCTGGAGTCGCTAGCTTCCGTCCAACCGCACGCGACGTGCTCGTAGCATGGCTGAGAGCCCGGACTGTTCCGCCACCCGCGTTTCCCCCGAGGTTCCCATGCGATCCGTGTTGGCTGCTTGCTTGCTGGTTGCCCCCGCCGCGGCTGCCGAGTACCCCCCGACCCCGGCGGCCGTGGCCAGCGCCGGGGCGGCCGTGTCCGACGGCTACCTGTACCTCTACGGCGGCCACTCCGGGAAGACCCACGCCTACGACAACAAGTCCACCCTCGGCACCTTCCACCGGCTGAAACTCGACGGCGGCACGAAGTGGGAGGAACTCCCCGGCGGTCCGGTGCTGCAGGGCATGAACCTTGCCGCCCACGGCGGGAAGGTGTACCGCGTCGGCGGCATGTCCCCCCGGAACGCGCCGGGCGAACCCGCGGACAGCGTCTCGGTTGCGGACGTGGCCCGGTTCGACCCGAAATCGGGCAAGTGGGAGGAACTCCCCGCGTTGCCGGCCGGCCGGTCGTCTCACGATGTCGTCGTGGTCGGGGACAAACTCGTCGTGGTCGGCGGCTGGCAGATGGGCGGAAAGGACGGCAAGAGCAGCTGGCACGACACCGCGCTGTCACTGGACCTGACGGCGAAGGACGCGAAGTGGGTCGAGATTCCCCAGCCGTTCAAGCGGCGGGCGCTGACCGCGGCCGCGGCCGGCGGGAAGGTCTACGTCCTCGGCGGGCTGACGGAAAAGGGGACCGATCCCCGGGTGGACATTCTCGACGTCGCGACCGGGAAATGGGCCGACGGACCCGCCCTGCCCGACGGCGGGAAGGACGCCGGTCTGCCTGCGTTTTCCCCCGCCGCTGCCGCCGCCGGCGACCGGGTCGTGGTCCACACGTCGAGCGGACCGGTCTACCGGCTGACGGCGGACGGCAAGGAGTGGGAAAAGGTCGGCACCGCCCGGAAGCCGCGGATGGTGGCCCGCCTCGTGCCGCTGTCCTCGGCGGAGGTCGTGTTGGTAGCAGGAGCCGCGAAGGGGGGGAACGTCGACCTCGTCGAGGTCATCAAACTCGCCGAGAAGGGGGAAAAGATCAGTTCCGAGCGAAGCGACAAGTGAGGTGAATGAAGTCGAGCCGGCCCCAGCGATTGCTCGGGCCGGCTTGGTGGGCAAGGAGAGAGTCCGGCTCAGTCATCGTCATCCTGGTTCGGAACCGGCATCGGCGGGACAACACCCTGACCACCAGGAATCAGGTTCTGGATCTCACCAAAGGTGATGTCCGGCAGACCGACTTTCCTGAGTTCGGCGGCCGGCAACATTTCCCCGACCATCGCGTCCCACTTCGCCCGTTGCTCCTTCGTGAGCACCTCCAGCGTGGTCGTCCACGCCGCTTCGCGCTTCTCGGCAATCGGGTCGCGGACGACGCCGTTGACCTGGATCTGAATCATCCCGTTCGGTTCCGCCGGAATCGCGGCCTCGATCTTGTCTTCCTGTTCGGCCGTCAGCCCGAGGGCACGGATCACCCGGCGGTCCAACAAGGCGACCGGCCCCTTGGCTTGAAGCGACAGTTGCTTGACCCGTCGGACCTGCTTCGCGGTCAAGACTTCCGTCAGTGCCTTGTGGAGTTGCGGGCTGGAATCAGTGAGGGTAAACGAATCGGCGATGGCTTCGATCTGGATGCCGCCTGGTGCCCCCGCCGGGCCGACCGGATTCACGACGCCGGCCCCTTTCACGTTCAGCTTGATGCCTCCCCCATTGTGTTTCGCCCGCAGGGTGTCGCACTTCTTGACTTGTTCCTCCGTCATTGCGAGGTCGGTTTGCACCGCCTTGACCTTCAGAATTGCGGAAAGATTGTCCGCCGGAACGCGGGCGAGAGCGTCATCCGCGGTGTCTTGCGCCGCCTTCGCGCTGGCTGAGGGAACGGGTGCGGCCAGGGTCGCCCCGAAGAAGCCGACGCCGCTGGTGGCGACTGCCGCCACCGCCATCACACCCACCGCTGCCGCACGGACTTTGGTCATCGTCATGGCCCACATGACCTCTCGAAAGAGTGGCGGATCGGCGGGCAGGGTTCCGAGCCCCGCCCCGGTCGCCGCCGGGATTGTCGCCTTCAGCACCAACTTCGCCGGAAGAGACGTTGCCGCGACGCGGGACACGGACCCGGCCGCGAAGATCGCGGACGTCGCCAGAATCCCCCGCTGACGGAGTCGGTTCGCCAGCATTTTCCGCCCGCGACTGAGCCGGCTGGCCACGGTGCCGACCGGCCACCCGAGTTCGACCGCCGCCCGGGCGAGCGGCAACTCGCGCAGCTCGCAGAGCAGGATCGGGAGCCGATACCGTTCCGGAAGCCGGTGAATCTCGTCGTCGAGTACCTCGGCCAGATCGGGGTCGATGGCGGGCGAGGTCGCGGTCGGTTCGGGGGCGGAATCGAGCCGGTCTTCCCGAGCGAACCGCTTCAGCCGGCCGGCCCTCGCCTTCCGCGCCGCGAGCACGGCGACCCCGTGGAGCCACGCGGCGACCCGGCTCGGCGGCCGGACCGACGCCGCCTTCCGTGCCAGGACCAGGAAGACCACCTGGAACGCATCGTCTGCGTCCGGCGACGCCCCCAGTACGCGGCGACAGACCCCGTACACCGCCGGCCCGAGGCGGCGGACGAGCTCGGCGAACGCCTCCTCGTCACGATGCTGCGCGTACCGGGTGAGCAGCTCGCCGTCGGTGAGTTCTTCCAGTCGGACCGTTCCGAGCGCCGCGTGGACCAGCGCACGGAGTCGGGTCTCAGTCGCGCGGGCCATGTGTTGACTTCCTTGAGATCCAGGGTCGCGACTCGCCGGCTTCAACAAGGACTCTCCCGCGACCGGGCCGAGTTATCCGGCTTTTTCTCCCACCGGAAGAAAATGAACCGGCCGCGGGGAGTGTGACGCTCGGAAGATCGCCCCGCGATTCATCGTTCGTCGTTGACGCCGGGTTGATCGCATCGTATGGTTTCAGTGCTGCCGAATGCCGCACTCGCGCGGTGTCTGTCGAACTCTCCCCCGCCGACCCCCTGCCGTCACCGGTACTCGATCCTGCCCGCCGAGGCCGGACAGTTAAACCCACCTGCTAGTCTCCTCGTTCCCGGAGTGCCGTCATGGATCGCCGTTCGTTCCTGCAAGTCGGCGTCGCGGCCGGCGTCACCCTGGACCAGTTCTTCCGGGCGCGAGCCGCCACCGGGGCCGACGTGCCGGGGAAGAAGGGGCCGAAGGCCGAGGCGTGCATTCACATTTACTTGCCGGGCGGAATGGCCCACCAGGAAAGTTTCGACCCCAAGCCGCTCGCACCCGTCGAATACCGCGGCGACATGGGTCAGATTCAGACCAAGCTCGACGGCGTGCTCTTCAACGAACTTCTGAAAGACACGGCGAAGGTCGCGAACCAGATCACGGTCGTCCGCAGCATGACGCACGGCGAGGCCGCCCACGAGCGCGGCACGCACAACATGTTCACCGGCTACCGCCCCAGCCCGGCGATCACGTTCCCGAGCATGGGCAGCGTCGTCGCCCACGAACTCGGCGTGCGGAACAACCTGCCGCCGTACGTGTCGCTGCCCAACCTCATCACGAACTTCGCGGGTAGCGGCTACCTATCGAGCGCCTACGGCCCCTTCGCCCTCGGCGCGGACCCGGCCAACGGCAACTTCCAGGTGAAGGACCTGTCCCTGCCCGGCGGCGTCGACGAGAAGCGGTTCACCAGCCGGCGGACCATGCTCGACGCGGTCAACACGCACTTCGCCACGAAGGAGAAGTCCGACAACCTCGACGCGATGGACACCTTCTACCAGCGGGCCTACGGCCTGATTTCCAGCGACAAGGCGAAGGCCGCGTTCGACATCAACAAGGAAGACGCCAAGCTCCGCGACGAGTACGGCCGCAACGCCGCGGGTCAACGGATGCTGCTCGCCCGGCGGCTCGTCGAGAGCGGCGTCCGGTTCGTGACCCTCAACTACGGCGGCTGGGACTTGCACGGCAACATCGTGCAGGGGACCAAGAACCAGCTCCCCGCGTTCGACCAGGCGTTCGCCGCCCTCGTCCGCGACCTGTCGAGCCGGGGGATGCTCGACAAGACGCTCGTCATGGTGTCGAGCGAGTTCGGCCGGACGCCGAAGATCAACGCGACGGCGGGCCGGGACCACTGGCCAAAAGTGTTCAGCGTCGTCCTCGCGGGCGGCGGCATCAAGAAGGGCCTCGTCTACGGCACGTCCGACGCGACGGCCAGCGAACCCGACGAAGACCCCCTCGGCGTCGAGGACCTGGCCCACACCGTCTACCACTGCCTCGGCATCGACGCGGACAAGAAACTGATGTCGCCGGGTGACCGGCCGATCGACATCGTCCGGGAAGGGCACACGCGGAAGGAACTGCTCGCATAAGTCAGCACAGTCTCACACAAAGACGCAAAGCCACAAAGAATTACAGATTCGACCGGAGTTTCAGATGTTTCGGATTCTGGGTGTTCTTGGCGTGCTTTGCGGCTTTGCGTGCGACTCGGCCTTTGCTGCCTCGCCCCAGCTCAGCAGCATCTCGCCGCGGGGCGCTCAGCGCGGAACCGAAGCCATCGTCACCTTCCAAGGTGCCCGGCTCGGCGACGCCGTCGAGGTGATTGCGTACCACCCCGGCATCGCGGTGAAGAAGCTCGAGCCAGTGCAGGACAACTCGCTCAAGGTGACGCTCGCGATTGCCCCGGACTGTCGGCTCGGCGAGCACCTGTTCCGGGTGCGAACCGCGACGGGAATCTCGGACGCCCGCACGTTCTGGGTCGGGGCGTTGCCGAGCGTCGAGGAGAAGGAGCCGAACTCCGAGTTCGACAAACCGCAGGCGATTCCGCTGAACGTGACCGTTCACGGCACCATTGCCGGCGACGACGTCGACTACTTCGCGGTCGAGTGCAAGAAGGGCCAACGGCTGTCCGTCGAAGTCGAGGGGATGCGGCTCGCGTCGAGCTTCTTCGATCCGTACGTCGCGATTCTCGACTCGAAACGCTTTGAGATCGCCACCGGCGACGACGCCGCGAACACCGGCCAGGACGGCGGATGTTCCGCCATCATCCCGGCGGACGGCACCTACGTCGTGCAAATCCGCGAGAGTGCGTACTCCGGCAACGGCCCGTACCGGCTACACGTCGGCCACTTCCCCCGCCCCACAGGGGTGATCCCCGCGGGGGGCAAGCCGGGTGACGAAGTCGAACTCCGCTTCGTCGGTGACCCGTCCGGTGAACTGCGACAGAAGATCAAGCTCCCCGCAACGGCCGACCCGATGTTCCGCGTTCACGCCCAGACCGCAGACGGAGTTCACCCCGCGGGCTTTCGCTTCCGGCTGAACGACTTGCCGAACACGCTCGAATCCGGGGCCAACAAGGATGTTGCCACCGCAACGGCGGGCGTCGCCCCCGGCGCGTTCAACGGCGTCGTCGCGTCCGCTGGCGAAACCGACTACTTCAAATTCCCCGCGAAAAAGGGGCAAGTCTTCGAGGTCCACGCCTACGCCCGGAACATCGGCTCGCCGCTCGACCCGGTGCTGCACGTCGGCGTGGCGGGCGGTGCGTACATCGCCGGCAACGACGACACCCGCGGGCCGGACAGCCACCTGCGCGTCACGTCGCCGGTCGACGGCGAACTCGCGGTTTGGATTCACGACCACCTGAAAAAGGGCGGGCCGGATTACTTCTACCGCATCGAGGTGACGCCGATCGCCGCCAAGACGACGACGGACTTGCCGCGCGTGGACGGCAACAACGTGTCGAACCAGACCCGGCAAACCATCGTCGTCCCGAAGGGGAACCGCTACGCGACCCTGGTCGCGGTGAACCGCACGGACTGGGGCGGGGCCGCGGTCCTGGGCTTCGACCAACTTCCCGCGGGGATGAGCTTCCGCGCGGACCACGTCGATCCCGGCCAGGGCGTGGTTCCCGTCGTGTTCGACGCGAAGCCCGACGCCGGCACCGCCGGGAAGCTCGTCGACGTCCGGGCTAACCCGGTGGACCCGAAGGTGCAAGCCGCGTCGAAGGTCGGGCAGCCGGTCTTCTACTCGATCGGGCTGAACAACACGCCGTTCCACTCGATCCAGACCGACCGCATGGCCGTCGCGGTCGCGGACCCGGCCCCGTACTCGATCGAGGTGATCGAGCCGAAGGCCCCGGTCGTGCAGAACGGGTCGCTGAACCTGCGGATCGTCGCGAAGCGGGCGGACGGCTTCAAGGGGCCGATCACCGTCGTGCCGCTGTGGACGCCGCCGGGGATGGGGATTCAGGGGTCCGCGACGATCTCCGAGAACGCGACGGAAGCGGTGCTGAGCATGAACGCCGCCCCGAACGCCGCCGCCCGGAAGTGGAAGACGGCGCTCCTCGCGTCGGCGGACGCCGGCAAGGGAACCGTGTGGGTGTCGAGCCAGCTGTTCGGCATCGAGATCGCCCCGCCGTTCGTGACGTTCGCCCAGGATCGGACTGCCGTCGAACAAGGGGCGTCCGCGCAAGTCTTCGGCAAGGTCACGGTCAACACTCCGTTCGACGGCGAGGCGGTGGTGAAGTTGCTGGGGTTGCCCGCGAAGGCGACGACCCCGGACCTGAAGTTGACGAAGGACTCGAAAGATCTGACGTTCCCCGTGGCGACGGACAAGACCACGCCGGCCGGGAAGCACCGCGTGTTCTGCCAGGTGATCGTGAACGTGAACGGCGAGCAAGTCATTCATTCCGTGGGCGGCAACGAACTCCGCGTCGACGTGCCGCTACCACCGAAGGTCGCGTCAACGCCGAAGCCGACGACGCCGGTGGCGACCCCGCAACCGACGCCAACCCCGGCCCAGCCGCCGAAACGCCTGAGCCGGCTGGAACAGCTGCGGCTCGAACAGGAGGAACGCGAGAAAGCCGCCAAGGACGGGAAGAAGTGACCTTCCGTTGCGGTCGGGCGTGCGTCGGGGGATAATGAAGGCCAACCGGGAGGACCCGAGATGAGTACCAAAGAGGCCGCAATCGCCCTGATTCGTGCCTTGCCCGACGACGCGACCCTGGATGTGATTCAGGCACAACTCGACGAGCAACTCGGCGAGGAGGAGACAGTATCCCAAGAGGAATGGGAGGAGGCGTGGCTCGTCGAGTGCGAGCGACGGTTGGCAAGGGCACAAGCTGGCGAGACAGAATCTGTTCCGCACGAAGAAGTGATGCGTCGGATGCGGGAGAAGTACGGGTGAACGGACTCACTTGGGAACCCGACGCCTTGCTCGAACTGGACCGCGCGTTGGCAAATTCGCCACGCCCGGCATTCTTCCAGTCGATTGTGAATCAAGTTGTTGCCGCGATCGTCGCAAACCCCAAGTTTATGCCGCTCGTCGGACGTTCAAAATCGATTCGCCTGTACAGCCTGCCAAAGCGGTTGCCCTACAGCATCATTTATCTGGATGACCCGCCAGTCCTCCACGTTTTGGCCTTCCCCCACCACAAACAACGGCCGGGATACTGGCGAAACCGACTTCGTCCGCCCTGAGATTGCTCCATGTACGTGGCCCTCGTCATCTCTGTTCTCGCCGCGGCGTACATCGTTTACACGGTGGTGTCGATGCGCCGGCGCGAGCAAGCGGGCCACTTCCCGAAGCCGCCGCGACGCAGCCGGGTGCCGGAACGGCCGAAGGAAGTGGTCAACCCGGAGTTCCAGTTCGACGACCCGAAGCCGGGGGAGAGCCGATGAGCCCGAATGGCATTCCCGCCGAGGTGCTGTTCCCAGGTTCCTAGATCCCGCCGACTAGTCTCTTGCAGCCCGCCAACCTGATCACCTGCCCTCCTGACGAGACCCACCATGCGTTCCGCACTTCCGACGCTCACCGTTTTGCTCGTGACCGGCACCGCGCAGGCACAGAAGGTCGCCGTCTACCCGCCGGACGTGAACCTCGAAACGAGCCGCGACCGGCAAGCGTTCGTCGTTCAACTCACGCAACCGGACGGCCTGACTCGGGACATCACCGACGCCGCCAGGGTGTCGTTCGCGAACCCGTCACTGGTCAAACTCGATAAGAACGTCGTGCTACCGGTCGCGGATGGAACGACGGAAATGACCGTCACCGCGGGTGGGCAAACAGTCAAGTTGCCGGTGAAGGTGACGAACGCGAAGGCGGATCGCCCGGTGTCGTTCAAGCTCGACGTGATGCCGGTGTTCATGCGGTCGGGGTGCAACTCCGGCGGTTGCCACGGGGCCGCCCGCGGCAAAGACGGCTTCCGCCTGTCGCTGTTCGGCTTCGACCCGGACGGCGACCACTACCGCCTGACGCGCGAACTCAACGGTCGCCGGGTGAATCTTGCGTTGCCGGCGGATTCGCTGCTCGTCGAGAAGGCGGCCGGTAAAGTCCCTCACACCGGCGGCGGCAAGATCAAGGACGGCGACGAGTACTACCGCACCATCATCCGCTGGCTCGAAGCCGACGCCCCACTCGACCCGCCGACCGTCGCCACCCCGACCGGCATCGAGGTCTTCCCGCCGTCCGCGGTGCTCGACGGCAAGGGCGAGAAGCAACGTGTCATCGTTCGCGCCAAGTACAGCGACGGCACCGACCGGGACGTGACCTCGCTCGCGCTGTTCATGTCGAACAACGACAACGCCGCAAAGATCGCCGCCGACGGCGACGGCAGCGTGACCGCCGGCGAACGGGGCGAGGCGTTCGTGCTGGCCCGCTTCGCCACGTTCACCGTCGGGGTGCCGTTCATCACGTTGCCGAAGGGGTTGCAGTTCGCGTGGGGCAACCATGCGGAACACAACTACATCGACGGCCTCGTCAACGCGAAGCTCAAGAAGCTCCGCATCGAGCCATCCGGCATCTGCGACGACGACACCTTCGTTCGCCGGGTGTACCTCGATGTCGTCGGCATGTTGCCGACGGCGGAGGAGTACGAGAAGTTCGCGGCGGACCAGCGGGCGAACAAGCGGGAACTACTCGTCGACGAGTTACTCGGGCGCAAGGAATTCGCCGAGTTGTGGGTGCTGAAGTGGGCGGAGCTTTTGCAAATCCGCTCGGACGGCAACAACGTCAGCCGGAAGGCGATGCTGCTCTACTTCAACTGGCTGCAAGACCAGATCGCGAAGAACGTGCCGACCGACGTGTGGGTCCGGGAACTCCTCTCCGCCAACGGCGGCACCTTCAAGAACCCGGTCACGAACTACTACCAGCTCGAACGCGACATCCTCAAGGTGACGGAAAACGTCGCCCAGGTGTTCATGGGGATGCGCGTCCAGTGCGCCCAGTGCCACAACCACCCGTTCGACCGCTGGACGATGGACGACTACTACGGGTTCGCCGCGTTCTTCACGCAGATCGGCCGGAAGCCCGGCGACGACCCGCGCGAACTGATCGTCTTCAACAGCGGCGGCGGCGAGACGAACCACCCCGTCCACAAGAAGCCGATGCCCGCGAAATTCCTCGGCGCGACCGCCCCCGCGGACGTGGCCGGGAAGGACCGCCGGACGGTGCTGGCCAACTGGCTCGCCTCGCCCGAGAACCCGTACTTCGCGAAGAACCTGGCGAACATCGTCTGGGCGCAGTTCTTCGGCATGGGGATCATCAACGAGGTCGACGACGTGCGGATCTCGAACCCGGCGTCGAACCAGGAACTGCTCGACGAACTCGGCAAGCGGTTCACGGGGTACAAGTACGACTTCAAGAAACTCGTCCGCGACATCTGCCTGAGCGCGGCGTACCAGCGCTCCACGCAGCCGAACAAGTCGAACGAGGGGGACACCCGCAACTTCGCCCGCGGCCCGATCCGCCGCATCCGGGCGGAGACGATGCTCGACATCGTGACGCAGGTGACGGACACGAAGAACAAGTTCCCCGGCCTGCCGCTCGGTTCCCGGGCCGTGCAAATCGCCGACGGCACTGTGACGACCTACTTCCTCACGACCTTCGGCCGGCCGACGCGCGAAACCGTCTGCTCCTGCGAAGTCCGCCTGGAACCGACGCTCAGCCAGAGCCTGCACCTGATGAACGGCGACACCGTCGGCCCGAAGATCACCGCCGGTGGACTCGTCGCGAAGATGCTGAAGGACAAGAAAACCCCGGCCCAGGTGATCGAGGCGATCTACGTCCGCAGCCTGAGCCGCACCCCGCGTTCGGAGGAGTTGCAGAAGCTCCTCACGGCGGTGGACGCGAACGCGAACAAGGCCCAGGCGCTGGAAGACGTTTTCTGGGCCGTGCTGAACTCGCGGGAATTCATGTTCAACCATTGACGCGCAAGTCCGGTACGCGACTGCGTTCGGGGTTACGGCGCGTTCTGAACGCGCACCAGTGAAGCGAAGCAACCACACTTTCTCGCAGACCTTCGGCTAAAATGACCCAACGTCTGAGTCGGAAAAGCGTTGCAGGACTGTGAGGGCAGAGCCATGAGGCTGACCATCGAACTCTCGCCAACGGTCGAAAGCCGGCTTGCTGCACATGCGGCCAGGCAAGGCACGACCGCGGAAGCCGTGGTGAAGGAACTCGTCGAGCAGAAGTTCATGGAACCGCGGACGTTCGACGAAATCCTGGCTCCGTTTCGACAATCGGTCGCCGAGAGCGGGATGACTGACGAGGAACTCGACGCTCTCGTGGAAGAAGCGCGCGAACTTCACTGGCAGGAAAAACAACAGGCTGCAGAATGATGATTCGCGTCGTTTTCGATTGCATGCTGTATGTGCAAGCGATCGCTCGCGGAAACGGCCCGGCTGCGAGGTGCCTCAACGAAGCCGAAGCGGGGCGGTTTGAATTGCTTGTGAGCGACCCGATCCTCGCTGAAGCACTCGACGTCATCACTCGCCCCGGTTTACGGAAGACGTTCATCCGCGCCACGGACCAAGACATCGCCGAGTTCTTCTCCCGGCTCAGTCGCACCACGATGAATATCGACTCGGTTCCTTCAGTCGTGAGACTCACGCGCGACCCCAAAGATGCGATGTACCTCGATCTCGCCATTGCAGCAAACGCCGCGTTCGTCGTCAGCCGAGACAACGACCTGCTCGACCTGATGACCGGCACCGACGCAGAAGCGATTGCCTTCCGCACCGCGTACCCCGGCATCCGGATCCTCGACCCCGTGGCGTTCCTCGCGACGCTTCCGCACACTCCTTGACTCCGAGGTTTCCCGCCATGCGGCACTCGTTCCGGTTCGCGGCTCTGGTTGGCGTGCTCGCCCTCGCGGGGCAGGCGTTCGCCGACCCGAAGAACCCCACCTTCGACGACGACGTGTTGCCGGTGCTGAAGCAGCACTGCGTCGGGTGCCACTCGAACGACAAGCAAAAGGGCGGGCTCAACCTCGCCACGTTCGCGGCAATGAAGGCCGGCGGGTCGTCGGGGGACGTGGTCAAGCCGGGCGACCCGGACAAGTCGCGGCTGTACTCGTTGACGAATCACACCGAAGAGCCGAAGATGCCGCCGAAGGGGGACAAGATCCCGGCAGCGCAACTCGACACGCTGAAACTCTGGATCGAACAGGGCGGCCGCGAGAACGCCGGCAGCAAGGTCACCGTCACGAAGCCGAAGGTCGACATCGGGCTGAAGACCGTCGCGAAGGGCAAGCCCGACGTGCCGCCGATGCCGTTGGCCGGGAAGTTGAAGCTCGATCCGGTCGTGAAAGCTCGCCGGGCCGGGGCGGTGCTGGCACTCGCGGCCAGCCCGTGGGCTCCGCTCGTCGCCGTTGGCGGGCAAAAGCAAGTGCTTCTTTATCACGCCGATTCCGGGGAACTTCTCGGCATTTTGCCGTTCGACGGGCAAATCAACTCGCTGAAATTCTCCCGCACCGGCAAGTATGTCCTCGCGGCCGGCGGGCGGGGCGGGCACTCGGGCAAGGCGATTCTGTTCAACGTCGAGACCGGCGAGAAGGTCACGGAAGTCGGATCGGCGGAATCCGATGCGATTCTTTCGGCTGACATTTCCGCGGACCAGACGATGATCGCGGTCGGCACGCCGACGAAGATGGTGCGGATCTACGCCACCGCGGACGGCACCGTTTCGCACTCCATCAAGAAGCACACCGACTGGGTGACGGCCGTCGAGTTCTCCCCGGACGGCGTCCTCCTCGCGACCGGCGACCGCAACGGCGGCGTCTTCGTGTGGGAGGCGGCCACCGCCCGCGAGTTCCACAGCATCCGCGGGCACACCGCCTGCGTCACCGACGTGTCCTGGCGGTCGGACTCGAACCTGCTTGCCACCGGCAGCGAGGACGGAACCGTCCGGTTGTGGGAAATGGAAAACGCATCCCAAGTGAAGAACTGGAACGCCCACCCCGGCGGCGTCCAGGCCGTGCGGTTCGCGATGGACGGCAAGCTCGCCTCCACCGGGCGGGACAAGCTGACCAAGACCTGGGACGCGGCCGGCACGCTGCAGAAGCAGTTCGATGCGTTCACCGATATCGGCCTGCGGGTCGCGGTGGCCTACGACGGCAAGCGCGTCTTCGCCGGCGACTGGACCGGGGCCATCAAGGCGTGGACGGCCGCGGACGGCAAGTTCGCGTTCGCCCTGGATGGCAATCCGGCTCCCGTCGAGGAACAAATCAAGGAAGCGGAATTCGCCGTTTCCGCCGCGGAAATCAAGGCCCGCGACACCGCCGAGGCGTTGAAGTCGGCTCAGTCCCGTCTGGACGACGCCAACAAGGAACTCCTTGCGGCCCAGGCCCGGCTCCAGAAGGTGAACGCGGACCTGGCAGCCGCTCAACGCAAGCTTGACGGCGAGAACGCGGACGCGAAGAAGGCGAAGACCGTCGTCGACTCGGCGACCGCGGACGTGAACAAATTCGGCCCGCTCAAGGTGCAAGCGGCCCAAACCGCGGCGACGAAGGCGACCGCGTTGAAAACAGCCGCCGACGCGTTCAACAAGGCCAAGCAGGCCGCGGCGGCCGACCCGAAGAACAAGCAAGCCCAGCAAGCCCTCGCGAAAGCGACGGCCGACGTTCAAACCGCGAACAACGAGGTCCAGCAAGCCACGAAGCTGCTGAACGACATCGACTTCGCCCTGAAGAACGCCCAGAAACAAGTCGCGGATGCGAACAAGGTGCTGGCGACTTCGCAAAAGGACATCGCCGACGCGGAGAAGAAAGTGAAGGATCTCGCCCCGACGGTCAAGGCCGCGACGGACGGCGTTCCGCCGGTGAAGGCGGACTACGAGAAGGCGAAAGCCGCCGTCGGTCCCGCCAAGACCGCCGCGGACGCCGCCGCCGCCGAGCTCGCCGCGGCCAAGGCAAAGCTCGACAAGTTGAAGGAGAAGAAGTAACCCCGCCTCGGGCGAATCGCGGTCGGCTTGGGGGTTCGGAACGCCGCGTCCTATAATTGCGGCGTTCCCGCCCTCACGACCTCGCCCATGATCGACACCGACGAAGAGAGCACCAGCACCACCCTGCTCCGCCGGGTCGCCGCGGAACCGGCCGACGCCGCGGCGTGGGACGCGTTCGTCGACCGTTACGGCCGCATGGTCTTCCGCTGGTGCCGCCGGTGGAACTTGCAGGAAGCCGACGCCGAGGACGTGACCCAGGGCGTCCTGCTCCAACTCGCGAAGCAAATGCGGGACTTCCAGTACCGGCCCGACGGCCGCTTCCGGGCGTGGCTCCGGACCGTGGCCTACCGGGCGTGGGCCAGGTTCCTCGAACACCGCAAGCGCCCCGGCACCGGGTCCGGCGACAGCGGCATCTGGCGGATGCTCGAGTCCGCGCCCGCGGCCGAGGACTTCGTTCGCAAGATGGAAGAAGAGGCCGACCGCGAGGTGATGGAACTCGCCGCCGTCGCCGTCCGCCGCCGGGTCCAACCCCACACCTGGGAGGCGTTCCGGCTACTGGCCGTGGAAGGGTTGTCCGGTAAGGACGCCGCGGAGCGGGTCGGCATGAACGTCGGGGCCGCACTGGTCGCGCGCTCGAAGGTCGCCCGGATGATTCGGGCCGAGGTCGAGAAACTGCTCGGCCCCGCCGAGGGGGATGCCCCGTGACCGACGACTGCCCGCCCGAGGAGGTCATCACCCGGCTCGACGACGACCTCGACTCGATCCCGACCGATGTTCTGGCCCACGTCGCCGCGTGCCCGTCGTGCCAGCGGAAGCTGGAACTGACGGACGGCCCCGTGAGCTTCAAGGGGCTGTCGTCCCGGCCGCCCGCCGCCGGCGACCCGAACCCGTGGTTCCTGGACCGCATGAAGGCCGCCGTCCGGTACACCGTCACCGGCCGCCCCGACCCCGGCCTCGTGTTGCCCGGCTACGACATCGAAGCCGAAATCGCCCGCGGCGGGATGGGGGTCGTGTACCGGGGCCGCGACACGACGGTCGGCCGCACGGTCGCGGTCAAGATGCTGCCGCCGGAGGTGGCCCCGGACGGCGATCGGTTGGCCCGGTTCCTGACAGAAGCCCGTGCCCTCGCCGCGCTCCAGCACCCGAACGTGGTCCAGCTCTTCCACGCCGGGGACGCCGCCGGCCGGCCGTTTCTGGTCATGGAGTACGTCGCCGGGGGGAACCTGCGGCAGAGCCTCCGGGCCGGCCCGTGGGACCCCGAACCCGCCGCGAAGCTCGTTCGGACCCTCGCCGACGCCACGGCGGCCGCGCACAAACTGGGCATCGTCCACCGGGACTTGAAGCCCGGGAACGTGCTGCTTACTGCGGACGGTGGACAGGTGCCGAAGATCGCCGACTTCGGCCTCGCCCGCTTCCTGGACGACGACCGCCGGACCGCGTCCGGGGAAGTCCTCGGCACGCCGGAGTTCATGTCCCCCGAACAAGCCGCCGGCCGCGGCGACCTCATCGGCCCGGCGACGGACATCTGGGCGCTCGGGGCCACGCTTTACGAAGTGCTCACCGGCCGGCCGCCGTTTACCGCCATGACGCGGAGTCTGACCCTGCAGCAAGTCCGGGCGGCCGACCCCGTCCCCCCCTCGCGGTTGCGGCTCGGGCTCCCCCCCGAGCTGTGCGCGATCAGTCTCAAGTGCCTGGAAAAAGACCCGCGCAGCCGTTACCCGTCGGCGGGCGATCTCCGCGACGACCTGGACCGGTTTCTCGCCGGGAAGCCGGTGCTCGCCCGGCCGCGGTTGTGGTTGTTCCGCCAGGTCGACCGCGCCCGCCGTCACCCCGCCCGCGCCGCCGGCTGGATCCTCGGGGGTTCGCTCGCGGCGGCCGGGGTCTCCTTGGTCGCCGGGGGCTGGCTCGTCGCGCGGAGCGAACTCGCGACGGCCGCCCGTGACGTCGCCCGACTCCGCCACGAGTCCGAAGAGATGGGCCAGGACTTGTACGCCGCCCGTGTCGCGCTCGTGGACCGTGCGGCGGCGGGCAACCGACTCGCCGAAGCGAACGAGTGGCTCGCCGCCTGTCAGTCCGAGGAACGGGGCTGGGAGTGGAACTATCTCGCGAACTCCGTTCGCACCGGCGGCCCCGCTCGGGTGGAACTGCAAAAGCACGAAGCGACGGGCCACGGGTTCGACTTCCCCACCCCCGGCCGGGGGTCGGAAGCGATATCCCCCGACCGCCGCCGCCGCGTCGTGGTCGGCCCGGAGGGCGGCCTAGCCGTCCACGACGACGACGGCCGGTTGCTGATCCGCCTCCCCGTGCCCGGCGGCGTGAAGGTCATCGGCCTCCACTTCAGCCACGACGGCCGCTGGCTCGCGGCCCGGACGGAGGCGGACACCCTCCTCGTCTACGACGGCGGGCAACAGAATTGAGCGGCTAGAACCCGCTGCCCGGCGTCGCCAGCGGCGGCGGGGTGATCGTCGGGGGCAGCGGCGGGACGGCGATCGTCGGCGGGTTCGCCGGAACGGGGGCCGGGTTGGGGGCGGGGGCCGGCGGAGCGACCGCGGGTTTCGGCTCCGCCTTCGGCTTGGCCAGCGGCGGCTCGGCCGTTTGATTCGCGAACACCCCCTTCCCCACCCCGTTCGCGATCGGCTTGAACCCCGTCTCCGTCGCGACCGGCAGCGGGTTCGACGGGATCGTCTTGAGCACCGGCCGCGGCGCGGCGAACGGCGGCTCGCTCGACTGGGCCGTCCCCGTCGGCGCGGCGTTCGCCGAGCGATAGCCGTTCAGGTGGTACTGGAACAGCGCCGACTTCGCCGCGTCGCGGACGGCCGGGGTCGGGTCGTTCGCCTGCACCGCTTCGAGTGCGAGGGCGACCGGCTGCGTCACCGGCTTGATCTTGCCGAGGGCTTCCGCCGCGTCCGCGCGGACGGCCGGGGCGGGGTCTTTCTGCAGCGACCCGAGCAGCGCGGGGATCACGTCCGCGTGCTGCCGGGGGTCGAGCCCCTTCAATTCCTCGACGGCGGCGGTCCGCTTCTTTTCGTCCGGGTCGCTTTGCAGGGTGGCGACGAGTTGCTTGACCCGCTCGGCCGTGTCGTTCTTCGGCTTCCGCTTGAAGATGCCGAGGCCCAGGTCGACCGCGGGGGCGGCCGGGGCGAAGAGGCCGACGACGACAGCGGCGACGACGGTGCGGTTCATGGCTGGCTCCCGGTCCCGAGGGTTTTCGTGCGGGGCACTCTCGGCGGCCCCGCAGTAGGGATCGGGTCCGGAAGTCGCAACTTGCCCCAGATTCCGGCACCCGGAGCCGCCCCGCCGGACTTCGGGCGCGGCACGACCGTCACGACCCGCCCGCGTTCGCATATCCTGAGCGGGAGGCCCCACCGCGGAGAGGTTCGATGACGGAACCCAGACAGTACGACGTGATCGTGATCGGGGCCGGCCCCGCCGGGGTGAACGCCGCCCTCACCGCCGCGATGTTCGGCAAGAAGGTCGTGGTCGTCGAGAAGTCGGCCGCCGTCGGCGGGGCCGGCGCGAACACCGGCACCCTGCCCAGCAAGACCCTCCGCGAGACCGCCCTGGCCCTGTCCGGGCTGCGGTCCCGGCGGCTGTACGGGGTCGACCTCTCGATCCGCCGGGAGGCGACCGTCGCGGACCTGATGTCCCACGAGCGGGTGGTGAAGTCGTCCGAACAGACGCAGATCCTCGGCCGGCTCGACCGCAGTGCGGTGCCGGTCGTCCACGGCTCGGCGGAGTTCGTCGACCCCCACACGATCCGCGTCTCGCACCCGAACAAGCAACCGGACCAGGTCCTGACGGCGGACCGCGTCATCCTCGCGATCGGGTCCACGCCCAGCCGGCCGGCGCTCTTCCCGTTCGAGCACCCGCGCGTGCTGGATTCGGACGAAGTCGTCGAACTCCACGAGATCCCGAAGTCCCTCGCGGTGATCGGGGCCGGGGTCATCGGCAGCGAGTACGCCTGCACCTTCGCCACGCTCGGTTGCCAGGTCCACGTCATCGACGGTCGGGACACCTTGCTGCCGTTCCTGGACCTCCAGATCTCGCTCGCCCTGGCGGAGGCGATGACGGACCTCGGCATCACCTTCCACTGGAAGGAAACGGTCACCCACTGCGACGTGCCCGCGGACGACAGCGCAAACCTCCGGCTGACGATGTCCTCCGGGGCCGTCCTGGAGGCGGACGCCGTTCTGGTCGCGGCGGGGCGGGAGAGCAAGACCGCGGAACTGAACCCGGACGCGGCCGGGCTGTTGATCGGCAAGCGCGGCCTGATCCCCGTGAACGAACACTTCCAGACCAACGTCCCGCACGTGTACGCCGTCGGGGACGTGATCGGGTTCCCGGCCCTCGCGTCGACGAGTGCGGAACAGGGCCGCATCGCCGCGAGCCACGCCTGCGGGTCGACGGTCCTGAGCCGGATGCCGCTGCTGCTCCCGACAGGCATCTACACCATCCCGGAGGCGGCGATGGTCGGCGAGACGGAGGGTTCGCTGAAGTCGCAGGGCATCCCCTACGTCGTCGGCCGCGGGGACTACGCCGAGAACGCCCGGGGCAAGATCATCGGCGATTCCAAGGGGTTCTTGAAGCTCCTCTTCCGGGCCGAGGACATGAAACTGGTCGGCGTCCACGTCATCGGCGAGCAGGCGACGGAAATGGTCCACATCGGGCTGATGGTGATGCGGGCCGGCGGCGCGGCGGACCTGCTGCTGCACACCTGCTTCAACTACCCCACCCTGGGCTGGATGTACAAGTGGGCCGCGTTCGACGCGGTCATCGCGCGGTACGGCTCGCTCGACGCGGTGCCGGTTCCGGTGCCGGGCGTGGCGAAGGACTGACCCGGTTTCTCCCCCGGAGGTCGCCCGATGACGGACGAGTCGCCGAGTTCCTTGGCCGAGAAAATCGGTGCCGCTCTGCCGATCGCGCTCACGGCCATCGCGACGGCGTTCGCCGGGATGAGCACCTCCGAGATGACGCGGGCGATGTACTGGCGCAGCGCCGCCGCCCAGGACCAGGCGAAGGCGAACGACCAGTGGACGCTCGCCGGCTTCAAGCGGGACCGGTCGCTGATCGTGCAAACGACGGCGGTTCAACTCCGGGCGATGGCGGGGTATCGCACGGGACAGGAGCTTCCGCGAACGCCGCCGCCGGAGGTCGTTCGGAAGGTGGGTCGTTGGCTCGGCGGCGGGGAGGAGCCGCCCGTTGCGGACGCGAAAATCGCCGCGGTCTTGAACGCGATTCGCGACAAGAAGTCCGAGGAGGAAGGCGTCCAGCTGGCGCGGGAACTGCGTTTTGACTCCATCGAGCAGACGATTGCATCGGCCGAGCGGTCGGCCTACGAAGTCGAAACCGCGTGGGACACCGAGGTGGCCGAGGCGGAGAAGCGGGCACGCGAGGCGACCACCGCGGCCGCACAATCCACCGGCGACGCGAAGGCGATTGCCGATGCGAACCTCGCCCAGGCGGCCCGATTCGAGGCGGACTATAACCGCTACCGGGCGCAGGCGACGATGAACCAGTGGGTCGGCTGTTTCTACGAGTTGCGGGTGAGAAAGGCCGTCGGCGAGTCCGTGCGACACCGCACCCGGAGCGAGAACTTCTTCTACGCGATGCTCGCCGCTCAGGTCGGGGCGACCTTGGCCTCGCTGGGGTTGGCCCGCAAGCGGAAGAGCGCCCTGTGGCTGGTCGCCGGCCTGTCCGGCCTCGTGGCCGTCGGCTTCGGGACATGGGTGTACCTGACGATGTAATCCGGTCCCCCCTCTCCCCACGGGGGTGAGGGGTTGGGCTTCACCCATTCGCAATCGCTGATGCGGGCTGAAGGAATCCCCTCACCCCCGGCCCCTCTTCCCAGCGGGGAGAGGGGAGAAAGAAGGTCGCGACATGACGACCGACGAGAAACTCGCCGCGATTCTGGCGGCCGTGCAGGTGGACCCCGGCAACCGCGGGCTGGCGAAGCTGTTTCCGGTGTGCGCGGCCGACTTCGCGACGGCGTGTCGGAGTATTGCCGACGATCCGTGCGCTGTTGTGACAATCTCGACCGGGTTCTATGTCCCGTCGGCAAGTCCCCCGGCGTTCGAAACGGACGGGCCGCTCGGGGACATTTTCCTTCGACGGGCATTCCAAGCATGCGGCGTGGAAGTGTTGGCGGGTTTTTTCGCCGAGCCGGAATTGGCTCGCGTCCTGCAATGTGCCCATCGGTTTTGTGATCTCCCAATGATCGACGTTGGGCCGGATAGCCACTACGTGTCGATCGCAATTGAACGGAGTGGCCCCGCTGCGGGCGGCCGGCACTACAGCATGCGCGGTCGCGACATTACCGAACATCACGACACGAGATTGACTCGAACGCCGCCGAAACGAAAGCAAATGGTGGCGGACAAGTTTCAACACCTTCACCACACCATCGGCATCGGTGACGGCGGCAACGAGATCGGCATGGGCAAGTTGCCGCACGACCTCGTCGCAGAGAATGTCCCGAACGGCGACCTCATCCATTGCCGGGTCGCGACCGACTTCCTGATCGTCGCCGGTGTCAGCAACTGGGGGGCGTACGCGCTCGCGGCCGGGGTGTACGTGCTGCGGGGGAAGACGCCGCCGCCGGACCTGTTCGACCCGGACCGCGAGCGGGAGATCCTCGAAGTCATGGTCCGCGAGGGGCCGCTCGTGGACGGCGTGACCGGGAAGCCGACCGCGACCGTGGACGGGTTGTCCTGGGACGAGTACGCGATGCCCCTGCGGCGGATCCGCAGGATCCTGGCGAGTTGACCGGACGGAACTGCTCGGATCTCACGCCGTTTCGGAGGCCGCCATGCGGGTCGGAATTGTCGGGTGCGGGAAAGTCGGCACGATCCACGCGGCGGCGCTCGCCTCGCTGCCGGACGTTTCGTTCGCCGGGGCGTGCGACGCCGACCGGTCGCGGGCGGAAGCGTTCGCCGCGAAGTTTCGCGTCCAACCGTTCACCGACGTCCGCGCGCTGGTCCGCGAAGTCGACGCCGTCGTCATCGGGACGCCGCACCCGCTGCACGCCGAGCCCGCGATCGTCGCCGCCGAGGCGGGGGTTCACGTCCTCACCGAGAAGCCGATGGCGTCGTCGCTGGCCGACTGCGACGCGATGCTCGCCGCGGCCGCCCGGTCCGGGGTTACCCTCGGCGTGGTCAGCCAGCGGCGGTTCTTCGAGCCGGTCCGCCGGGTGAAAGACGCGATCGACGCCGGGAAGATCGGCACCCCGTGCCTCGGCACGTTTCAGATGTACTCGTGGCGCGACCCGAGTTACTACCGGTCCGACCCGTGGCGCGGCCGGTGGGACACCGAGGGCGGCGGGGTGCTCGCGAACCAGTCGTCGCACCACCTCGACACGCTGCTCTGGTTCCTGGGGCCGGCCGCGGAGGTGACCGGCTACTGGGCGAACCTCAACCACCCCGCGGTGGAGGTGGAGGACACCGCCGTCGCCGCGATCCGATTCCGGAACGGCGGACTCGGGTCGGTCGTCGCGTCCGTGTCGCAGAAGCCGGGGATTTACTCGAAGGTCCACGTCCACGGCACGAACGGGGCGTCGGTCGGCGTCGAGACGGACCGCGGGGCGACGTTCATCGCGGGGATGTCCGGCATCGCCGAGCCGCCGCTGAACGACGTGTGGACGGTGCCGGGCGAAGAAGAGTTGCTCGCGAGATTCCGCACCGACGACGCCGAGCGGTTCGCGAAGGTGGACGGCACGGTCCACTATCACGCGCTACAGTTCGCAGACTTTTTCGGGGCCATCCGCGCCGGCCGGCCGCCGGCCGTGACCGGGGCCGACGGTCGAGCCGTGGTCGAACTCTTCACGGCGATTTACGCCTCGTCCCGCGAACGGCGGCCGGTGACCCTCGGCGGGTGATTTACTTGCACGTCGCTTCGAGCACGAAGGAGTTCGTCAATTCGACGCGGCCGTCCTTCTTCCGGACGTACGTCAGGCCGAGCCAGAGGCCGGGGGCGATCTCGCGGACCTCGTCGCGGGCGTTGCCGAAGAGCTTGGACGTGGGGGCGTAGTCGAAAATCAGCGACGGCTTGCCGTCGTACCAGCTTTCGCCGACGAACACCTTCGCGGTGATCGCCTTGCCCCAGAGCAGGCGGTTGATCATCGTCTCGCAGTCGGGGAATTCTTTGCCGCGCCACAGGACGCGGATCATGCGCGAGACGGGGACCGTCTTGTGCGTGCCGGGGGAAAAGATCGCGGTCCCGCGGGTCGTGCCGGTCGGGGCGGTGCCCATTTCGGAGCGGGTGTAGAGCGATTCGAGTTCGCACTGCGTCGACCGCAACAGCGACTTCGCCGAGAGGCACGGGTCCGAGGCGAACAGGCCGCCCCCGGGCAAAACGAGGGCGGCGAGGGTCAGGGCGGTTCGCATCGGGGAGGTCTCGTCACGCGATGATGTCGGTCAGCACCCGGCCGTGGACGTCGGTCAGGCGGAAGTCGCGGCCGCTGTAGCGGTACGTCAACTTCTCGTGGTCCAGGCCCATCAGGTGCAGGATCGTCGCGTGCAGGTCGTGGACGTGAACCTTCTTGTCCACGGCGGCGAAGCCGAAGTCGTCGGTGCTGCCGTAAGCCATACCACCCTTCACGCCGCCGCCGGCCATCCAGACGGTAAACCCGAGGTGGTTGTGGTCCCGGCCGTTGCCGCCTTCGGAAGTCGGCGTCCGGCCGAACTCGCCGCCCCAGACGACGAGCGTGTCCTTGAGCAGCCCCGTCCGCTTCAGGTCCGCGAGGAGGGCCGCGATCGGCTTGTCGGCTTCCTTCCCCTTGTTGCGGTGCCCGGCCTCGATGTTGCCGTGGTCGTCCCAGGGTTGACCGCCGCCAAAGAAAACTTGGACGGTGCGAACGCCGCGCTCGACGAGTCGGCGGGCGGACAGGCACGCATCGGCGAAGTAGCCCTTGCCGTATTCCTCGCGGATTTTCTGCGGTTCGCGGTTGAGGTCGAACGCTTCCTGGGCTTCCGTCTGCATCCGGAACGCGACTTCGAGCGACTGAATCCGCGCGTCGAGGTTGGCGTCCGCCGGGCGGGCGTCGCGGTGCATTCCGTTCAACTTCTGAAGCAAGTCGAGTTGCTGGCGTTGCGTGTCCTTCGACACGAACTGGTTGTTGATGTGCTCGACGACGCGCTTCGGGTCGAGGTTCTGGATGTGACAGCCCTGAAAGATGCCGGGCAGGAACGAACTCGCCCAGAGTTGCGGGCCGACGACCGGCTTGCCGGGGCAGAGCACCACGAACCCCGGCAGCGACTGGTTCTCCGTGCCGAGGCCGTAGCAGAGCCACGACCCCATGCTCGGCCGGATCGGCTGGCTGTTGCCGCACGTCATCAGAAGCAGCGACGGCTCGTGGTTCGGCACGTCGGCGTGCATCGAGCGGATGACGCAGATGTCGTCAATGTGCTTTCCGACGCCGTCGAACAGTTCGGAGACTTCGATCCCGGACTGGCCGTACTTCTTGAACTTGAACGGCGACCGGTACAGGTTGCCGGTCTTGCGTTCGGTGTTGAGGTTCGCCGCGGCCGGGCGGGTGCCGTGCTGCTTGTCGAGTTCCGGCTTCGGGTCAAACGTGTCGACCTGCGACGGCCCGCCGTTCATGAACAGGTGAATGACGTGCTTCGCCTTCGGCGCGAAGTGCGACTTCTTCTCCGCGAGCGGGTTCGCGATCACCGACGCGGCGCGACTTTCCTGCGCGAGCACCCCCGCCAGCCCGACGCTGCCGAGCCCCGCCCCGACGCGGCGGAACATCTCGCGGCGATTCAACGGCAACCCATTCGGGCCGAGAGCAAGCGGCAATGCGGGGGTCATGTGATATCTCCGGCTAGTGATTTCGCGGGGCGGCAAATGCGTTTGCGACGTTGAGCGAGTTTGATTCCTGTTGTCGAACGGATGGTCGGTACGCAATGAACTACTGCTTTCCGTCGACGTTTGAGTTGCTCTAGTCCCGGCGAGGGTGGAGCATTCCGAGCGGTCTCGACAAGCGTCAATGCTTCAGCCGATTCGCCGGGACTTAATCCATCCATAATGTGACGAATTTTGTTGGTGTAGATTCGATGAGCGAGTGTTGGTGCCGCAGTGGCAAAATCCTCGCCAGCTGTGCCGAGATATAGAAAGTGATCGAAGTACACTTCTGGTCCGCGTTTTGAACTCACGTTGCGTTTGTGTGGACCGATTCCGATCCAAGTTACCTTACCAGCGATGTCGTTGGAAATCGCTTCATCTCCAAGGCCACCGACACCGATCACCGCTTCAAAAGCTCGGTTTCGCACGGAACCCATGCAATCAAACGCGCCGAAGCAACCTCTTGCGTCTGGGTCGCCACTGTGGGTTCGTTTGTAGACCAAGATTCGCATGACATAGCCCAACATAATTGATCGAATTTTCACTCTTGTAGGTCGGGCCTCGAAGCTCGACCCGACCTACAAATCAACTAGCCCCTCGACGGTGAAAGAAACTCCCTCAACGGCGAGAAATGCCAGCGCCTCTTCAGGCACCAGCATTTCGCCGGTGGCGAAACTCTTGAAGCTGAAACGCCCGGCAAGCTGCCGAGCGCGGCTCGCTTCGCTTCGGGTGTTGGGAAGGTAATGCGGATCATGGTGCCAGTTTACTCCATCAATCCACGTACAGGAACTCGTTCGCCGCGAGGAGCACTTGCGAATACTGCTCCCAGCGCGTCAGCTTGTCCTTCGCGTCGTTCGGCAACGCCACGAATTGGCGGCCTACGGACACTTCCTCGTCGCTCGGTTTGCGGCCGAAGGCGAGGCGGTACGCGGCGACGATCTTCTCGTCCTCGGTCTTGCCGAGCTTCGCCACGCGGGCGGTGAACGCCTTCGCTTGCGTCACCATGAACTCGCTGTTCATCGCGAAGAGTTGCTGCTGGGGGACCGTCGTCAGCGTCCGCTTGTCGGCGGTCACGTTCGCGTCGGGGAAGTCGAACAGCCGCAGCAACCCGTCGAGTTCGTGCCGGCTGATCTTGCCGTAGACGGTGCGGCGGGCGTTGCCAGAGTTGCGGAGGTCGGTCGTCGGCCCGCCGGTCGTAAGGTCGAGTTTGCCGGACACCGCGAGCAGCGAATCCCGCCACGGTTCGACTTCCAGCCGGCGACGGTTCTGCCGCCAGAGGTAGGCGTTGTCGCCATCTTTCTCGGCATTGGCCGCGTCGCCGGCGCTCGCCATCTGGTAGGTGCCGGACAGCAGAATCTCGCGGTGCAGCCACTTCAGCGACCAGCCGTTCTCCATGAACTTCACGGCGAGATAATCGAGCAGTTCCGGGTGTGTCGGCGTATCGCCGAGCTTGCCAAAGTTGCTCGGCGTGCCGACGATCCCCCGGCCGAAGTGCTGCGCCCAGACGCGGTTCACGATCACGCGGGCCGTCAGCGGGTTGTCCTTCGAGCCGATCGCGTTCGCGAGGTCGAGGCGGGTGAACTCCTTCGGGTCGGCGGAACCACTGGGCGAGAGCACTTGCAGGAAGCGCTTCGGGGCCGGCTCGCCGAGCTTGGCCGGGTTGCCGCGGACGAAGACTTTCATCGCGGTGCCGCCGCCCTTCATGACGTGCGCGACGGGGTACATCGGCGGCGACGCCTTCTTGCGCTCGTCGAGTTCCTTTTTCATCCCGGCGAGGGTTTCCGAGTCCGGCTTCGGCAGTGCCTTTTCCACTTCCTCCGGCTTCACGAATAGCGGGCCGTTCTGGTCTTGAAGGATCGCCTTCACCAACTCGACTTGCTCCTTCGGCGGCTTCGGCTTCTTCACCGCCTCGATTGCGGATGCCAGCGCGGCCTGGAACTCGCCCGCTTTCGTCGGAACTTCCTGCGCGGGGGCGTCGGCGAGGGCCTTCATCATCGGCGGCAGTTTCGGGGCGTTCTTCGGGTCGAGGAACTTGGCCCACTTCTCCAGGAACCGCCGGTCGAGCTGCTCCTCGGCGGCGATCTTGTCCGGTTTCGCCCCCGGCTCGCGCATCTTGCGAACGGCCGTCAGGTACTTCGCGGTGCGGGCGACCTCCGCCTCGCCGGCGGCCTTCGCCTTCTCGGTCAGCCACGCCTTCACCTTGTCGTCCTGCTCCTTGACCTTCTTCTGGGCGTCGTCGTACTTCTTGACGATGTCCTCGGGAGCGAGCGGGGCTTCCGCCATCTTGCCGCCGTTGAAGATGCCGGCGAGGGAGTAATAATCGCGGGTCGGGATCGGGTCGAACTTGTGGTCGTGGCAGCGGGCACACGCCACCGTGACGCCGAGCATCCCGCGGGTGACGGTGTCGAGTTTGTCGTCGAGTTCGTCGGCCCGGGCGGTCGGGTTGCCGCCGTAATACTGCGCCCCGAGCCCGAGCAGGCCTAGCCCGGCGAGGCGGGTGAACGGGTCGCCGGCCGATTCCGGCATCAGGTCGCCGGCGAGTTGCAGCTTCAGGAACTGGTCGTAGGGCGTGTCCGCGTTCAGGGCGGCGATGACCCAGTCGCGGTACTGCCAGGCGTTCGAGTACGGCTTCACGCCGAACGTGTGGGCCTGGTCCTCGGCGTACCGGGCCACGTCGAGCCAGTGCCGTGCCCAGCGTTCGCCGTAACGGGGTGACTTGAGCAGTTCATTCACAACGTCCGCGAGGGCGGTCGGCGACGGGTTCTTCTCGAACGCTTCCACCTCGTCCGGTGTCGGCGGCAACCCGATCAGGTCGAAGTAGACGCGCCGCAGGATTGTCCGCTTGTCGGCGGGCTTCGCGGGGGTCAGCCCCTTCTCGGCGAGTTTCGCGAGGACGAACTTGTCGAGGTCAGTCTTGCCGGCGTTCGCGGGCGGAGTCGCCTTCTTCGGCGGCTGGAAGGCCCAGTGTTGCCGGCCCTTTTCGATGTCGATGCCCGCCTTCGCGGTGGCCCCGCCGTCGGTCCGCGGGTCGGCGGCCCCGGTGGCGATCCACGCCTCGAAGTCGGCGATCACGTTCGCGGCCAACTTCCCCTTCGGCGGCATCAGCGAAACGTCGTTGCTGGCGTGCAGCGCCTTGACGAGCAGACTGTCCTTCGGCTTCCCCGGCACGACGGCCGGCCCCGAGTCGCCGCCCTTGAGGACGGCCGCCGCGGTGTCGAGCTTCAAGCCCCCCTTGAGTTTCTTCTTCCCCTCGGCGTCCGCGGAGTGGCAGGAGTAGCACTGCTCGACCAGCACCGGGCGAATCTTCGACTCGAAGAATTCCACCGCCTTCGCGTCCGGCCCGGCCGCACGGGATGCGGTGGGAGCGAACACGACGGCCGTGACGATCCAGGCGAGGTGGCGCATCGGGGAACCCGTGTCGGCGGGGAAGGCGGGGCAGCGTGATCAACAGTCGTCCGCGGAAGCGGACCGGGAGGCAATTCGAAGTTTACCCGAAGTTCGGGCCGTTGCAAGTCTCGAAGCGGAATCGTCAAGTTCGACAGGCTCGCGACGGGGCCGAGCGAAGTTCCCTCTCCCATTCCGTAAGCCGTTCCATGAATGCCGGGTTGGGGCGAACCTGGGGTCGAACTTCGCGGAGACGCCGCAGGGCCTCGTCCCGCGTCAGCCCGCGGTCGGCCATGAGGAATGCGGCCGTGACCATCGCACTCCGACTGACCCCCGCGTGGCAGTGGACGAACATTGCCCGCCCCGCCGTGCGGTGCTCGCGGACGAAGTCCACCTGACGACGCAGCCATGCAAGGTCGGGCGCGGGGGCAGCGTCAGCGATCGGTTGCCAGGAGTGAACCTCGGCCGTGTACCGGTCTTCGACTTCGCAGAGGTTCAGCACCGCTGTCACCCCCCGCGGCGGTCGCGGAACCGACCCGCCGAGGTACAACCCCGGTTCGATCTGGCTGTAGTTCGGCGGCTCCGCGATGGCGTAATCGACAGCGACGTTCGCCGCCCATGCCACGGCCAGTACCGCGACGAAGGCCGTCAGTGCTCTGCGAAACGAGAGCCGTGACATGGGGGTGTCACTCACTTCCCGGTCAGTTCCTTCACCAGCGGTTCGGCGTCGTACAGCTTTCGCAGCGCCTCCAACACCGCTCGCGAATGCACGGCGATGTGGCGGGCTTGCACGTCGGTGTAGACGAAGTTCCGCACCAGGCCGTGGCGGTTGCGGTCGAAGTTGATGCCGACGAGTTCGCCGGCGCGGTTGAGGACCGGCGAGCCGCTGTTGCCGCCGATCGTGTCCGCCGTGCTGACGAAGTCGAACGGCGTCGTCAGGTCGAGCTTGTCCTTGCCGTCTTTCCACCGCTTTGGCAAGTCGAACGGGTCGCGGTGGCCGAGCTTGGTGGCCTTCTCGAAGGCGCTGCCGAACGTGGTGTGGAACGGCAGTGTTTTACCGTCCACTTCGTACCCCTTGGCGGTGCCGAACGCGAGGCGGAGGGTGAATGTCGCGTCCGGGGCGATGGTCTTGCCGAAGGCGGCGAAGCGGGCTTTCGCGATCTCGGCGTAGGCCTGGCGTTCGGGTTCCTCGACTTCTTCCTCGTAGCGTTTGCGGAGCTTTCGGGCTTCGGCGTCGACGGTGCGGGCAAGCACGATCATCGTGTCCGTGCTGGCGTCCACGGCAGTTTTGCCGCCGTCGAACAGCTTCTTGCGTTCGTCGACGTTCGCGAGTTTGGTCCCCGCGATCAGTTCCGCGGCGCGGTTGGCGGGGTTCTTCCCGGCGAGGACCGCCACGACCAGCGGGTGTTCGCCGCCCAGGTTCTCGGCGAGGAACGTGAGCGACGCGGTGAGCTTGGCCCGCTCCAGGTCCGGGTAGATCGGCGCGGGGCTGAAGAGCTGGAATTTCAGCGATTCGAGGTTCGATTCGCGGTATTCCCGCAGCCGGTCCGGGGACTTCTTCGGGAGTTCGTCACCGAGCCGCACCAGGTGCCGGGCGATCGGCAGGAAATCCGTGAAGAACGCATCGCCGCGTTCGAGCAGGGCGTACTCCCGTTCGAAGGGGCGGAACGTTTTCTGCACCGCCGTCACTTTGTCGACCGCCTCCCGGTAGGCTTTCGCGTCCTGGAGGCGGGTGGCGATGGCGTCCTCCCCGTCGGTCTTCTGCGCGAGAATCTTGGGGTCGAGCAACCCCTGCAGCTGCCCGCTGAACGCCTTCCGCGCATTCGCGACGCGGTGCAGGTCCGTCGCGGCCTGGCGGCGTTGCTCGGGGTCGGCCTCGGAATACTGCGTCAGGGCCGCTTCCAGGGTGCGAAGCCGATACAGCGTGTACGGCAGCGTCGCGTCCCGGCGGTGCTTCAATTTCGCGAGGGTTTCCAGCCGTTGCGTCGTGCCGGGGTGGCCGGTGACGAAGACGAGGTCGTTCTCCGCCGGGCCGGTTTCGCTCCACTTGAAGAAGTGAGTCACCTTCGCGGGTTCGCCCTTCTCGTAGGCCCGGAAGAACGCCACGTCGAGCCCGTGCCGGGGGTACTCGAAGTTGTCCACGTCCCCGCCGAACGCCGCGATACCCGCCTCCGGGGCGAACACGAGGCGGATGTCGGTGTACTTCTTGTAGCGGTAGAGGTGGTACGCCCCGCCGTTGTAGAGCGTGACGATGTCCGACCGCAGCCCCGTCTTTTTCAGCGACTCGCTCTCGATCTCGCCCATGACCGCCCGCCGGGCCGCGAACGCCTCGGCCGGTTTCATGCCGTCCTTCACGGCCGCGTTCACCCGTGCGGTCACGTCCTCGATCGACTGCAACACGTTCAGTTCCAGGTCGGGGCATTTCAGTTCGTCCGCCCGCGTCTTGGCGACAAACCCGTCCGCGAACAGGTCTTTGCCAGGGCCGGAGAGCTTTTGCAACGCATCCGCGGCGATGTGGTGGTTCGTGACGATCAGCCCGTCCGCGGAGACGAACCCGCCGGACCCGCCGTTGTTGAAGCGGACGGACCCGTGCGTGGCCCGGTCGAGCCAGGCGTCCGTCAGGTCGAAGTCGTACTTCTTTGTCAGCAGCTCCCGCGGCGGGTCGTTGGGCAGCCACATGCCTTCGTCGGACAGGGCGGTCATGGCCGGGCCTCCGGCGAGGAGCAGGATCGCGAGGGCGGTTCGCATCGTGGGGTTCCGGTGTGAGAAGGGATGTGGTTATTCGACGAGGACCGGGGCGAAGTGTCAAGGAAGCAGTCGCTTGACCCCCGGCCGGTGGTGTGCGACAGTACCAGTCCGCCGACTCGTCCCCTCCCAGGATCCCGCCATGTTCCGCCTCGACCTCGGTTCCCAGGGCCGGTACTGCGACGGCCTGAATCGCCGCAGCTTCCTGCAACTCGGCGTCGCCGGGCTGGCGAGCGTCGGCCTGCCGCAACTCCTCCGCGCGAACGAGGCGTCCGGGAAGGAGAAAAAGAACACGTCCGTGATCCTGATCTGGCTCGACGGCGGGCCGGGGCATATGGACATGTACGACATGAAGCCGGACGCGCCGGCCGAGTACCGCGGGCTGTGGAAGCCGATCCGCACGGCGGTCCCGGGGTTCGATGTCACCGAGCTGTACCCGAAACAGGCACGGGTTACGGACAAGTTCTCGGTCGTGCGGTCGCTCCACCACGGGACCGGCGACCACTTCGCCGGCGCGCACCGGATGATCACGACCAAGGACATGGGCGTGTCCGGGGCGAACACCACGCAAAAGTTCCCCGGCATCGGGGCGATCGTCAACCGGGAATTCGGGCCGCGGGTGGCGGGGATGCCGGGGCACGTCGCCACGCCGCACTCCGCGAGCGTCGGGCTGACCCCCGGCTACTTCGGCGGGCACATGCTCGGCGTGCAGCACGACCCGTTCGCCAGCGGCGACCCGAGCCCCGCGAACTTCCAGGTGCGGAACCTCAACCTCGCGTCCGGGCTGACGCTCGACAAGCTCGACGACCGGCGGACACTGCTCCGGCACTTCGACAAGCAAAAGTCCAGCTTCGACGGCAACCCGACGACGAAGGCGATGGACAAGTTCTCGGGGGAAGCGTTCGACTTCGTCACCGGCCCGGTCGCCCGCAAGGCGTTCGACATGGGGAAGGAAGACCCGAAACTCCGCGACCAGTACGGCCGCAACGGCTGGGGGCAGGCGACGCTGCTGGCCCGCCGGCTGGTCGAAGCCGGGTCCACGTTCGTGACGGTTCACCTCGGCGGGTGGGACCACCACTGGGACTTGCAGAAGAGCTACGAACGGCTGCTCCCCCAGGTGGACGCGCTGGTTGCCACGCTGTTCACGGACCTGGCCGACCGCGGGCTGCTCGACACGACGCTGGTGATGCTGTGCGGGGAGTTCGGCCGCACGCCGAAGATGAACGACGGCGGCAACGGCGGACCCGCCGGCAGCATGGGCACCCCCGGCCGCGACCACTGGGGGGACGCGATGTTCTGCCTGATGGGCGGTGGCGGTGTGAAGGGCGGGCAGATCGTCGGCTCGACGGACAGCAAGGGAACGGCCCCGAAATCCCGCCCGGTGACGCCGTCGAACATTCACGCCACGGTGTACAAGGTGCTCGGCATCGACCCGAAGCTGCAACTGCTGGATCCGAGCGGCCGGCCGGTGCCGGTCCTGGACGACCCGGAGCCGATCGACGAGTTGCTATAATCGTCGTCAGCAATGGACGATGTCACGCGAATCCTGGCGGCCGTTCACGGTGGCGATCGCGCGGCCGCCGACCAACTTCTTCCCCTCGTGTACGACGAACTCCGCCGCCTGGCGGCCCTCCGCCTCGCCCGCGAATCCGCCGGCCACACGCTGAACGCGACCGCACTCGTCCACGAAGCCTACCTCCGGCTCGTCGGCACCGCCGAAGACGTTTCGTGGAGTCACCGCGGCCACTTCTACGCCGCCGCCGCGGAGTCCATGCGGCGGATCCTGGTCGACCACGCCCGGAAGAAGCACAGCCTCAAGCGCGGCGGCGGCCGAACTCGCGTCCCACTCGACGAGGTCCACGCCGCCACGGACGAGGGGGTGGTCGATCTGGTGGCCCTCGACGCGGCCCTGACCCGGCTCGCCGCCGAAGACGCGGAGGCGGCCCAACTCGTCCAGTTGCGGTACTTCTCGGGCCTGACGTCCGCCCAAGCGGCGGACTGCCTCGGCCTCTCGCAGCGAACCGCGGAGCGGCTGTGGGCCTTCGCGCGGGCGTGGCTGTATCGTGAGATGGAGGCGTGACGGGAACGGGAGGCGATGATGACCGCTGTACCCAAGAAGAAACTCACGGTGGCCGAGTACCTGGCCATCGAGAAGGCGGCCGAGTTCAAGAGCGAGTTCTACGACGGCGAAATGTTCGCGATGGCGGGGGCCAGCCGCGAACACAACGCACTCCATAACAACTTGGTCATCGATATCGGAAGCCGACTGGACGGCGGCCCGTGCCGGACGTATTCGAGCGATCAGCGCGTCCGGGTTCAAGCGACTGGACTGTCGACCTACCCGGACGTGGTCATCGTGTGCGGCGGGGCGCAGTACGACCCCGACGACCGCGATGCGCTCATCAACCCGCTCGCGATTGTGGAAATCCTGTCCCCCTCGACGGAACGGTACGACCGAGGAACCAAGTTCCTTCACTACCAAACCATCCCGTCCCTGCGGGAATACATCCTGGTGTCCCAATCGGCGATTTTGGTCCAAAGCCTCGTGCGTCAGCCGAACGAGAAATGGACCCTGACCACCTTCTCCGGTTCGGACTCATTTCTCGAAATGTCGGCCGTGCCGGTTCGCGTCTCACTTGCGAGACTGTACCGAGATGTGGAATTGGTCTCGCCGGCCACGCTTCGCCCGGAGCGCGAATAAGTGTCAGCCCCGAGGATCCCATGACCGCGGTACCGAAGAAGAAACTCACGGTGGCCGAGTACCTGGCCATCGAGAAGGCGGCCGAGTTCAAGAGCGAGTTCTACGACGGCGAAATGTTCGCGATGGCGGGGGCCAGTCGGGAACATAACCGTGTGAGTTACAACCTCACGGTGGAGCTCGGAGTGCGACTCCGTGGCGGGCCGTGCGAGGGGTTTGCCGCGGACCTTCGCGTCAAAGTCGATCCCACCGGGTTATACACCTACCCGGACTTGGGAATTGTGTGTGGTCCGGGTGAATACGATCCACTCGACCGTGACACATTGATTAATCCAACAGTGCTGATCGAAGTCCTCTCCCCGTCGACCGAACGGTACGACCGGACAGTGAAGTTTCGGCACTACAAACAAATCGAATCGCTTCGTGAATACGTCCTCGTCTTCCAGGACGAACCCGCGATCGAGCGACGGATCCGACAGCCGGACGGGCGCTGGGTACTCGTCGAAGTCATCGGACTCGACGCCGAGTTCGTGCTGGACTTCGTTCCGCTCCGCGTTCCGATGGCGGACGTCTACCGCGGGGTCGCGTTCCCCCCGTCGCGGCCGCTGCGAGAGCCCATCACGTGAACCAGCGGTCGCTGTTTCTCGAAGCGCTGGATCAACCCGACGCCGCCGCGCGCCGCCGGTTCCTGGACGCCGCGTGCCAGGATCTGGCCTTGCGGGCGAAGGTCGACGCCCTGCTGCACGCCCACGACGCGGCCGGGAGTTTCCTGTCCACACCGGCCGTGCCGGTCGACCGCCTGCTCGCGATGGCCGCGACGCACCCGCCGACCCCACCGCCGCCGGTCCCGCGGGACTCGTCGCCGAAGGTGCGGGTGGACAACGTCGTCCACGAGTTCGACGCCGAGACCGCCGCCCTGCTCCGCCGCCGGTTGCAGATCGTATCGCTCGTCACCGCGCTGGCGATGAGCATCGCCCTGATCCCGACGACCCAGCACCCCTTTCTGATCCCCCGGCTCGCGTTCATCCTGATCGAATCGCTCTGCTTCGTTCGGGTGCGAAACCCCCGGCCGCTCTCGATGCGGTGGCTGCGGCGGATCGAACTCCTCGTCTTCGGCACGGTCGCGGTGCAGATCACCCTGATGCCGGGCGCGCTGATGGTCCAGAGCGCCCGCGCGGGAGAATACCCCACCGTCATCATGGACGCCTACTTCGTCCACGCGGTCTGGGTGTTGAACATCGTCACGTATGGCTTGCTCATCCCGAACACCTGGCAGCGGGCGTTTCGATACATGTTCCCGGCGGGGTGTGTACCCTACCTCAGTCAATACTTATTGGGCTTGTATGAACCGCGGGTGCAGGAGGCGTTCGACTCGCTGCACCACGGCACGCCGTTCCCGGT
This sequence comes from uncultured Alcaligenaceae bacterium, assembly GCA_964444365.1. Taxonomy (GTDB): domain Bacteria; phylum Planctomycetota; class Planctomycetia; order Gemmatales; family Gemmataceae; genus CAYUHJ01. The sequence goes on along the minus strand of CAYUHJ010000009.1, from coordinate 28,823 downwards.
GGTGATGCTCGCGGTGCTGGAAGGGATGGTCTACTCGCACTACATCGCGGGGGTCCGGAAGGAGGTCTTTCGCGCGAAGAAGTTCGGCCAGTACCGGCTCAAGGAACAACTCGGCAGCGGCGGCATGGGCGAGGTCTACCGAGCGGAACACGAACTTCTCAAGCGCGACTGTGCCATCAAGCTGATCCGCCCCGGCATCGACGCCGACCCGGAAGCCGTGTCGCGGTTCGAGAAGGAGGTCCGGGCCACCGCACGGCTGTCGCACTGGAACACCGTCGAGATTTACGACTACGGGCGAACCGACGACGGCACCTTTTACTACGTGATGGAACTCCTCACCGGGTTAAGTTTCGCGGACCTCGTCCGAATGGATGGACCGATGCCGCCGGGGCGGGCGGTGTATTTGTTATCACAGGTCTGTGATGCGTTGCGGGAGGCCCACGAGAAGGGGCTGATTCACCGCGACATCAAGCCCGCGAACATCTTCGCGGCGACCCGCGGCGGCGTGCCGGACGTGGCCAAACTGCTCGACTTCGGCCTCGTCCGGCAAGTTTCGGGCGGCGAGGAACCGGCCGAGTCCGCGAGCATCAGCGGGTCCCCGGCGTACATGGCCCCGGAACAGGGACTCCTCGGCGGCGTGTCCGACGCCCGGAGCGACCTGTACGCCCTCGGGGCCGTGGCATACTTTCTGCTGACTGGTCGCCCGCCGTTCGACGGCCACACGATCCTGGAGCAGATCGTGGCCCACACGAAGGAGCCCGTCGTGCCGCCGTCCCGCCGCGGCGTGGACGTGCCCGCGGACCTGGAAGCCGTGGTGCTGCGGTGTCTGTCCAAAGCGCCGGGGGCACGCTACCCGGACGCGGCGAGCCTGAAGCGGGCGCTGGCGGACTGCGCGTGTGCCTCGGACTGGAACGCGGACTGCGCGGCCGAATGGTGGGCGGCCCGCCCAGACGCGGTCTTACTGTCGTCGGGCATTCGCTCCGCGAAGAAGGTCGACCGTTCCGTGGCCGTGGTCGACGCCACCGTGGATTTACGCGGCCGATCGTGAACTCGTCCTCGCTCACCTGCGATGCCCATGAAACCGTTGCGCTTCGCCTTGCTGCTCAACCCGAAGGCCGGGTCCGCCGGACAGGGTGAGGCCGTCCGCGCCGCGCTCGCAGCGACCCCAGGCGTGTCGCTCGTGTCCGTCGATCCGGAGCGGGAGTTGCGCGAACAGGTGCAGGCGGCTCTCAAGGCCGGCGTGGATGTGCTGGCGGTCGCCGGGGGCGACGGCACCATTCACGGCGTCGTCAACGCCCTCGGCCCGGACTTTCCCCGGGTGTCGCTGCTCCTCCTTCCGCTCGGCACCGGCAACGACTTTTGCCGGACGCTCGCCGTGCCGCTGGACCCGGTCGAGGCGGTCGGGCTGCTGAAGCGGAACCGGACCCGCGGGGTCGACGCGGTCCGCGTGGACGGCGACTGGTCCGGGTTCCTGGCGAACGTCGCGACCGGCGGGTTCAGCGGGAAGGTCGCGGCGGAGGTGACGTCCGACTTGAAGGCCGCGTGGGGGCCGCTGGCGTACCTCCGCGGGGCCGCCGGGACGATCGCCGATCCGCCGAAGTTCCGCGTGACCCTTCGGTACGACGGGAAGCAGACGGAAACGCTCGACGTGCTCAACATCGTCGTCGCGAACGCTCGCACCGCGGCCGGCGGGTACGTCGTCGCCCCGCGGGCCGACCCGGAAGACGGCCGGCTCGACGTGGTGCTGGTTCACGCCGTCGACTCCACGCTGGACCAGGGCGTCATCGCGGCCCGCCTGCTCGCCGGCGACTACGTCACCGACGACAACGTCACGCACCGCCGGGCGAAGCGGGTCGAGCTCACCGCCGAGGAACCGCTGCCGCTCAGTTTCGACGGCGAACTCGTCGAGGGGAAACGGTTCACGTTCGCGGCGGTCCCGCGGGCGGTCCGGGTGTACGTCGGGCCGGGGTACCGGCGGTCGCCGCGGCTCGGGTGGGTCGGGAACACGCGGTTCGGCGACCTCGGGCGACGGCTGTTCGGCGTCGTCGCGGGCGTCTTGAACGTCCTCCGGTCGGGGCCGTCCGCCACGCTGTTCACCCTCCTGCTCGCGGTTCTGTGCCTGTGCGAGTTCGCGGTCCTGGCCACCGGCGTGACCGCCGGCCGGTGGGACGACTGGAACCTCGCAGTGCGGGCCGACGTCCGGTCCGCGGCGACGCCGGCACTCGATTCGTTCGCGAACGCGGTCACCACGCTCGGGGGCGGCGGGCCGGCGGTCTTCATCGGCGTCGCGGCCGCGGTCGTGGCGTTCCTGCGCCGGCACCGGTCGGCCGGGGTGCTGTTCCTCGCCGCCATGCTCGGCACCGTGGCGATCGAACTCGTTGCGAAATCCTGGTACGCCGTCACCCGCCCGGCCCCCGCCGACGCCTTGACGGCGATCGGCGAGTATAGTTTCCCCAGCGGGCACACCCTTCGCGCGGTCGGCCTCGCCGGGGCGTTCGTCGCCGTGCTGCTGTCGCGGAGATGGGCGTGGTGGACGTGGCCGGCAGCGCTCGGGCTCGTCGCGGCAGCCGTCGGCGTGGGGTGGACCCGGGTCTACCTCGGCGTCCACTGGCCGACGGACGTGATGGCATCCGGCTTACTCGGGACGGCGTGGGTGAGCCTGTGCGTCGTGATCCGAGATTGCGTCCGAGGCTTGCGGTGAAGTATCTGATTCCCGTGATCCTGGCCGTCGCAGTGGGGTGTTGGCGGGCCCCGCCGGACCCGCCGCCGACCCCGGTGCGAGTCGGGGCGGCCGGGTTGCACAACGTCTTCCGCATCGGCGATCGGGTCTTCAGCGGCGGCAGTCCGGAGGGCGACGCCGGCTTCGCGTCTCTGCGCCAGCTCGGGGTGCGGACCGTTCTTTCCGTCGACGGCGCGGTGCCGGATGTGACTGGGGCGAAGAAACACGGGCTCCGGTACGTTCACGTTCCGATCGGGTACGACGGCATTTCGCGGGACAAAGCCCTCGCCATCGTGAAGGCCGTGCGGGAGCTGCCGGGGCCGGTGTACGTTCATTGCCATCACGGGATGCACCGCGGGCCGGCGGCGGCTTCGTGCGCGCTGCTCGCTCTCGAACCGGGGTTCACGCCAGCTCGCGCGGAAGCGTGGATGCGGGAGGCCGGCACCGACCCGCGGTATCGGGGGCTGGTCGCGATCCCGCGGACGTTCACCCGCCCGTCGGCCGAGGAGCTGGCCCGGACGCCGGCGGACTTCCCGGACACCGCGGCGGTTCCGACCCTGACCCGGCTGATGGTCCGCGTGGACGAGCACTGGGATTCGCTGAAAGCCGCACAGGCGAAGGGCTGGCCGTCGCCGAACGACTCCGCCGAGGACGCGGTGCAAATCGTCGAACACTTCCGGGAGGCGGGACGGCTTCCGGCGGTGGCCGCGAACGCCCGGTTGCACGCGGCTTTCCGGGAAAGTGAAGGCTTGGGGCGGACTTTCGAGCGGGCCCTGGCGGGCAAAGATGCCGGGGCGATCGCCGAATCCTTCGCAGGAATTCACAAGTCCTGCACCTCGTGCCACGCCAAACACCGAGACGGTCCCCGGTGAGTCGGAATTCGGCCCGCAGCACAATCGCAGAATCGTAGCACGAATAAGGTAGCGGTTCGCGGCGGGGCGGGTACGATGAGCGCGGGCAGATGTCTGCCCGGTGAATCTACCGGCCCTCCGGGGCCACCGAGGACCACGACCGTGGCTACGAATTTGTACGTCGGAAACATGGCCTTCTCCACGACCGAGGCGACGCTGCGGGAGGTGTTCTCCCAGTACGGCACCGTCACGAAGGTGCAGGTCATCATGGACCGGGAGACCGGCCGCCCGCGCGGGTTCGCTTTCGTCGAAATGAGCGACGGCGGGGATGCAGCGATCGCGGCCATGAACGGCGCGCAACTCGACGGTCGGCCGCTCACCGTCAACGAAGCCAAGCCGCGTGAAGGCGGCGGTGGCGGCGGCCGCGGCGGGTACGGCGGCGGTGGCGGCGGCCGCGGCGGGTACGGCGGCGGTGGCGGCGGCCGCGGCGGGTACGGCGGCGGTGGCGGCGGGTACGGTGGCGGTGGCGGCGGCCGCTACTAACCCCATCCTCCCCAGTCAAACGTTGAAGGCGGTGGGCGTGCCCGCCGCCTTGTTCGTTCTTCCCGATCGCCTCCATGTCCGTCATCACTTCCGTCGCCGACGCCGCGGACTGGCCGGCCGCCGTTCGCGTGTTGGTGTCGCACACCCCGGAGCCGGAACGCACGTCGAGCGTGGCTCGGGTCGTCGGGCAGCTCGAAGCCGGGCAACTCGATCCGTCGGGATTGATCGTGGCGCGACGGTCGGGCCGGGTCGTCGGAGCGGCGATGGTCCAACTGTTGCCGGGTAACACGTCCGCGGCGTGGCCGCCGTGGGCAGAAGACGACACCGTCGCAGCCGCCGTCGCCGACGCGGTAGTTCAACGGATCTCCGGGTCCGGCGTGACGGTCGCCCACGCCTTCGGCCGGGAAGCCGTCCGGGAGCGCTTCGCCGCCCTGGAACGGGTCGGCTTCCGCCGGGTCACGGAGCTGACGTTCCTGTCCCGTCCGATTCCGGGGCTGGCGGGGCTCCCGGCGTTCGACCCGGCCGCGTGCCGGGTCAAGTTCACCCCCGTGCCCGGCCCGACCCGCGAGTTCGCCGCGGTGTTGCTTGCGACTTACGAAGGCACCCTCGACTGCCCCGAGTTGAACGGCACTCGCAGCGGCGAGGAGGTCCTCGCCGGGTACGCCGCGGGGGCGTCGGCGACGGAGCGCCCGGACTGGTTTCTCATCTCCTGCCGGGGCGAACCGGTCGGCGTGCTGCTGTTCGGCCCGCCCAACCGGGCGGCGACGGCGGAGTTGAGTTACGTCGGGTTGGTTCCCGACGCACGCGGCCGGGGGCACGGGGACGAGTGCCTGCGGTTCACCCTGCGCCACGCCGGCGGCACCGGGGCCGAGTGGCTGACCCTCAGCGTCGACGTGCGGAACGCCCCCGCCCTGCGGCTCTACGAGCGGCACGGGTTTCGGCCGTTCGACTCGCAGGACGTGTATCTGTGGAAAGCCGGACCCCGCGGGGGCTGACGGCGGTTGTCGTCAGCCGGTCTTGTACTCGGACTTGTCGATCTTGTACTGCGCGATCTTGTCCGTGATGCTCCGCCGGGACAGGCCGCTGATCTTGGCACACTTCCCGACGTGGCCGCGGGTCCGCTTCAACGCCCGGCGCAGGTACCGCTCCTCGAAGGACGCGGTGATCTCGGCGAGCTGGTCGGGCAGCGGCCGGCCGAGGTCCACCTGGGCGGCGTTCCGTGCCGACGGCTGCGGGCGGGCGATGTCGGGCGGCAGGTTCGCCGGGACGATCGTGCCGTCCCGCGCGGTGATGCACGCGCGCTCGATCGCGTTCTCCAGTTGCCGGACATTCCCCGGCCAAGGGAAGTCGAGCAGCAACTGCATCGCCTCGGGGCTGAGTTGGGGCGGGTTCTGGCCGGCGCGGGCGTACTTCTCGCAGAAGTGCGCGGACAGCAGGGCGATGTCCTCGGGCCGCTCCCGCAGCGGCGGGAGTTCGATGCGGATCACGTTGAGCCGGTAGTACAGGTCCTCGCGGAACGTGCCGTCCTTGACCATCTTTTCGAGGTTCTGGTGGGTCGCCGCGACGACGCGGACGTCGACCTCGATCGGGTCCGTGCCGCCGACCCGCTCGAACCGGCGCTCCTGGAGGACGCGGAGGAGCTTGACCTGCATGGAGGCCGGCACGTCGCCGATCTCGTCGAGGAAGAGCGTCCCCTTGTGCGCGAGTTCGAACCGGCCCTTCCGCTGGCCGGCGGCCCCGGTGAACGAGCCCTTCTCGTGGCCGAACAGTTCGCTCTCCAGCAGGTTTTCGTTGAGCGCGCCGCAGTTGACCGCGACGAACGGGCCGGACCGCGTGTCCCCGGCGGCCTGGTGGATCGCCCGCGCGATCTGCTCCTTCCCCGTGCCGGTTTCGCCGATGATGAGGACCGTCGACGGCGTCGGGGCGATGTGCCCGACGAGTTCGAACACGTCGTGCATCCGGGGGCTCTTGCTGAGCACGTTCTGGAACGCCCCGCGGTCGGACTTGAGCTGCGCCCGCAGGGCCGCCACCTCGTCGAAGAGCTGCCGTTCCCGCATCGCCCGCTTCACGAGCAGACAGAGGTGCTCGGGGTCGGGCGGCTTCAGCAAGAAGCTGTAGGCCCCGAGTTGCATCGCCCGCACCGCCTCGGGCACGCCGCCGTGGCCGGTCGTCACGATGACAGTCGACGAGATCTTCCGGGTCTGAATCTCCTCGATCAACTTCATCCCGCCCATCGTCGGCATTCGCAGGTCGGTGACGACGACGCTGTACGGCCGCTCGCCGAGCATGGCCAGCGCCTGCCCACCGTCGGCGGCGGTGTCGACCTCGACCCCGAGCGCCAGCCGGAGCATCTCCTGGAGGGTGTTGCGGGCGTCTTCGAGGTCTTCGACCACGAGGAGGCGTTGAGTGGACGCGGGGACGGAAGGAGCGGTCATGAGCGGCTCGACCCGGGCGGGGGGATTCTCGAGAGCACGCAGCGTGCTTCCTGCTGAGCGAAGATTTGCCTGCAAGCGGCGCGCCAAATTTCTGCCACGTGTAAGAGTAGCCCGCTAGGATTCTACCAACCGGGTCGCCTCTCGCAGACCGGAACGGGACGGAGTCGCCATGTTCGAGTTTTTCCGCCACCTCTTCGTCACGGACGGGTTCGTGCCCCGGAAAACGTGCGGCGACTGGACGACGGGGTTGATCTGGCTCCACCGGGGGTCCGACCTGCTGATCTGGCTCGCGTACCTCTCTATCCCAGTGGTTCTCGGGTTTTTCGCCCGGCAGCGGCGGGGGCTGCCGTTCCACCACCTGTTCTGGCTGTTCGGGGCATTCATTCTCGCGTGCGGCTTCACCCACTTTTTCGAAGCCCTCATGTTCGACTACCCCGCCTACCGGCTCGGGGGGCTCGTGAAACTGGTCACGGCGGTCGTCTCGTGGGGGACGGTGGTGGCCCTGATCCCGGCGGTCCCCAAGGTGCTCGCGCTCGTCGACCACCGGGGCCTGGTCGAACCCCGATCCCCCACCGTTCCCCACGAGTGGTCGGACGCTCGCGCACCGGCGTACATTGTGGCGGTACTCGCAATCGCCGTGAGTTTGGCCGTCCGGTCGCTGCTGGACCCGTTGTTGGACTGGGAAAAGTTGTACATCCTGCCGCTCACGGCGGTCGTCTACCTCGCGTGGCGGTGGGGGTTCGGACCCGCGCTGCTGACCCTTCTCGGGACGCTGGTCGGGACCGTGTACTTCTTCATCGAACCCCGTGGCACGATGCAACTTCCGGCGGCGCGGGATCAGATCGCCACCGGGGCATTCTTGTTTTGCGGGATCGCCGTCGGGTTGCTCGGAGAGGCGCAGCGGAACGCCCGCCGGCAAGTTTCCCAGACTCTAGCCGAGTTGCGGGAATCGAACGACGCTCTTGCCCGGTCTCAATTGGAACTGCAGCGGGACGCCGCGATCCGCATTCAAGCGGCCCTGGACCTCGAAGAAAGCGAAGCTCGCTTCCGACTGTTGAGTGAATCGGTTCCTCAAATTGTCTGGGTGACCCGTTCCGACGGATACCACGAATACTACAACCAGCGTTGGTACGAGTACACCGGCCAGAGCGTCGAAGAGAGCCTCGGCTTCGGCTGGAGTGGGCCACTCCACCCGGACGACAAGGCCCGGGCAGAGGCCCGCTGGAAGCTTGCCACCGACACCGGGGAGCCCTACGAGATCGAATACCGCTTCCGGGGTCGAGACGGCCGGTATCGGTGGTTCATCGGCCGCGCGGTGCCCCGTCGGGACGAACGCGGAGACGTAGTTCAGTGGTTCGGGACTTGCACAGATATCGATGAGGTCAAACGACTTCAGTCCGAACTTCAAGCCAGCGAGGAACTGTTCCGCACCCTGACCGAAGCGACGCCCCAGATGGTCTGGACCACGTCCCCTTCCGGGGAGTGCAACTACCTCAGCCGGCAATGGGTGGAGTACACCGGCGTGCCGGTCGCGAACCACCTGGGCTTCGGCTGGCTCGAGAGCCTCCACCCGGACGACCGCGACCCGACCCTTCGGGTGTGGGAAAAGGCCGTGGCCGGAACCGCGGCGTACGACGTGGAGTTTCGCATCCGCAGTCGGCACGATCGCTACCGGTGGTTCAAGGTGCGGGGCGTTCCGCAGAAGGACGAAGCCGGTGCGGTCACCCGATGGGTGGGGACGTGTACCGACATCGACGACCAGAAGCGGGAGGCGGAACACTTGGAAGCCCTCGTCCGCGATCGGACGGCACTGCTGACGGAGCAACAAAAGGCGCTGGCGTCGAGCAACGCCGAGCTGGAACAGTTCGCGTACGTCGCCTCGCACGACCTGCAGGAGCCGCTCCGGAAGATTCAGGCGTTCGGCGACCGGCTGGCGAAGAAGTACCGGGCCGAGCTCGGCGACCAGGGGAAAGAGTACCTCGACCGGATGCTGGCGTCGGCCGCCCGAATGCGGGTCTTGATCGACGACCTGCTGTCGCTGTCGCGGGTGACGACGCGGGGCAGGACGTTCGAGCCCGTCGACCTGGCCGAGGTCGCCCGGGACGCCGTCTCGGACCTGGAGATTCGCCTCGCGCAGACCGGAGGCCGGATCGACATCGGGCCGCTCCCGACGCTCTCTGCCGCCGACCCCGGCCAGTTCCGGCAACTGTTCGTGAACCTGCTCGGGAACGCGCTGAAGTTCCACAAGCCGGACGTGCCCCCGGTCGTCACGGTGTCGGCCTGCCGGGTCGGCGAACTCCCGGCCGACGCCGCCCCGCTGCCGGCCGACAGTGCGGTCTGGCGGGTGACCGTCGCCGACAACGGGATCGGCTTCGAGCAGGCCTACGCGGAACGGATCTTCGAGGTGTTCCAGCGGCTCCAGGGCCGGGCCGAGTACGAAGGGAGCGGGATCGGGCTCGCGATTTGCCGTAAGATTGTCGAACGTCACGGCGGGGCGATCGCCGCCCGGGGCGTTCCGGGCACCGGGGCGACGATCGTCATCGACCTCCCCGCCTGACGTACCTTACGAGACGACGATGACGAAGCCGATCACGATCCTGGTCGCGGACGACGACCCCGACGACCGGGCGCTGACGCGAGAAGCCTTCGAGGAGGCCCGACTGGCGAACGACCTGCGGTTCGTCGAGGACGGGGTCGAGCTGCTCGACTATCTCAACCGCCGCGGGAGGTATGCGGACCCGGCAAGCTCTCCCCGGCCAGGGATCATCCTGCTCGACCTGAACATGCCGCGGAAGGACGGCCGCGAGGCCCTGGCCGAGATCAAGGCCGACCCCCGGTTCCGGGCGATCCGCATCATCATCATGACCACGTCCAAGGCGGAGGAAGACGTCCTCCGCGTGTACGACCTCTCCGCCGCCTCGTACATCGCCAAGCCGGTCACGTTCGACGCCCTCGTCGAAGTTATCCGGACCATCGGTCGGTACTGGCTGGAGATCGTGGAGCTGCCCGACCATGTCGATGAACAGCCTACCCGGTAGCCCCCCGGTCCGGGTGCTCCTGATCGACGACGACCGCGACGACTACGTCCTGACGCGGGACCTGCTCGCCGACATCCGCGGCGACCGGTACAAGCTCGACTGGGCACCGGACTACGAGTCCGGGCTGACCGCCGTCCTGGCCGGCCAGCACGACGTGTGTCTGCTCGACTACCGGCTCGGGCCGAAGACCGGGCTCGACCTCCTGGCGGAAGTCCGGACGGCCGGGTCGACGGCCGCGATCATTCTGCTGACGGGGCAGTCGGCGTCGGAGATCGACCTCGCGGCCGCCGCCGCCGGGGCCGACGACTACCTGGAAAAGGGCAAGCTCGACGCCACCCTGCTGGAGCGGGCCGTCCGGTACGCCCTCCTCCGCAAGCGGTACGAGGCCGACCTCGCCCAGCAGGTCCGGGAGCGGACGGCCGAACTCGCCCGGGCGAACGCGGCACTCGTCGAGGGGGACCGCCGCAAGGACGAGTTCCTGGCCACCCTCGCCCACGAGCTGCGGAACCCGCTCGCGCCCATCCGCAACGCGCTGGAAATCCTCCGGCTCGGCGGGACCAACCCCGCCGCCGGCGACCAGGCCCGGCAGATCATGGACCGCCAGATCCGCCAGATGGTCCGGCTCATCGACGACTTGCTCGACGTGTCCCGCATCACCCGCGGGAAACTCCGGCTGACCAAGGAACGCCTGTCCCTCGCCGAGCCGATCGAGGTGGCCGTCGAAGCGAGCACCCCCGCACTCACCAAGGCCGGGTTGAGGCTGGCCGTAGAGTTGCCGACGGACCCCATCTGGGTGAGCGGGGACCGGGTCCGGCTGGCGCAGGTGTTCGCGAATCTGCTGAACAACGCGGCCAAGTACACGGAGTCCGGAGGGGACGTGCGGGTGACCGCCGCGCAAGACGGTTCCCACGCCGCGGTCCGGGTACGGGACACCGGCGTCGGCATCCCCCCGGACGCACTGCCCCACGTCTTCGAACTGTTCACCCAGGTCGACCGGAACCTGAACCGGACCGACGGCGGGCTCGGGATCGGCCTCGCCCTCGCCAAGCGGCTCGTCGAACTCCACAGCGGCACGATCGACGCGGCCAGTGACGGGATCGGGTTGGGGGCAACCTTTGTGGTCCGCCTCCCGCTCGCCGGAAAAGACCGTCCGGGGGATGAACCCCCGGACGAAGAACGTGACCCATCCGCTTGAGCCGTCCTGTGTCGAGCGGATGATAACGTGGGTTGGGACGAGACCCCTCAGGGGCGGGGGGATGAGCAGGGAGACTGGGAACACCGGTCTGTAGCGGCCCGGCGGTTCGGGCCTTACAGCGTTTGCCGCTAATTTCTCACCGCGGGGTTCCGCGTCTGCATGTACCCCCGCCCGCCGTAGAAGTACATCGCCGCCCCGACGGTTCCGACCATCAGCCCGAACGCGACCGGCACCAGGATGTTGCCGATCATCATGTCTGTCGGCCGGCTATCGACGGAGTCGGCCTGCGCGACCGCAGAAAGACCGCCGAACAGCGCCATCCCCAGGCCCAGAACGAGCAGGGCGATTCCGGTGTATTTCATGACAGGGTTCTCTCGAATGTGACAGTTCCAGCCGTGGGATCTCGAAGCACGCGGCGTGCCAGGGGCGAACCGCTCGCCCGCACGCGGCCCGGAACGGCCTGTCCCCGCGGTGGCACTTCGGTTGCTCCGTCCCTCGCGACCCGCGCGATCCCGCGCCGGCACCGTCAGGACCCCGGACCATGACCCGCGTCACCTTCCGCCCGGACTGGCAACGGGCCCTCGTCGCCCTGTCCGCCGTCACCATCGCCGCCGTTCTGGTGGGCGTGCTCTACTGGGGCCGGGCGATCCTGATCCCGGTCGCGCTCGCGGTGTTCTTCACCTTCGTGCTCGCGCCGCTGGTCAACGCCCTGCAACGTCGCCGGGTGCCGCGGGTCGCCGCCGTCCTCCTCGTGATGACGGCGACCGGCCTGGCGTCAGTCGGAACCGGGTGGGTTCTCGGGCAGCAACTCGCCGGGTTGATGCGCACCCTTCCGGACAACGCGGAACGGATCAAGGGGAAGATCACCACCGTCCGCGAGTGGGCGGGCGGCGGGGAGAGCCGGATGCTGAAGTTCCTCGGCGAGATCCAGCAGACCATTGCCCCGCCGGCCGCCCCGGCCCCGACCGGCTCGCCCCTTGAGCCCCCGAAGCTGGTCGTCGAACAGCCGACGTCGTGGATGACCCGCATCGAGCCGGTGGCCGGGCTGGCGGCCGAGGTCGCCGGGCAGGCCGCGTTCGCCTTCGTGCTCGTCGTGTTCATGCTGCTGAAGCGGGAAGACCTGCGGAACCGCCTGCTCCGGGTGATCGCCCACGGCCGGGTGACCCAGGCGACGAAGGCCGTCGACGACGCCTCCCGGCGGATCAGCCGGTATCTGTTGACGCAACTGATCCTGAACGCCTCGTTCGGGGTCGTGATCTCGATCGGGCTGTTGATCCTGGGGGTCGAGTACGCCCTGCTCTGGGGGTTTCTGGCCACCCTGATGCGGTACGTGCCGTACATCGGAACGTGGATCGGCGTCATCCCCCCGGTGCTGTTCTCGCTCGCCACGACGGACGGGTTCGCGGAGCCGCTCGTCGTGCTCGCCTTCTTCGTCACGCTGGAACTGGTCTGCAACAACGTCTTCGAGCCGTGGCTCTACGGGGCCAGCCTGGGGATGTCCGAGGTGGCCCAGTTGATGGCCGCGGCGTTCTGGTCGTTCCTGTGGGGGCCGATCGGGCTGATCCTGTCCGGCCCGCTGACGACCTGTCTGGTGGTCCTCGGGAAGTACGTCCCGCAGTTGCAGTTCCTGGACATTCTGCTCGGCGACTCCCCGCCGCTCGAACCCGGGGTGATGTTCTTCCAGCGGCTCGCGGCCCGGGACCAGGACGAGGCGGCCCGGGTGGCCGAGGGCGCGGCGGCGAAGAAGGCCTTCGGGGTCACGTGTGACACGGTCTTCGTGCCGGCCCTGACCATGACCCAGCAAGCGGCGGCGGACGGCGAACTCGAACCCGGGGACGAAAAGTTCATCCTCGCCGCGACCCGGGAGATCGCCGAGGACACCGCCGACGACGCGGCCGGGCTCGGGTCCGGGGCCGGAATCTCGTTCGAGGGGGACCGGGTCCGCGTGCTGGCCTGCGCCGCCCGTCACGAGGCCGACGAGGTCGCCGTTCGGATGCTGGTCCGCCTGCTGCCCGCGGACAAGTGGGAAGTCAACGTCGCGGCGAGCGAAACGCTCACTTCCGAACTGCTCGCCCGGATCGCCGAGTTCCGGCCCGCGGTGCTCTGCGTCAGCTCGCTCCCCCCCGGCGGTCTGGCGCACACCCGGTACTTGTGCAAGCGGGTCAACGCCCGGTTCCCCGAGTTGAAACTGCTGGTCGGCCGGTGGGGCCAGGTCGACGAACTCGACGAGGCGAAGACGGACCTTACGGCCGTGGGGGCGGATTCCGTCCACACGTCCGTGGACGAGGCCGCGACGCAACTGACTTCCTGGCTCTCGGTGCTGCAATCTCAACAGAAGGTGAGCGAAGTACAGGGAGGGACTCCCGTCACCCGAGGCACGGCCGTTCCCGCCGCCGTTGGCACGGGCCGTGCATAACTCCATCACACGTCACACCCGTTGACGTCGCAGTGCTGGTGCCCTGGACCTTTTTAAGAGGACAATCATCATGGCCGACATGAAAGACAAGGTGAAGACCGGGATCGACCACGCCGCCGAACAGGCCAAGAAGGCGACCGATCAGGCGGGTAACGGGGCGCAGAACGCGCAAGGGGCCGCCCACAACGTGGTGGACGCGGTCCGCGACCGGGCGCAGTCGGTCGCGAGCACGGCCGCCGACTACGCCGGCAAGGCCCAGGAAAAGGCCGGCGAATGGGCGCACGACGCCCGGGACGGCATGCGGCAAGCCGGCGAATGGGCCAGCCACATGTACGAAGACAACCTCAAGGACATCGGCAAGGACGTGACCGACATGGTTCGTCGCTACCCGATTCCGGCCCTGCTCGTCGGGTTCGGTGTCGGCCTGCTCCTCGGCCGCGCCGCCAACAGCCGGGCGTAAACGGCCGGGTCGTATCGCAGAGAATGAGCCGGACTCATCAAGGGTCCGGCTCATTGCACGTCTCAGTGAATCATACCCATTCATTTCGACCTCTCACCTGATAGATCCGGAGACGACCATGTATGCACTCGCAGCCCTGGCCGCATGGAGCCTGTCCGCCGCCCAACCGTCGAAAGCCAACGAGCACCACGCCGTGATGGAGCAGTGCGCGAAGGCCTGCACCGATTGCATGCGGGCCTGCAACACGTGCGAACGACATTGCCTGGAAATGGTGGCTCAGGGGAAGAAGGAGCACAAGGACACCGTCCTCTCGTGCGGGGATTGTGCGGCCGTGTGTGCCGTCGCCGCGAAGATCGTGGGGAAAGGCGGGCCCTATGCCGCGCAGATTTGCGACGCCTGCGCGAAGGTCTGCGAGCAGTGCGCGATCGCGTGTGAGAAGCACCCGCAGGACGAACACATGAAGCAGTGCGCGAAGGCCTGCCGCGACTGCCAGAAGGCGTGTCAGGACATGGTGGCCCACGCCGGGAAGTGACGACAGGACGAACGCGCGGGCGACCCGCGTTCCTCCGCCTCGTTCCCCCGGCCATCACGGAATATTGAAGTGCTCGGACGGATGCGTGACGCGATGCACGATGTACCGACCCGTTCCGTTGCGGCTGCGGAAAACGGCGGGTTGGTCCATCGGGAACACTTTTCGGGCTTCCTGCGGCAGCCGCGGCGGGAACAGGTCGGGGCCGGATTTCCACAATAGCGCTTTTTGGTCCCGCGGGTACAGGTGCCCGACCCGTTCCAGGTCGCTGACGGCGTAGCGGGCCTTTCCGGATGCTTCTTTCGCCTCGGCTTGCAGCCACAGAAACGTCTGGTCGTCCAGGCTGCTGATCGTCGTGACGTGCATGAACCGGAACGCGGGCTTCACGCCGAGCATCAGGTACAGGGCGTGCGGCGTGTCGTGCCAGCACATCAGTTCGCCGTCTCGGAGCGGGGGTTGCACCGTCTTCAGGAACTCCGCGCACTCGGCGAGTTCTTCCCAGGCGATGCCCGCGGTGAAGTCCTTGTCGAACCCGACGGCGTCCCGCCGGGCCATGTACTCGGGCGTCGGGAGCCCGGCGCGGAAGCACGCCGCCCACCACCTGGCGCGTTCGGGGTCGAGCGCGGGGTGGCCGATGTAGAAGTCCGCCCGCAAGATCTTGCCGTCCCGCGGCACGCCGAGCCGACCGGTGCCGGGGAACGGCGTGTCGGTGGCGAGGTAGACCAGGGAGTTCGCGACCATCCAGCCGAGGAAGAACGCCGGGGCCGCCCAGCGGACGGACGCCACGACCGCGAACATCAGCAGCATTTCCGGGACGTGAACGTAGTGGTAGCCCCGCTGCGTCACGGCCGCCTGCACCGCCCAGGACAGGTAGAGCATCGCCAGCACCGCCCGCCGGTACCGCTCGTCGTCCGTGTCGGCGGACGAGAACACCCAGCCGTGCGTGAACTGGCCGACCGGCCCCGGTGCCTCGGTTCCCGCACGCGAGAAGAGCCGGCCGTCGAGCACTGCCAGGACCGCAAGGATCAGGCCGAGGGCGTTCATCTGGCTCCACATGGGGAAGTACGAAAACTCGGCGGCGAGCCGCAGGTCGAGTTCCTCCCCGGTTTTTGCGACGTAGTACGGGTTCCACGTCCCGAACACCTCGACGAACGCGGCCCACGTCCCGGTGGCCACCATCCACGACACGCCGAGCAACCCGACGCCCGCCCCGCCGACCACGCAGCCGAGTAGATCGGCACCGGCTGCACGCCGTGAACCTGCCGCCACTCGCCGGGCGGTGACGAGCCACATCACCGCCGCAATGACGACGACGTGCGGCTTCAGCCACACCGCCGCCCCCCAGAGTGCCCCTTCCGCGACGGCCGAGCGGAAGCGGTTCCCCGGTTCCAGGCCGAGCCGCGAGAGCCGCAGCGTGACCGCCGCCGCGACGGGGAGGACCATCCAGACGTCGCGCTGGGCGTGACACATTTCGCTGGCATAGAGGTAAAACCCGGCCGTGCCCGCGACCATCCAGGCGACCGACGACGGGGTCGCCCCGCCGCTCCGGGCCAACTTCGCGAGCAGGTACACCGCCGAGCCGACGATGAGCAGGTCCGCGGCGCGGAGGACTTCCGTCGACCACCCGAACACGGAGCGGATGACGCACAGCAGCCAGATGAAGCCCGGCAGGTTCGTGTCAAAGATGTCGCGGTAGTGCATCCCGCCGTCGAGCACGGTGCGGGTGGCGACGTCGTACAGCGTGATGTCGCACCACGGGGGCATGCGGAGGAACGGCGGCACCCCCGCGACGACGAGGGCGACCGCGACGGTCCAGCCGACCGCCGCCGAACGCCAGGGGAGCCAGGAACCGATAAGCGCGGGCGGAGAAGAACTCATGATCCCGCCATTGTCCGCCGCGGCGGGCCGTTTGGCATCGGCGGGTGTAAAGTCACGGGATGAGCGCGCCGCCGAATCTCGTCGTGGTGAAGGTCGGGGGGAGCCTGTACGACCACCCGCGGCTGGGGGAAGGACTTCGACTCTTCCTCGACGACTTACTTCCTGCGAAGTCGCTGACCGTCGCTGGCGGTGGCCCGTTCGCCGATGCGGTTCGAGAACTGGATGCCAGGCACAGTCTGGGAGAAAAGATCTCACACGGTCTTGCGATGCGGACTCTTGAGATTGCAACATCCTTTCTCGGGCACATCACTTTCCGCGGTCCTTTCAGCCTCACCGTTCGACTGGATTGGTGGAAATCCGAGTACCAGTTCCCGGTCATGCTGGATTCGTCCACATTCGTCGATGACTTCCAAGAGCGGTTCGGCCCCGTTCCCCACACCTGGGAGTTCACCACCGACTCGATTGCCGCCCTCGCCGCGAAGGTCGCGAACGCCCGCCTGATCCTGCTCAAATCCACCGACATCCCCCCCGGAACGCCGTGGCCCGATGCAGCCGCACGCGGGTGGGTGGATGCGTACTTCCCCATGGCGGTCGCGGATGCGACGTTCCCCATCGAGGCGATCAACTTCCGCAAATGGCTGAATGAGCGTTTCCCCCGCGGTCCCGGCGGGTAAACTGCCCCCATGCCGCCCGCGTTCGACCCCACCCTCGCCGCCGCCCTGTACGAGCGCCACTCGGACGCGCTCGAAGCCCGGCTCGCCGGCCGGTACCGCGGTGTCGACCCGCAAGTGATCGCGGACGCGGTCGTTGAAGCGGTGCTGGCGGCCGCGAAGCCGGGCGGGGACGCTTGCGAGTGGGCGATGGCCCGGCACGCCCGCGACCGGCTGCGGGTGTTCCTTCGCAGCCAGACCCGGCGAAAACGGCGGGAAGAAAAATCCGTCACAACCGACCTTGCGGCGGCCCCTTCCCCGCTGGAGGTGGTCGAAGTCCGAGAACTTGCCGCCACCTGTCGGGAGAGCATCGCGGCCACGGACGACGAACGCCGGGCACTCGACGTCTGGCTGAGCGGCGTCACGGACCCGGCCGAACTCGCGTCGAGGCTCGGAATCGAACGGGAGGAAGCGGTTCGGGTTCTGGCCCGGTTCCGCCAGCGCATCAAGCGGGAACGCGACCGACAGGAGGAGGACCGCGCATGACGCCCCGCGACCGGTTGAACGCTGCGGCGGTTCGCGTGACCGCGGCCGACCCCGACACGATCGGGTTCTGGCTCGCGAGGCACCGGGAAACCGAGGGGCTGTCCGCGGACGAACTCGCCGCGAAGTTGCGGACCGACGCCCGCGGGCTGGCCCTGGTGGCGCTGTGCGCCACCCCGCGGCCGGAGGCGTTTGCGGCAGACTCAGCGATGATCGCGAACCGGTGCGGGGTCGACGGGTCGGTGCTGGTCAACGTGCTCCGGCAGGAACAGTCGCTTTCCGCGTGGGCGAATCCGTCGGGGAGTCGGTCTCCGTCCGATGCGGGGTGGCTCGTCGCGGCGCACGACGCGGACCAGCCGCCGCCGGGGGACGCCGATGACCCCGACCCAGCGTGAGCGGATCGCGGCCGGGTTCTGGGACCGCGCCGGCGGCCGCCCGGCCCCGCCCCGGAACCTGGCGGTCGCCGCGGCCGCCGCGTGCCCCGTCTGGGTGCGAGCCACGCCCGCCGTCACGTCGCACCGCGTCCGCGAGTGGTTCGCGAACCGCGGCTTGACACTCCCCCCCGGAACCGAGACCGACCGCCCCCTGCTCGGCTGCGTCGTCGCCCACCGCGGCAGCGGCGGCATCTTCGTCGACGCGAACCTGCCCGAAGCCGACCGACGGGTGATCGTCGCCCACGAACTCGGGCACTTCCTGGCGGAGTACCTCGTCCCCCGCGAGCGGGTCGTCCGCCGCCTCGGGGACGCGGTCCTTCCCGTCCTCGACGGCGACCGCCCGCCGACGTTCGCGGAGGAGGCCGCCGGCTGGCTCGCCGGGGTGCGGGTCGGCGTCGCCGTCCACGTCCTTCACCGCGGGTTCGACCCCGACTCGCACGATCGCTCCGAACGATCCGCGAGCGAACTCGGGCTCGAACTGCTGGCCGGCCGGGAAGAAGTGCAGGCCGCCGCGAGTACCGAATCCGAGATGTTCGAGGCGTTGACGGCGCGGTTCGGCCTCCCGGCGGGGTGGGCGACGGGCTACGCGAAGCGGCTCGCCGCCGACGCCCGCCGGCGCGTTCCGTTGTCGAAAAAGTGGGGCATCTGAGCCGCGCGATCACCCGACGAACACGCCGCCGCGGAACGCCGGCGGGAACGGGTCGAGCCCGAACGCTTCCGGCGGCGTCGGTTGAGAAAGGCCGGTGCCGAGGTAGGCCCGCACGTCGCTACCGCCCCCCGGCCCGTCGCCGGTCACGACATCGGCCCGGGCGTCGCCGTCGAGGTCCGCGACCGCGAGCCGGACGCCGCCGCGGTCGGAATCGTCGCCGGAGAAGAAGTTCGCCACGCCGAGGTCGAGCCGGGCGTCCAGCGACCCGAAGTTGCCGGCCGCCAGCAGTTTCGCCGCGTCCGCGATCCGCACCCGCGGCCCGCCGCCCGGCCCGCCGCCGAGTATCAGGTCCGCCTTCCCGTCCCCGGTCACGTCCCCGGCCGCGACGAACGTGCCGTTGCGGAGCGTGTCCTCGAACGCGAAGAAGTTCGCCAGGGGCGTCGTCGGCTTCGTCCCCGCGGCAACGGTCGTGCCGTCCCAGATGCTGATCCGCGGCCCGCCGAGGAACCCAGCGCTCACGACGATGTCCGGTACGCCGTCGCCGTTCACGTCGCCCACGGCGGCCCGGGCCCCGCCGCGGAAGTTCGGGTCGTCGATGCCGAGGAACCGCACCAGTTCGACCACGTCTCCGGACGCCAACGCACTGCCCCGGAACACCGCCACCACCGGCCCGCCGCCCTCGTCCGGGGTGACGACGACGTCCGCCTTGCCGTCCCGGTCGAAGTCCCCGGCCGCGACGTAGACCCCGCCGGTGAATGTGGACTCGAACGCGAGGAATTCGAGGCGTTTCGCCTGCGTCCCACCGTCGAACACGGCGACCCGCGGCGGGCCGCCGGGGCCGGTGCCGAAGATCAGGTCGTCGACCCCGTCGCCGGTCACGTCCCCGGTCGCCACGCGGACCCCGCCGGTGAAGCCGGGGAACGGGTCGAGCGTGAACCGCGTCGACCCGTCGTTGTTGTAGACGACCGCCCCACTTCCGCCGGCGTCCGCGCCGGCGGCGAACAGGTTGATCGCCGGGCCGCCGCCGGGGCCGACCGGGGGCGGCGGGGCAGTTCCGTAGTTGTACCGGCTCGCCGCCGACACCGCGGACGTGCCGTACCCGAAGAACACGGTCGCGGGCGGCGGGTCGCCGTTCGGCTTGACGCTGCCGGCCCGCACCCGGACGTCGACCAGCCCCGCGGCCTGGGCCGGGGCGATGACCGTGAGTTGGGAGTCCGAGTTGATCGCGACGACGGTCGCCTCGACTGCGCCGAAGAAGACGTGCAGGTCGCCGGCGGCCCCGGAGAAGTTCAGCCCGGAGATGACGACCGTGTTCCCGCCGGCGGGCGGGCCGAAGTTCGCGGTCACGCCGGTCACGACCGGGGTCAGGTCGACGACCTCGAAGTCGCTGAAATTCAGGCTCTTCAGCCCGTTGCTCGTGGACTGGACGTCGCTGTCGTCCCACGTCCCGGTGACGGCGTTGGTCGCGTCGACGGAGTAGCTCGCGCCGGTGAAGAAGAAGTTGCTGCCGTTGTCCGCGACGATCAGGCCGTAGTCCTTCATCGCCTGCGCGACGATGCGGGACTGCGGGTCGAGCCCGGAGATGTCGACGCTCGCCTTGAGGCGGAACCGCGCCCCCATCGGCGGCTGGATCGCGGCGTTGGTGTTCCCCGGGTTCGCCGTGTGGGACGCGGGGAAGACGTAATCGTTCAAGATGAGCGCGTTCCGCAGCGTCATCCGGATCGGGTGGGTGATGACCCCGGCGGCGATCTCGTCCGGCCGCACCACCCCCGCCAGGATCGGCAGCCCCGCGGCGTCCGCCGAGGTCCAGCCCAGCGGCCGGAACGAGTTCTGGTTCAAGTCCCACACCGCCTGCGAGTCCGCGTGCCACCGGCCGTCGCCGTTCTCCGACGGCCGGGAGGCGTTGAAGAACTCGTACAGGATGTTGTTGTCCGCGTCGTACACGATCAGGTGCGAGTCGCCCCGGCCGCCGGACCCGTAGCCGCGGGTGGGGTTCGGGCCGTTCTGGAAGTCGCCTTCCAGCCGGGCGTTCAGAGGGATCGGGGCGTCGACCAGGTCGCTCTGGGACGGGTACGCATCGATCGTGATCGGCACGAACGGCTGCACGTTGCCGCGAACCACGTTGTACGGGATGCCGTACAGCGGCGCGCCGCTGCCGGTCGAGGCTTCGCCGAAGTCCGGGTGGAGCCGGCCGTCGCTGCCCTGGTTCGCGATGATGTTCGCGATGATCGCCGCGGAGTTCGCCGCGACCGGGGCGTTGACGATCTTCTGGTTCCACGGGTTGTCCGCCGGGAACACCGGGTTCCCGAGGATCGTCGGGGTCACGCGCTCTTCGAGCGGGCACAGGCGCAGCAGCGCCGCGAAAGGTCGACGCGGGTGCGGCACGGCGAGGCCTCGGGAGAGGGGCGAACGGGTTGTGGTGACCGCGAGCGAATCCGCGGGGGCGATGGGACGGAGCGAGCCGCGAGTGGAACAAATCTAGGACGCGAACGGCCGGCACGCAAGTTCGCGGCGTTCCGTTCACGTCCGGGACTGGAGTTCCCCGACCGTCGCCTCGACCGCCGCCACGGTCCGGGTCAACACGGCCTCATCCGCGTGACAGCGGCTCAGCCAGAATCCCAGGCCGGGGCAGTCGACGCCGTTGAGCAGCATCCCCTGCCGGAACGTGGTGACGAGGTGGCCGTCCTTGACGCCGTCGAGCCGGTTCAGGTCGCCGTGGTACGGGACGAGGCCGTCGTGGTCCCCGGCGTCCGTCCGCGGGCGGGGGCCGGTGTAGCCGGGCAACACGCGGAGGGTGGAGAAGTCCCCATACGCGACCCACGGCCAGTTCTTTTGCTCGAACAGCGAGTTGAGTCGGTTCCGCAGTTCCCGGCCGGCACGGTTTGCGGCGGCGGTGGGCTCACCGGTGGCGACTTGCGTCAACGTGGCGATGCCGGCGGCGGCCGAGAGCGGGTTGCCGTTGTAGGTGCCGGGGTGCCGCATCCGCGGCTTGCCGGGGCGGAACTCGATGTGCGCGAGGATGTCCGCCTTCCCCGCGAGGCAGCCGCCGGGCAGCCCGCCCGCGAGAATCTTCGCCAGAGAAGTCAGGTCCGGGGTGACGCCGTAGGAGGCCTGGGCCCCGCCGGGGGAGACGCGGAAGCCGGTGATGACTTCGTCGAAGATCAGCACCCGGCCGAGGCGAGTCGTGATTTCGCGCAGCCCCTTCAAGAACTCACCGCGGATCGGCACGCCGCCCCAGTGGCCGCCGGTCGGTTCGAGAATGACGGCCCCGATCGGGTCGTTCTTCCGCAGCGCGTCTTCGACGAGGTTCAAGTCGTTCGGCCGCACCGGTACCGCCAGCGACGCAACTTCGTCCGGAATCCCCACCACGGGCAGCGTCTCGTAGGGCGGGTCGGAGCCGACGGTGACGGCGTCGTGCCAGCCGTGGAAGTGGCCGAGGAACCGCAGGAACTTGGGCTTTCCCGTGTGGATGCGGGCGAGCCGCAGGGCCATCAGCGTCGCCTCGGTGCCGCTGCCGGTGAACCGCAGTTTCTCTGCGGACGGGATGAGCTTCTTCACCCAGCCCGCCCACTCGACTTCGAGATCGTGGCTAGAACCGTAGTGCGTCCCCTTCGCCATCTGCGCCTGCACGGCCGCGACGAAGTCCGGCGGCGAGTGCCCGAGAATGAGCGAGCCGTGGCCGGTGAAGTAGTCGATCAGTTCGACGCCGTCGATGGTGTGCTTCGTCGCGCCGCAGGCGCGGTCGACGAACACGGGGAACGGCGACATCGTGCGGATGTCGTGGGTCACGCCGTTGGGGAAGCATTCCTTCGCGGCGGCGAAGCGTTCGCGGGACTTCGGGAACGTCGCGGCGTAACGGTCGGCGAACATGGAATGGCTCCAGAATGAAAACCGTTTTACCACAAAGGCACAAAGATCACACAAAGGGCCACAAAGAGATCCATGCAGAATTTGTGACAGGATTAACAGGATCAACAGGATGAAAATCAAATCCTGAGCATCCTGTTAATCCTGTCAAAACTCTTCTCTGTGTTCCTTTGTGGATCTTTGTGCCTTTGTGGTGAAATCTTACTTTGGTTCGCTGACGCTCAGTTCCTGGGCCGTCTTCTGGATCAGCGTCCATGTTCCGTCCGGGATGGCGATGCCTGCCGCGAGCCGGGCCGACTTCATCGCCCGTTCGGGGTCGCCGGGAAGGGTGATCGGCTTCGTCGGATCGGACGGTGGGCAGCCGCGGACGTACCCCGTCAGCCCGTCGGTTTGGGCCAGGAAGCAGTCGGTTCCCCCGAACGCGGCGGGGTCGTAGACGGTGAACACGACGGCGTTGCCGATGCCGGCGAGAGCGTCGCCGGGGTTGCTGCACCGGCCGCCGCTGAGCCCGCCGGTGAGCAGGTCGATGAGCAACCCGAGGCCGAACCCCTTGTAGGTTTGCTGCCCGCCGAAGGGGAGGATCGTGCCGCGGGGGTCGTTGTAGAGTACGCCCGCGTTCGTGGTCGGCTTGCCGGTCGAATCGAGGAGCCAGCCCTCGGGCGTCGGTTCGTTCTTCTGGAAGTAGCCGCGCACCTTCCCTTCCGCGACGACGCTGGTGCCGAAGTCGAGGACGACCGGGTCGGTCGAGGTCGGTGCCCCCATGCAGATCGGGTTCGTGCTGATGCGGCCTTCCGTTCCACCCGGCGGGGCTACGCGGCGGCCGGCACCGTGGGAATTGACCGCGCCGAAGAACGCGAGGTGGTCCTTCGCGCAGACCTCGGCGTACTCCCCGAGTCGGCCGATGTGCCCGCAGTTGCGAAGCGTCCCGGCCGCGACGCCGACGGCCTTCGCCTTCGGGATCAGCTTCGCCAGCAGCCGGTGGGCTTGTACCTGCCCGAGCCCCCAGTTCGCATCCGCGGCGAGGGCGGCGGGGGTTTCGTTGAGCACCGTCAGGGGCACGCCGGCCTTGTACTTCCCGTCTTTCAGGAAGCCGAGGTACTGCGGGGCGCGCATCACGCCGTGGGAATCGTGACCGCAGAGGTTCGCGTCCACTAGACTGTTGGCGACGACTGCGGCCTCGTCCGGCGGCATCCCGGCGGCGGCGAACAGGCGGCTACAAAAGTCCGTCAGCGGGGCGGCGGCGAAGGTCGGCATGGCTCGGACCGAAAGGGGAGGGGCATGGCGTTCACGGTGACAACCCGGACGGCGACGGCGGGCGACCGGACGGGGGAAGTCTACGAACTCGCGTCCGATTCCGCCCGCGCGGAAGTCTGGCCGTTCACCGGCTTCAACTGCCTCCGGTGGCAGGTTCGCAACCCCGACGGCTCCTGGGGCAACGTCCTGTTCACCGCCCCGGACTGGGAGACGAACCCTGTCCCGACGCGGAGCGGGCACCCCGTCCTGTTCCCGTTCCCGAACCGGCTGCGGGCCGGCGAACTCGACTTCGGCAGGAAATCGTACCGGTTGCCGCTCAACGACTCGACGAAGGCGAACGCGATTCACGGCTTCAGCCCGCGGAACGTCTGGCGAGCCCTGGACGCGGGCATCACCCCCGATTCCGCGTTCGTCACCGGGCAATTTCGGATGTCGGTCGACCTCCCCGATTCCGCCCGCATCTGGCCCGGCGACGGCTCCCTCACCCTGACGTACCGCCTGACCGCGGACACGCTCCGCGTCGACGCCACGGTGCGGAACCACGGCGGCGACCCGTTCCCGTTCGGCCTCGGCTACCACCCGTACTTCCGCGTCCCGACCGCACCGGAAGCGACGCTCGCGGACGGGTGGGACCTCTTCTCCGGAGCGGCGGTCGAGTGGGAAACGGACGGCGGCGTTCCGACCGGGAAGCGGCTGTCGATCCCGCCGCAGTACGACTTCCGGACGCCCCGGCCGCTCGGCGGAACCGCGTTCGACAATCTCTTCGCCGACGTGCAGCCGAACGGCCCGGCCCTCGACGGCCTGCGACGGGTCGCGTCCCTGCGCGATGCGAACTCCGGACAGGTCGACATTCACATGGCGGACGAGTTCCGGGAACTGGTGCTGTTCACCCCGGTCCACCGGAAGGCCGTCGCGATCGAGCCGTACACCTGCGCGACCGACGCGGCCCATTTGAACGAGCGGGGGATCGACGGCGGGTGGCGGGTGCTGCCGCCGGGCGGGACGTTCGCGGCGGCGGTGGCGTACCGCTGGGTCGGACACCCCGCGGGCGGGTGACCGACCGGACTCTATACTCCGTGCGGGTTGTACTGATTATGGTTCCCTCCCCCTGGGAGGGGGGAGGGTGAGGGTGGGGGTCGCTTCAGTGGTGAAGCTTTCACCCCCGCCCCAACCCTCCCGCCTCAAGGGGGAGGGAGAAAGATCAATCCAGACCGCGTGCGGTATAATCCGGCGGCTTCGTTACCCGACGAACACGCCGTTCGACAGTTCGGGGAACGGGGTCAGGTCCAGCAACTCCGGCGGGGTGCCGTTCGGGGTGATCGCCGAGCCGTTGTACACCGTCACCGTCGCGGCCTGCCCGTCGCCGGCCCCGGTGACGATGTCGGTCACGCCGTCGCCGTCGAGGTCGGCCACGCCGAGGCGGACGCCGCCACGGCTATTCGGGTCGCCGGCGAAGAAGTTGCCGAGTTGCAGGTCGAGCCGCTGGTCGAGGTCCGGCAGGAGGCCCTGCTGGAACGCGATCAAGACGCCCTTCCCGTCCGCGATCCGGACCCGCGGGCCGCCGCCCGGCCCGCCGCCGAGGATCAGGTCCGCGAACCCGTCCGCGTTCACGTCGCCGAGAGCCACGAACGCCCCGTTCCGCAGGGTGGACTCGAACGCGAAGAAGTTGGCCAGCAGCGTCGGCGGCGTGCCGGCCGCGATCGTCAGCCCGCTCCACAC
>CAYUHJ010000009.1:0-3633 GCA_964444365.1 uncultured Alcaligenaceae bacterium | reverse complement strand
GCGTCAGATGTGTATAAGAGACAGCCACACGCTGATCCGCGGGCCGCCGAGGAACCCGGCCGCCACCGCGATGTCCGGCAGGCCGTCCCCGTTCACGTCCCCGACCGCGATCCGCGCCCCGCCGAAGAACGTGGTGTCGTCGATGCCGAGGAACTGGATCACCTGCGACACGGTGCCGGCCGACAGGTCTTGCCCGTCGAAGACGGTCACGAGCGGGGCCCCGCCCTGGTCCGGGGACACGACCACGTCGGCGAACCCGTCCTTGTCGAAGTCGCCTGCCGCAACGTACACCCCGCCGGTGAACGCCGGGTACGCGACGAACTCGACGATCTGGGCGTTCGTCTTGCCGTCGAACACCTTGACGGTGGCCGTCCCGCCCGGCCCGGCCCCGACGACGTAGTCGTCGACGCCGTCGTTGTTCACGTCCGCGGTCACGACCCGCACCCCGCCGGTGAAGCCGGGGAAGGCGTTGATCGTGGCCTTCACGGTGCCGTCCGGGTTGTACGCGACGACCGTCCCGCCGCCGTTGCCGTTCTGGGCCCCGGGGCCGGCGACGAACACGGTGTTGTCGGGGACCGCCTGCGAGGCGATTTCGAACGCCCCGAGGTCGACGATCCCGATGACCCGCGGGAAGCCGGTGCCGCGGCCGTCGGTCGTCAGCCCGCTGGCGAGTGCGGTCAGCCCGGCGTTAATGGCAGGGCTACCCGGCAAGAGGGCGATCGTCTGCACGACCTGGGACTTGCCCGGTGCCCCGGCGGTGAACCCGCCGTTGTCGGCAAGCGTCCCGAGGAGCGGGTCGACGCCGATCAGGTTGTTCGTGTTGGTCCCGTTCAACCCGTTGCCGGGGGTGCCGATGAGGTTGCTGACCGCGTTAATGGTCGCGATCGAGTTGAACCCCGGGTTCGTGCTGACGGCGAGGTCGGTCCCGCCCGTGTTCCCGAAGACGATGGTGTTCTCGAGGTTCACGGTGCCCGGACCGCCGTTGCTAGGGGCACCCTTGACAAACACCCCGGCCCCGGTTCCGGCGGCGATGCTGTTGCCGGTGATCGTGACGTTCCGGAGGGTGATGGTCCCGCCGTAGAGCGACAGCCCGCCGCCGCCGCCCAGGGCGGTGCTGGTGGACGTGTTGCCCGCAATGGTGGTGTTCTCGATCACGAGAGAGACGTTGTAGAAGAACCCGCCACCCCCGCCGCCGTTGTCGATCGTCGCCTCGGTCGCGGTGTTGCCCGTGATTTGGGTGTTCCGGATCGTGGCAATCCCGCCGCCGTAGTCCGTCCCGATGCCGCCCCCGCGATCGGACGAGTTCCCCGTGATGATTGTGTTCGTGAGTTCGAGGCCGCCATAGAAGTGAATGCCGCCGCCGGTTCCGTCCGTCGTCCCGGCCTCTGTGCCCGCCGTGTTGCCCGACACGACGCACCCGTCGATCCGCAGGCTGCGGCCGTTGATCGCGCCGCCATTCTCACCCGCCTCGTTGCCGGTGAAGGTGCTGTTCTGAATCAGGCCGGAGGAGTACGAGATGTAGGCCGCGCCACCGTCGCCGGTGGTCGACTTATTGTCGGCGAACAAGCTGTTGGTGATCGTTGTGGGGGCACGGTTGATGAGGGCACCACCCGTAGAGACCGATTGGTTGGAGCTGAACGTGCAGTTGTCGATGGTTGTGGCGCTCCGGCCGTACAGGGCCCCTCCCTGTGAAGTCGCCTTGTTTCCGCTGAAGACCGCGGACGTCAGTTGAAGTCTCGCGTCAAGATTCGTAATCGCCCCGCCGTTGCCCGAAATATTCCCACCCGCGAACGTCAACCCGCTGATCGAGACGAGTTGCCCTTCCACGGCGGTCGCGAGATCGATGCTCAGGATTCGAGCGTTGGCCCCAGCCTGAAGCGTCAGCGCGGCCGCGCCGGGTCCAGTGATGGTCAGGGCGTCCGTGACAGAGATTTGCCCTGTCGTGAGGGTAATCGTCCCGCTCGCACCCGCCCCGGAGAACACGATCGTGTCCGCCCCGGTGGCGGCGTTCGCGTCGAGGATTGCCTGACGGAACGACCCGGCCCCGGTATCCGCGGTGTTTGTCACCGTGAACGTGGCGGGCACTTCGCGGCTTTCCAGGTGTTCGAGCCGCAGTTTCGACGCGGGAGAGGGCTTCGAGGGGCGGTCGAGCAGTCGACGAAACAGCGTGGCCATGAGAACCTCCAGGGTGGAAATCAAGGTGCAACGCAAGCAACGTGAAATGCGAGACGGATCCGACCGAAGCCGGCCCAGTTTTCCTCGCCGACCTAACTTAACGGGATGCGTCTTCGTCGGCCAGAGAAATTCGTGCCGCGACCACAACCACCGGCTTGCCCCCGCAACGGGTCAGAATCAGTTCGCGGTGGCCGTCGCCGCGGAGCTTGAGCTTCGCCGTCAACTCGTCCGAATCGACGGTCGAACTCCGCTTCAAGACCGTCACCCGCCCGACGCTGCGTTCGCGTAGCCAGCCGGTCAACCGCTTGACGTGGAACGGGAGCACCTCCTCCACCCGGTACGCCGTGGCGAACGGCGTCGGGGTCAGGGTGTCGGCCGTCAGCAACGCGATGTCCGGGTCGAGTTGGCGGGCCGGAAGTGCTTCCGCCAGCGAGCCGATGAGCCCGGAGCGCGAGACGGCGGGGGACGGGTCGTAGACAAACTCGCCGGGGGAACCGGCCGGGGCCGGGCCGGGGGTGCCGGTCAGCGTGTGGCCGCCGGGGAGCACGGTCGCCCGGACGGTCGCGGTCCGGAGCGGGCCGAACCAGAGGACGCACTCCTTCAACTCGCCGTGGACCGCCAGGAACTCGGCCTCCGCGTCGAACCGGGGGAGTTCGTCGCGCGGCACGCCGGGGGCCACCTTCACGCCCAGCGGGAAGCCGGGGCCGAACCGGTTCACGAGGGCGGGCACCGGGGGCTCATACTGGTCGGTCGAGAGCGTCCGCTTGCCGCCGGGCCGCCGACCGGGGTCCGCGAACGCGGCCTCGAACGGGGGCAGGTCGGCCGTCAGCACGTCGGCACACACGAACCGACCGGCGTGCCCGTGGACCGCGAGATTCGCCTCGGCCATCCGCAGCCGCAACGGATCGGTGTCGACCGCCACGACGTTGCGACCCGCGGCCGCAAGGGCCAGCGCGTCGCCGCCGATGCCGCAGCACAGGTCCGCAACGGTCGGAAAGGCCGCGAACCGCTTGGCCCGGTGGGAAGCGACGACTTCGCCGGACGCCATTTCGAGGGCTTCGCGGGAAAAGTACATCTCGGCGGCCCGGGCGAACTTCGGGCGGGCCTTCTCGCGGAGCAGCACCGTGTCCAGGGCGGCACGGGACAGGTCGACCGGGAACGCCTTCGCCAGTCGGTCCGCACACGCCGGGTAGGAGGTCTCGGTGGGACGAAGCTCCGACGCGGCGGCGAGGGCGGCCCGGCCGACGGGGGTGAGCAGCCGCTCGAACGTGGTGAGAGTCATCGGGACAGGCTACGACCCCGGCGGCGGGCGTGTAACAACGGAGAATCGTTCCAACCGTTTCGGGTTGGAATCCGTCGTATGGTTAGTCCTCCTGTCGCCACCCCTCCCGAATCGGAGTTCACCATGTCCTCTCGTTCGCTTCGCCGGTTGCTGTGGGCCGCCCCCGTGGTCGGGGC
>CAYUHJ010000008.1:82831-88282 GCA_964444365.1 uncultured Alcaligenaceae bacterium | reverse complement strand
GTTCCTGCGAGCAGGCGACCACCGCCTTGCCCGCCACCCGCCGAAGCTGGAACCGGGGCTGGGCCGTCGCCGCTTCGGTCTCCACCGCCGCCCGCGCGACCGCCGCCGCCAGCCGCTGCTGGCGGGCCGGGTCGGCGGCGGGCCGCAGCAGGATCGTCAAGTCGATGGCCTCTTGGACGGTGACGACGCCGCCGAACCGCTGGATCTGCTCGCACAATTCGTGGCGGAACGAGGTGAGCAGCGGGTCCTTGGCCCACCGGCCCCTGTCTGCCGTCAGCACCTGCCCCACGCGGGCACGGGTGATGTTCAGGGCGTCGGCGATGTCGGTCTGGCTCGGCCAGTGGCAGGCCGGTTGGGACTCGCGGGCCGTGACCCCGAGCAGCCCGGCCCGGATGTTCCACTCGGCCTCCTTCTTCGGGCTCCGCGCCCCCACCGTCCGCTGCTCCAGCGCTTCGAGGCTCGGCGGGCCGATGGCCTCGTCGTGGGCGGGCTGCTCCTTGGGTGCCGGGGCGGGTGCGTCGGGAAAGCGCGCACGCAACTCGCTGACGAACCGGATGATCTCCTGCCGGGTCTGGTTCCCGACCCCGCGCATCAGGTGGATTTCCTTGACGGGGAACGCCAGAAGGTCGCGGACGGTGAGCACCTCGGCCCGTTCGAGGGCGTTGCGGGCGCGGGTGGAGAGGCCCAGCACGGCAATCGGCGTCTTGAGGTCGGCCTGTTCGAGCGACACGCTCAGTTCGACCTCGTGCCCGCTGGGCGTCTTGATCGTCCGCTGCTCGGCCTCCCTGAAGACCTGTTGCCACGCCCACCGCATCTGGTCGGCGTTGTCGAACCGCCGGGTGGGGTCGCGGTGCAGCCCCTTGCGGAAGAACGCCTCCATCCCCTCCCGCACGCTCGGGTCGAACTTCTCGGCCTCGACTACCAGTTCGTCGTCCGTGAGCGACGGGTCGGACTTGCTCTGGCACCACGGCAGCGTGACGTTATCACCCAGCGTCATCACGTACAGCGTCACCGCCGCCGAGTAGCGCTCCGCCGCCAAGTCCCACCGCGCTGGCTTGCGGCTCTTGAGGAACGGGTCGCGGTAGCCCTCGGTGCCGACGTGGATGTTCTCCAGCGGGGCGCGGGCCAGCGAGAAGTCAAACAGGATCAACTGGTTCCGCTGCTTGGTCAGCGACCGGATGCCGATGTTGTCCGGCTTGATGTCGCGGTGGACGACGCCGTGCCTCTCCAGCGAGGCCAGCGCCGAGAGCAAGTCGTCCCCGTACCGCTCCAGCATTTCCAGCCCCGGCACGCCCTCGGAGCGCAGCAGGGTGGTGAGTGTCCGGTCGCCCGCCTTTTGCAGGACGAGCACCGTCCTGCCGCCCATCGTCAGTTCATCCACGAGCGCGACGACGAACTCGCTGTGGATTGCCCGCAGCGCCTCGGCCTCGTCGTGCAGCCGGGCGTTGTCGGCGTCGGTGAGCGCCACCTTGAGGACGAACTCCTTGCCGTCCTTCGTCACCAGCAGGGCGGTGGCGGTCGCCCCCTGCCCGAGCACCCTCTCCACGACGAACCCGGTCGGCAGGCGATCGCCCCGCTTGGCGTGCAGCGGGTCGGCGACGAGGTTCTCCGCCGGGGCGGTGAGTTCGTCCTCCACGTCGTCGAGCAGGGTGAGGAAGTCCTCGACCGAGCCGACGCGGGTGAGCACGTCGGGGTGCGTGCTCCACCGGATCAACTCTTCGAGCTTCGGCCCCGCCCCGTCGAGCACAGCGGAGACGGACAGGCCCTTCTGCTCCCGCAGGGTCTTGGCGAGTTCGGTGGGGGTGGTGGCCGGGGGCCGGGAGGCGAACAGGTGGAAGGCGATGGCCGCGAGCGAGAACACGTCGGAGGCTTCAGTCACCTTGCGGGAGTCGGAGATCGCCTCGGGCGACATGTAGACGAGGGCCTGCGCCTCGACCAGATCCTCGACGTTCGTGACCCGGCCCGACGTGGAGGCCGTCTCCCGCACCCCCACCTGCCAGTTGTACACCTGCAACTTCGGCATCGCCGCCGCCGCGTCGGTCACGAGGACGCTCTGCGGCCCCAGCGCCCGGTGGACGACCCGCTTGCGGTGGGCGTACCGGATGGCGTCGGCGATTTGCCGCAGCATGTCGAGCCGCTGGCCGGTGCTCAGCTTCGCGCCGTGGGTCGCCAGATAGTGATCCAACCGGACGGCACCGGGGTCGAGGTAGCGGAACAGCAGGGCCGGGCCGTTCTCGTGCTCCTTGTAGTCCAGCACCGGGAGGATGCCGGTGTGGTCGAGCGTCTGGATGATCTGGAACTCTCTCGCCGCCGCCCGCTGGAGGCGCTGCCGGTCCTCCTCCGAGGAGGCGCTGGCGACCGTGTACTGGCGGACGCGGCAGAAGACGTTCTCGAACGAGGCGTGCTTGGCGAGCCGGTCCTGATACCCCGGCCCGTCCGCGATCAAGTCGCCCAGCACGTAGTCGCCGACCCGCCGCGACCGCTGGGACGGGCGGACGCCCGCCTGCTCCATCGCTCGGGACAGGGCCTTGGCCACCTTGACGTCGATGGTCGAGCGGAGTTCGGGGTCGATGCCCTGCCCGTCGCGGTTGACGAGGGCGGCGAGGATGCCCTTCCGCTCGGGGTGGTGGGCGTCCGCAGGCCGGTCCTTGAGGAAAACCCGGTTGCGGGCCGGGCCGGTGAGGTCGAACTGGAGGGTGTCCGCCGAGAGGAAGACGAGGGCGTCGAGCCACGGCAGGCGGACCTTGCTCAACGCGGACTGGGCCTTGAGCAGGGAGGCCAGCGCTTTCGCCTTGCGGTTGGCGAGCAGGACCGGGTTGTCCTCGGAGCGGGTGCGGCCCTCGTGGGCGCGGGTCCACGTCGCCGAGTCGCCCCAGACGCGGCCCGCCCACGCCTTCGTCTCGACCAGCCAGAACCCCAGCTTGGTCAGGACGAGCAGATCGACCTCGTAGATGGCCCCGTCGCCGGTCTGGAACTCGAAGTTGGCCCACGCCCGGTACGGGTCGTGGTCGGGAAGACCCGTTCGGATGAAGTCGAGACCACGGCGCTCCCACTCGTACTGGGAGGGCGTGATGATGTTCCAGCGAGGGGGTTCCATGCTCGGTCTTCGTTGACCCTCTGACGGCTACGAGGCACGCCCGCGTTTTACGGGAGACCGCGACGGGCGCTCGACTTTCCTGAGTACCGCGTCGAGGTCCTCCTGCTTAAACAGGCGGTAGCGGTTCACCGGATGCCGGTGAGCCACGACCTTCCCCGCCCGCTCCCAGTTGCGGAGCGTGTTCGGCGAGACGCCGAGGTACTCGGCGGCTTCCGAGATGCGCAGGAAGTCCCGCAACTTGGTCAAGCGGACGGCCCCGGATTCGGCTTGAATGAGCTTGGTCAACCTTACCAAGTCAGCCGAGGAAATGCCAGCGGCGGACGGGGGTAACTGTTCACGGTCGGCACGCCGAACGTGACGCGCCGACCGGTTCTCCGGGTGGCGGTAGGGTTGGTGACGGCGCTTTTGCTCGTAACCTCAGCGCGGGGAACCCTCTTCGCCCGGCGGGGGTTCGCCGAACAGCACCTTCGCCGCCGCCATGCAGATCTCCCGGTTCTGCTCCTCGCTCAACATGATCGTGTGGTTCAAGCCGTTCAGCCCGTGGAAGGCGCGGTGCAAGAAGTCCTGCATCCCCTGTCGCTCGACCTCCTCGGTCATCCCTTCCTCGTAAATCCAGCAGGCGGCGAACAACCGGAGCAGCGCGCCGTCCGGGTGGGACAGGAACATCACGAACGGGCACTGCACGAAGAGGCGGCGGAAGAACTCCCGCGCCTTCGGGAACTCCCATATCCCGCGCGGGTCGTGGTCGAACCCGTCCACCAGCACGCTGACCCGCTCCCTGAACGCCAGCGCCTTCTCCCGCGTGGACACCATGTCGCGGAGGATCTCCGCGACCGGCTCCGTGTTCCCCGCCTCGATCAACCCATGTGGGACGTGCAGCCCGAACCCGCCCAGCTTGCCCTTGAGGACGCCTTCCACGTAGGGGTTCGGCTCGGCGACTCGCCGAGCATCACCGCGCGGTACTCGCGGAGCACCCGGATGTCGGCGTTCTGGGCGCGGGCGCTGTTGTACGACAGCTTCAGCAGCCAGCGGAGCAGGCGGTCGCCGTCGTAGTCGAAGGTGACGGTCTCCCCCTCGTAGACCGGGGCGGCGAAGTACCGCTCGTACAACGCCTTGCCGTACCCGTCGAGCCCGGACAGGACGCCGTTGTTGCACCCGCCGCACACGTCCCTGACGATCAGGTCGCCCTTCAGGTGCGTCAGCGGGGCGCGGGCGCTGAACGTCTCGGCCTCGCCGGGCGTGTCGTTGTACAAGCGGGGGACGACGTGCTCCCGCGTCTGCTGGCACGGGTGGTCGCAGTACGCACACCTCTGCATAGCGACCTCCGCACGACTGCCTCGGCGCGTGTTGTTTCAGACACATTTCCGAGGTGTCAGGTTCGTCCACTATGACGTCGTGGCCGAAGGGCAGCACCACCTGTTGCCCTACCCGCAATTGTCCCGTCATCTCGGCGTCGGCCACGGCGACGAACACCCCACCGGCCCGAACGATGATCGGCTCCGGTAAGTCCACCCAGCCGCCGTCGTCGACCGTCGCGGTAGCGATCAGTCCCACGCGATCGCCGGTAGCGGTGTCGAGCGAGAACACCGAGACGCATCGCCCGGCCCGGCCCCCTTCGAGGTGAAAGCGGGGGATGATCCGGTCGTCGGAGAAGCGGAAGGTGTAGTGCGGCTCGCGCTGGAGCGGGACCATTCCTCACCTTCTCGGTCGTTCCAGCAGCGCCGGGTGCTCACCCCGTCAACACGAGGACGGCCTCATCGCACTCCGGGTAATCATGTGGTCTCGTCAGCTTCAGCAGCTACTACTTGGGTGTCTTAGTCGTCCTGCTCCGCGATGCCCTTCCATCCGTCGTCGAACATGAAATTGGTCACGCGCTGGGCCGGGTTGTGGATGCGCCAGATCTTGAAATCGGGCTGGTCAGCCCGCTCTACCACATAGAGCCAGTAGCGGTTGCCGAGTTCCTCGTTCTTCTTGAACTGCGTGTCTGTCATGCCCGCGTGCGGACCCTCCCAATACCCGGAGAGGGACTTGACCTCGATGTACCGTTCAATCTGGCCGCTTAAATCGTCCGACTCGACATCGTACCCCGGATGCAGGTGGGGCATCTCGCGGGGGTGTCGCTTCATAAGCCTTTCATACGCCAGCACCCGGTTCATCCCGTGCCGGTTCACTTGCTCCCGCCGCTCCGCAAGGGCGGGATCAGACTCCCGGTCCTCCTCCGGGGCGTCGATGGCCACGTAGCTACGGAGCACCGGGTGGCCGCCGCGCGATGGCCGACGTTCACCGTCCTGCTTACCAGCGCCCCGTTGGCCGTCGCCCCGTTGGCCGTCGCCCCGTTGGCCGTCGCCCCGTTG
>CAYUHJ010000008.1:3965-82731 GCA_964444365.1 uncultured Alcaligenaceae bacterium | reverse complement strand
CGCCCCGTTGGCCGTCGCCCCGTTGGCCGTCGCCCCGTTGGCCGTCGCCCCGTTGACTCTTATCGGGTGTACTCCTTTGTGCCACCACACCTTCGGGCCGGGATCTCGGTTGCTCGTCACGGTCAGTCTGCATTGGAACGGGCGAGGTTCCGCCGGGTCCGAGCACCCGGCCAGTAGAGTCGTCCGCCGCCAAGCTCACACCGGGCAAGGGTGCTGCCGGTGCGCCGGACGTGCTTTGGCCGTTCGGTTGAGCGACCACGGTGGGCCGAGGTTTGCCGTCCCCGGCGGGTGAGCCGCCCGTCGCCGGTCCTCGTACCCCGGTAGTTGGGACGGCCTGCTGTGTCTCAGCCGGGACGCTCGTGCCACCGAGGTCGTCAATGACATCGGCTGAAACCTCTGGTGCCTCGTCGGCCACGGCCAGAGGCGCGAATCCAAGTTCGTCGAGGATCGCCGCCGCATCGCCTTCGGAGGGTGCTGCCAGAACCTCTTTGATGCCCGCCGCCAGACGCCCCGGATCTGCCTCGGGACAGAGCGCCAGCGCCAACTCACGGGCTATGGAAGCCCACGGCGGCTTGCCGCCTCGCCGAACGATGTAGAGCACGCCGTCCGCTACCTGAAACTTGGCGGGGAGATCCTCCGGGTCGCTGGAGACTTCGTGGTTAAATGCCTTGACCGTGTACTGGACGCGGAGCGCTTCTACCGACTGCACGTGAAGTCGGTCCAACAGGACCGTATCCAGATGACCGTTGGCGTCTTGTGCGGTTTCGAGCACCCGCAAAAGCTGACGGTGCCGTTCGCGCAGCAAGGTCATGATCATCGCATCGGCCACGGCGTCGCGGCATTCGACAAGATGGGCGCGTACCGCCGTGCTCAACAGGCGGACCCCGGCCTCCAGCATGGCCCGCCAAGCCCCATGTGGCCGGGGTATTACGTCGTTGTCGAGGAAGCCCTTGAACTTCATCGACAGGCCGGGGCGGTCCTCGAAGAACATCTTCGTCGGCGGGTTGAGGAGACGCCGGGCGTCGGGGATGACCTTCGCGTCTTGCAATCCCGCTAATTCGTCCGGTGTCGTCGTCCCTTCTTGCAGAGCCCGGTCGAGTCGTTGCCAGCACGCCAGAAGGATCGCGTGGGTCGATTCGTCCAGTAGGCGGTTGGTCGGGCCAAACTCGCCGCTGATCTCTCGCAGGACGGCGAAGGCGTCACCTTGATCCGGCGCTTCGCGGACGCCCAAGCGAGCGAACAGGTCGCCGTACTTGCGCAGGTCGGAGCCGAGGCGGTGGCGGTAGTGACCGAACGGGTGATCGCCCCAGAAGACCTGCGAGGGCTTGACGTAGGTGTTGTCGGGCAAGATCAGGCAGGCGGTGGCACGCAGCCTCAGCACCGCGTCGTCCGCAGCGGCGTCGTTCAGAAAGCGATAGACCTCCTTGTTGGCGACGACCCCGGTTTGTGAGCACTGGATCAGGTGATCGACGACTTGCCGCGTCGATGGCCGGTTCTTCACCATCAGGAAGGAGAGCAGATCTCCGCACAAAGTCTGAATGTCACGGGGAAGGTCGAGGAACCTCGCCTGCGACTCAAACAGATAGTCCTGAAAAACCGCGTAGAGGTCGCAGGGCCGGTGCCAGCGGGCGCGATCTCCTCGCGCTGGCACCCACGCCAGCGACCGTAATTCCATCAGCGCCGCGTCGCTCTTCTCCTCGTCGCTCAAGCGCTGCCCGAGATGGCGGAAAATGATCCCGATGGCCGCGACCAGTTCGTCCGTGGGCGGGTTGGCGGTCAGCGTCTTGATGCGGCGGGCAACGGCCACAGACCGGGGCGAATCTTCGACCCCGACCCAGTAGTAAAAGTCTTGTGTGGCTGACTCCTGCTCTTTGGGCAGAACGGCAAGAGCGACTTCGCCGCCCAGCACCACGCGAACCACGTCCCGGTTGAAGTAGACCTCGCGCGGTCGGCGGAAGTGGCCGTCCGTGCATTCGACGATGGGCAGTGCTGCTAGTGACTGTCGAATCTCGTCATGGTCCCGTATCTCACCGAGGCGTTCGGCCAGTAGCCGGACGACGCTGCGCTTCTGCTCGACGGTCATCCCCGGCTGCCGGACGGCGTGGGGAATGTGATCCCCCGCGTAGCGCGTGAAGGTCAACGTTTTGGCCCCAAGCTCGATCAGAAAGTCGCGGCGTCCCTTGAGCCGTGCCAGATCGACGACCCCGGCCAGCCCGATTGGGTCGGTAAAGTCACCCGGCAACGAAAGCGACGGAAGCGGCTTGAGCCCTTCGGCGCAGGGGAAGAGGGGGAGGGCCGCGATCCCGTTCTTCACGGTGACGGATCGGCGCAGTTCGTCCCGGCGGTCCTCGAACCAGCCCAGCACCGCGACAGGATCGAGCGAGGCTCCCGCCCCGTCTTCGGCGTCGAAGAGGGCCTTGGCAAGCCGCTCGACGGCGACGGCGCTCGTAAACTCGGGGCACAGCCGCGCCAGTGCCTCGGCGTCGTCCTCGATGACGGCTAGGAATGGGATGGCGGCGTCGATGCCTGAGAAGAGGGCGATGGTCTCATCGTCCGCCCGGTAGACCTGATAGCACGGCCAGAGCGCCTCGTCGCGGCCCGGCATCACGGCGCACCGGGCGAGCTTCCGGTTCTCGTCTGGCCGTCGCTGCCGGGCGAGAAGAGTCGCTAGTTCCCGGCGCAGCAGGCGGCGGTCCTTCTCAGACCGCAGGAACGCGGGGAGTTCGGCGATTGCCACCCGCTCGTCGAGACCGCTGGCCTCCAGCGCCTCGGCGATGTGGCCGATGTCGAGAAGGGGCACGCCGACCTCTTTCGAGCGGAAAAGGTTGAAGTAGGGCCGCAGGTCCGTGCTGAGCACCGACAGCCCCAACCCTTCGAGGACCGGCACAACCTCTTCTTCTTCCCTCTCGGACGGAAAGACGACCTCACCTGCGGTCTTCCACTCCTCGCGGGTGGTGAAGAAGACTCTCGACTCACGCAACTTGGGCCGCAGCCGCTCCCAGAACTGGCCGAACGACCTCTCCTTGTGACCCGCCTCCACGTCGTCGCCGACGCGCTGCACCGTGCGGAACAGATGCCAGAGGTGCTGGTGGTCATCAAGGGTCTTGGGAAGGACGTGAAGATGGTCGCAGAGAACACCGGCAGCCGCCAGAATCGCAGCACGGTTCCATTCGGACTGGTAGTCCTGCTCCAGAATGATCCGCTTCCGGTCGCTGTGCGGGAAGAAGTCGGCGTTGATGTGGAAAGGCAGACCGCTTTCCTGCTGGGTCGGCAGGCACGCACACAGTAGGCCCTTGTCGAACGGCTCTTCGGGGATCGCCAACGTGACGTTCGCCGAGCGCTTGGGTTCGATGCGGCTGTCGGGAGGCTGGCGCAACTGGTCCGCGACCCCGTTGAAGTTCCCGCGCAGCAGGTGCCAGATGCGGTCTCTCTTGCCGTCGCTGACGATAAGGCTGTCGTTCTCGACGATTCTTTGGAGGCCAATGACGGGCGCGCCTTCGTCGCGCACGTCCATCGCGGTGAGATGCTTCAGAAACAGCATCGCCGTCCCGAGCGACCGGCGGAGTTCGCCGAGTAGCTCCTGCGGTGCGTCGGGCGCTTGTGCGGGTGCCCGGAGCGCCCTGCGCAGGGGGCTACCCGGATCGAAGGCCCACGGCAGGATGAAGCGGGTCTTGGGCAACCCCGCCACCTGACACGCTGGGCACCCGTCGCACACTTCGATCCGCTCGCTCTCGGGGCGATCCTCGTGCAAAATCCAGTGCCGACCTGCGGAGATCAATTCTGGCTGGTCCGTGATCTGGTAGACCGAGATGAAGCCGATGCCGAAGGCCCCGGTGGTGCCTTGCCGTTCACGTTTATGGCCGCTGGCCACGGAACGGAACCCGTGGAAGTCGCACATGTAGCCCCGTGCGGGATCGCGCCGCCACGGGCACTCCGGCTCTTCCACCTGCCCGCAATCACTGAACTGCCCGTCGTTGTCCACGACGAGCGCCGCCCTCGACACTCCGAAGGATATGCGCGTGGCCCCTTGCGCGTCGTCGGCGTTCTGGATCAACTCGTGCGCCAGCGTTGCGAAGCCCTGAAGATCCCGCAGTTTGGCACCGAGGTCGCCGAGGTAGTCGATGCCACGAGACAGGGAACGCCGCTGGGCGAGGGGCGCAGTCATGGGATAGTGCCCTACCGCTTGCAGTATTGTCGGAGGTCACATTCCTTGCGGATTCCATCCTCGGGGCGTCCGCACCCCGGAGATTCTTCTCTTGATTGTGGCTACAAGCCGATCTAACCGCCTCCTGCGTGTTCGGCCAGTTCGGAACGCTATAGAGTCTGCAAAAAGTCAACAGCCGCGCGTGACCCGCACCCCCTCGATCCTCGGCGTGCTCCACTTCTCGCCAAGCAGGCACCCGAGGATGGCGGTGAACATTACGCCTGTCTCCAGCTCGCGGGCTCGCGGGCGCAGTCGGCCCGGATCTCTTCGGGCTCGGGGATCAGGGCTTCGGGCATGGCCGGTTCTCGTGCCCGTTGTTGCCCGCACTGCCCTGCGGTCGTGCCACCCATTTCTTCACGTTTCGCGGGGCTCATTGTACCCCGGTCCCTCACCCCAGTCAGCGACCCGGACGCGAGGTGACGACCCTCGGCAGGCTGACGGATACCCGCTACCCCCCTCGGTTCGTTCCACCAGCCGCCGAGGGAAAGCTCATGTCCACCCAGACCGAAATCCGTGCCCGCATCACCGCCGAGGTCGTCGCCGCGCTGGAGAAGGGCGGGTTGCCGCCGTGGCGCTGCCCGTGGGGCGCGTCCGGCCCGCCCGCCAACGCCGCCACGGGTCGCCGCTACTCGGGCGTGAACGTCCTGCTCCTGCACCTCCACCGCCAGCGGCTCGGGCTCGCCGGGCCGAGCCGGTACGCGACGTTCAACCAGTGGCAGGCGCTCGGGTGCCGGGTCAAGCCCCGACCCGCCACCGTACCGCCCGGTCGGTGGGGCTGCGCCGTAGTCTTGTGCAAGGCCGTCGAGCGGAGGCCCCGCGACGAGGAGGCCGACGAGCGGCGGGGTGAGTACCTGCTGCTCCGCACCTTCACCGTGTTCAACGTGGATCAGGTCGAGGGGGAAGCCGCCGACCGACACCGGGCCGAGCACGCCCCGCAACGTGCCGCGTTGGCCGACTACGACCCCGCCGAGCGGGCCGTCGCCGCGACCGGGGCCGACATCCGGCACGGGACCGACCGCGCCTTTTACCGCCGCCCGTCCCCCGATGGCGTCGGCGACTTCATCGCCGTCCCGCACAAGCACGCCTTCGAGAGCGAGAAGGAGTATTACTCGACCCTGCTGCACGAACTCGGCCACTGGACCGAGTGCCGCCTGAACTGGACCGGCGGCTACGCCGAAGGCGAACTCCGCGCCGAGATGGCCAGCGCGTTCGCCCTCGCCGAACTCGGTGTCCCGCAGAGCGACGACCTCACCACCCACAACTCCTACCTCGCAAGCTGGCTCGGGGCGCTCCGGGCCGACCCCCGCTTCCTCTTCCGGGTCAGCGCCGACGCCAGCCGGGCCGTGGACTTCCTGCTCTCCTTCTCTCGCCAGCAGCAGGCCGAACCCGCCGAGCCCGTCGCCGTCTGACCAGCGGATCGCGGGTGCGGTGCGTCTCTGCGCCGCGCCCGCCCTGCCGACTGACGGATACCCGCTACCGGTACGACCCGTTCCCCATCGCCAAGGAGAACCCATGACCGAACACCGCCCGACCGAAGTGAACGACGCGGCCCCGTCCGCCCTCCCGCACCTGATCGGCCAGCGCGGCGTCGTGGATCAGGTGGCCGTCGCCCTCGGAGCCGCCCGCGCCGACCGCCGCAAGTTCGACCACGCCCTGCTCGTCGGCGGGCCGGGGCTGGGCAAGTCGCAACTGGCCAAGGTGATCGCCGCCGAGATGGGGGCCGAACTTCACGAAGTCCTCGGCCAGAGCGTCGTCGCCCCGGCGGACTTGAACGCCCTGCTGCTGGGGGCGAAAGACCGCGACGTGGTGCATCTCGACGAGGCCCACGAGATCGACCCGGCGTTCCAAACCGCCCTGTACCTCGCCCTCGACCAGCGGAAGGTCGTCCTCCAGAGCCGGGCGAAGGGCGGGCCGCAGTCGATCCCGCTCAACGACTTCACCCTGCTGCTCAGCACGACCGACGAGTACGGGCTGCTGCAACCGCTGCGGGACCGGATGCGTCTGGTCCTGCGGTTCCAGTTCTACTCGGTCGAAGACCTCGCCACGCTCCTCGCCCAGCGGGCCTCGGCACTCGGCTGGCCAGTCCAGCCGGACGTGCTCCCCCGGATCGCGGGGCGGTCGCGGGGTACGCCCCGGCTGGCCCTCCGTCTCCTGCAAGCCTGCCGCCGGGTTTGCCGCGCCGAGGGCGAGACCGCCATCACCTACGGGCACCTGACGCGGGCCTGCCGACTGGAGGGGCTGGACGAGATCGGGCTCGGCCCGACTGAGCAGCAGTACCTCGCCGCGCTCGCCGAGGGAAGCAGCCGCCTGAACGTGGTCGCCAGCCTGCTCGGCCTGCCCGCCCGCACCGTGTCGCAGGTGATCGAGCCGTTCCTGATCCGGGCCGGGCTCATCGTCAAGGATGATCAGGGGCGGCGGCAACTGACCGCCGAGGGCCGCGCGCACCTCGCCGCCCGCGTTAACGACCCGAACGACACGAGCCGAGGAGAGTACGATGCGTGACCAACCGGTGCCGACCAAGGCGGTCGTATCGGTGGCGGAAATGGCCCGGATGTGTTCGCTCAGCCGGGCTCGCTTCTACCAGCTTGTGCAGGAGGGGGTGTTCCCGCCGCCGGTGTACGACGTGCGGACCCGCCGCCCGCAGTACCCGGAACCCATCCAGCGGGCGTGCCTCGACGTGCGGCGAAGGAACTGCGGGGCGAACGGCCAGCCCGTCCTGTTCTACGCCCGAGGAAGCCGCCCCGCCCCGAGGCCGAAGCCGACCACGAAGGCCAAGCCGGGGTCGGCCCCGAGGTCCGGCGACCGCCACGCCGACCTGATCGACGGGCTGAAGGGGCTCGGGCTGGCGGGGGTAACTTCTGAACAAGTGGAGGCGGCGCTCCGGGCGACCTACCCGAGCGGGACGGACGGAGTGGACCGGGGCGCGGTGCTCCGGGCCGTCTTCCTGTTCCTCAAGCGCCGGGACTGAGCCGGTGAGCACCGGCGGTAAGTGCGATTACCACCCCAGTTAGCCGGGAGGAGTGTCTACATGGTGTCTGATTTCCGTCCACAAGCCCGCCAGAACTTGGGCGATAAGGTGTTCAAAGGGGTGCCGGTCGGCGCGGGTGAGACGGCCCTCCTAGCCGAGTACCTCGCCGCCCACGACTTCGCCCCGGAGACCCGCCGGGCCGTCGCCAGCGACCTGAAGAAGTTCGCCGTCTGGTTCGCCGGGGCGAACGGCGAGCGGTTCGTCGTCGGGCGGGTGACGACCCGAGACGTGACCGACTTCCGCGACCACCTGCGGCGGGAGAAGGGGCAGGCGGTCGCCACGGTGAACCGGGCGCTGGTCACGCTGCGGCGGTTCTTCGGCTGGCTGGCCGGGCGGGGCCACGTCACCGCGAACGTCGCCCAGCCGGTCAAGGAGTTGCGGCGGCAAGCGCTCGCCCCGAAGGGCCTCGACCGGGCAGAGGTGCGACGGCTGCTGCGGGAGGTGGAACTCCGACAGGACGTGCGGGCCGACACGATCTTCCACCTGCTGCTGTACACCGGCTGTCGGGTCGGCGACCTCGTGCAACTCGATCTGGACGATTTGCTGCTCGGCGAGCGGGGCGGGTCGGCGGTGTTCCGCCACGGCAAGGGGGGCAAGCAGCGCACCGTGCCGCTCCCTCTCCCGGCCCGGCGGGCGCTGCGGGCGTACCTCGACGCCCGCCCCCCGCTCAAGTCCGACCGGGTGTTCGTCGGCGAGCGGGGGCCGCTGACGGATCGCGGCGTCCGCGCCCTGTGCGACAAGTACAGCGCCATCACCGGGATCGACCTGCACCCGCACCTGCTGCGGCACACGATGGCCCACCAGTACCTCGCGGACAACGGCAACGACCTCGTGGGGCTGGCCCAGATCCTCGGCCACGAGTCGTTCACCACCACGGCCCGGTACACCCGGCGCAGCGAGCAACAGTTGGGGGAGGCGGCGGAGCGGCTGAACTACTGACCGGTCCCACGCCGGACGCAATCGGGAAAGAAGCGCTGGGGGAAATGCACCGGGACGGCGAGCTGCCCGGCGCTTCGGCCCCTCTTTTCTCGGACGCGGCATTCGCCGGGAGGAATGCACCGGGGCGGCTAACACCCCCGGTGCTCGATAAGGCCACCCCGGACGCGCCGCCCGTCCATTCAGGCTGAATACAAGTCGGGCCGTCCGGCGTGCGGGGAGCCTTCCCATGCTCGGCACCCGTGAGCGACAGGCACGACGGATACCCGCTAGGTCGGCGAACCATCCCCTCCCCGAACCACGAGGTCTCCCATGCCGAACGACACGTCCAGCGTGCCGAGCGCGAAGTTCGAACTCGGGCAACAGGTCGCCACGCCCGCCGCCCTGAAGGCCGTCCACGGGGCCGGGCAGAGCGTCCTCGACATGCTGGCCCGCCACGCCGCCGGGGACTGGGGCGACCTCGGCGACGAGGACCGCCGCCTCAACGACGCGGCCCTGACGGACGGGGGCAGGCTGTTCTCGGCCTACACCCTGACGACCGGCGAGCAGGTCTGGGTCATCACCGAGGCGGTCGGCGACGACGGGCACCGGGCCTCCACATGCCTGCTCCTTCCCGACGAATACTGACCCGGCGCACGGGTCAGTGCGTCACCGGGGCGGCGGGATTATCCCGCCGCCCCTTCCATTTCTGGAGGCCGACATGAGCATCCGGCTGAGCATC
This sequence comes from uncultured Alcaligenaceae bacterium, assembly GCA_964444365.1. Taxonomy (GTDB): domain Bacteria; phylum Planctomycetota; class Planctomycetia; order Gemmatales; family Gemmataceae; genus CAYUHJ01. The sequence continues at coordinate 73,842 of CAYUHJ010000008.1, read as the reverse complement.
TTGAACTACGACGAGTGGAAGCGGCACGGCCTGCCCGATCTGGTCGAGATCTACGACCGCCTCACCTTCTGCAACGCGGTCGAGGACGGGCGGCTATTCCGCGCCGACTGGTACTTCGTCCCAGACGACCCGCTGCCGAGCGGGCGGCGGGTGATCTACACCGGCGGCTGGTCCGGGGTGGCGAAGATCCCCACGCAAGGTCGATTCGAGGCCGAACTGTTCGATCCGACCGTCCCTGATGACCTCGCCGAGTACGACCGCCGGGTCCGGCACTGGCAGTCCCGACCGGCCCGCGCCGAGCAACCCTGACCCGTACTGCCACGCTGGCCCGAGCCGCAGAACCAGCGGGTCTCGGGTCGCGTGCAGAACACCCCCAAACCATAGGAGAAGGCCCCGTGCCGATAGGCAATAAACCACATCGCAGAACACGAAGGCGGCAGGGCAGTGACCCGCCGCAGGACCGCGCGGCGCTCGAAGCAACTTTCGGAACGGTCTGGGACACCCGGCAACTCGCCCGCGAGTTCGTCCTGCTCGGGTTCGCGGGCACCCTGCGGGTCCGCCGCAAGGCGGACGGCCTGACGGGCACGCTGGCGGTCCAGCCCGGCCCGCCCCGGCTCTACTTCGACTTCCGGCCCGAGGGTCCGAGCGGCACCCCCGACCGGCCATTTAGCCGTTCCCGAGGACAGTGACGGATACCCGCAACCGGGGTGTCGCCGCACGTCGCGGCGAGTCACACCACCGGGAGACCGTCATGCCCTCATTCGAGACCCTCCGCGCCGCGTTCACCGCCCTCCTGCCCGAACTCGAACGCATGGCCGGTGCCCAGTTCCGCCACCTCGACCCGGACGCCCGCGAGGAGGCCGTCCAGAACACGCTCGCCCTCGCGTGGCACAGCTACCTGAGCCTGATCCGGCAGGGGCGGGGCGACGACCCGGCCCTGATCCGGTCGGTCCTCTGGTACTCCGTCAAGCAGACCAAGGCGGGCCGCGCCCTGCCGACCGGGGACGCGGCCAAGCCGAAGGACGTGTTCGTCTACGCCAAGCGGGGCTGCGCCGCGTTCGAGCGGGTAGACCTGCGGGCGTTCGTAAACGACCAGACGCCGATCCCCGACGCGGTGTCGTTCCGTGTGGACTTTCCGGCCTTCCTCGCCACGCTCGGCGACCGGCAGCGGGAGATCACCCTCGACCTGATGGACGGGATGGGCACCGGCGAGTGCGCCGCCCGCCACGGCGTCACCCCGGCCCGCATCTCCCAGACCCGCGCTCTGATCGCAGAGAAGTACGCCGAATTCGTGGCGAACTGATCGCCGCCGGTCGGGAGGGAGCGCGCTCCCTCCCGACCGGACACCGGCTCAGGACAACGGGACTTCGGAAAGCAGTTGCAGCCCGAAGTCTCCGCTCCGGGCGGCTTCCACGAGCAGTTCGTCGAACAGCCAGAGCGGCCCGCCGAACTCGGGGGCTTCTACGACGAGGTAGTCAAACTCACCACCGGCACGCACTTCACACCCGTCTGGGCACGCGATCCGATACCGGAACTCGTTGTCGCGGACGGTCAGCACCATACAGCACGCTCCTTTCTACAGGAAAGGTGCCGCGTCCGGTCTGGCCCTTTAGACCGGTGGCGTTCGGGCCACTCCTACTCCCCGGTGATCGCCGTTTTGCGGCACGGCGGTCGGCGTACCGGCTCTTTCGCCCGTGTTGCAAAACTCGAAATCGAGAAACTCCGTTTGGTTCCGGTGCAGGGCCGGTCTCCCGTAAGCCCTATACAGCGGCTACGTCGCACTTTCTTCTTGTTTTGCCCTCGGACTCACGACACCCCTATGCCGGTTGCCCGCCGAAAGCCCGCTGCCCGAAAAACCGCCGCCGGATTTTCCGACCCCGCCCTGCGCGCGGCACCGTCCCCGGCGCGATCACCCCAACCAAGGAGAACGACCATGAAACACCGCCTCCTCGCCGTGCTGGTTGTCGCAGGCGTCCTCACCGCCGCGTCACTCCCCACGGGCTCCTCGCAGCCGCCGCCAGCGGCCCGCCGGACGGTCTTCTCGCCGCTGAAGGTCGGTCAGCCGGTGGCGCTGAAGGAGCGGGGGGCGCTGTACGAGGTCGTCACCGTGGCCGAGGCCGGGCCGCTCACCCACAAGGTCGTCGAGGTCGGGGACGACTTCATTGTGCTTCTCGACGAGGCGGGCGTCACGGAAACCCGCATCCCGTTGACGGCGGTGCGGGCCGTAGTCGGCCTACAGTTTAAGGGCAAGTAAGCTGTTGCAGCGGCGCGCCCTTCCGGCACTCGGGCTTCCGACGCGAATATTCTGTATCTGACAGGCGATTATCCGTTTCAGTCGTTGGGGTGTGTCGGGTACTCATAGACGGTTCCCCGGGCCGTCTCCTTCATTGTCTTAAACAACCCCAGTTTGTCGTTCCACACCCGGACTTCCTGTTCCATCTCCGGCGTCCACGTCCTTCCGTCGAAGTACATGATGTCTTCCGAGCGGCCACCGGTCCCGTTTGGCTCCGTGGCGAAACCGACGATATCGGTCGCTTCGGGGTGATGTAGTCGGACGCCCTTGCACAGCAGGTCAAGCACGAACTGGCGGAACTTGCGGTAGTCCGATTCCGGCTTGTCCGGTGGCGGCCCGAGGACCAGGAACACATACTGCGGGCTTCCGGGGCGCGGTGGGCGGACGACACGAGTCGCTCGGAAGAGCGGTTTGTTCGGAGTTTTCTCAAGGATTTCCATCAGGCTGAAGCCGAGGACCCGCCGGGCCGTCCGCCCCTCTCTGGCCATCCATCGGAGCGGCACCTCCTGACTGCTGACCGGGGCTGTCGAAATTGATGTCCCGCCCAGAACGTGATTCGTGAAGTGCTCGATGAGCCGGTCCCAAACGTAACTGATTTGGTCGGCGTCGATCTGGACAGCACGAGCCTCGCTGGCTGAGAAGTCCTCCCAATGCCCTGGGTGGAAAACGATCTGGTCGGGGTGCCCGTGCGGGAAAATGAAGTCGTGTTCCTCACGCTCATTGATGTCCGAGAGGTAGAAGGCGAGGAGATCCTCCTCACCTTCGGCGTGAACGATCTTTGCGCTTCGGAACAGGGTCTCTTTCTTGGTCAGGTAGTCGATGAAGTCGCTCGCGGTGGTCAACGCCCCCAGCACGATGTCGAGGGTGGTGTCGTCGAGCACGTGAACGAACCGCTTCTCCGGGTCCAGATCCCCGACCGCGAACGGCAGCACGTCGCCCTCGTAATGGGCCTTGCCCCGGAGGTCGGTCCGAACCCGCAGACTGCCACTGCCGCCGAGAGCCTGCTTACAGCGTTCTGACGAAGCGTGGGCCACCGCCACGAGATGGAAGCGTGCCTGCGACACGTCGGGCATTTGTAGCGGGAACGCTCTCCTACACGTCCGGTCGACGAACAGCTTGTCCGGGTGCTGGCGAATCCAACGCTCCGCCCCCCAGGCTTGCTTCGCCGATTCCAGCACCGACTTGCGGAACCACCTCGACCAGTCGAGGGCGGCGTCCCCGGTGTTCGGGAAGGCACAATCCTTGTCGGAGAAGATAACGACATCGTTCCCGAACACTATGAGCAGGTCACACAGTTCCTTCCCGTCCCCGCCGTTCTTTCTGGATTGGTCGCGGAAGACGCTCGGGTAACTCCACAGCGAGAGGAACGACCGCGTGCAGAGTTGGCCGAGGTAACGCTCGGCGTCCGTCACCCCGCTTACTTTCTCGACCCGCCCGGTCGGCCCGTTGTCCGGATTACCGATGTCACTCACCGTCTTCGCTCCGCTGCTTCTTCTCGACACGAACGAGTCCACACATTGTAACCGGCAGGCGAGGAGTAGGGGGCGGCCTCTTCGGTTCGTCACAGAGTCGTGCCTGGCAGGGCCGAACTGGTGTAGCCGAAGGTTTCCTTGTCGCTAGAATGAATGCGGGCGAGATGTTACTTCCCCTGAATCCGGAAGTCGGTCACTCCGACCGAAGCTGTGGGGAGAAAACCACAGGGAACCGGCCCGCCCCTCGCTGGACAAGGGTTCCAGAAGGGGGAGTCTATGTCTCTCGACAAGTCACAACAGCGGCGCATCGACCGGAAAGTTTACAGGCTGGCCCGCCGCTTCCTGCTGAAGATCGAAGGCGTTACCGAGGAGATGGTCGAGCAGCACCTCAACGTCCCTGAGTGCCACCGACCCGCTACCCTGTCCGGAATCTTCGCTCACCTGGCGTTTTCCGCCCAGAACTACTGGGGCTTGCCCCACGTCATCGGCTGCAAGCTCGGCCCGAACGGCGTCGATGAGCTGGAGGAACTGCTCAGCGGGTTCGATCCGACAGCGGTAGTTGATGAGTACGGCGACGATTGGGAGATGCTCCTCGACCGCATCGACGCGAACTTCTTCCCCGACGAACCCCGGAAGCGGGGGTTGCAGAGCGCCTGGCGGAAATACTGCCGGGCATTGCTGACCGGGGCGGTCTGGCTGTCGCAGTTCGAGGACGCACAGGATTTCTACCGGTGGGTGGAGCGGCACGACAAGAACGCCCGGACGCGATTCGAGCTGGCCCGGGCCATCGCCGGGGAAGTCCACGGCTACGGACCGGCATTGGCCTGCGACTTCGTGAAGGAACTCGGCTTTCTGAACTGGAGCAAGCCGGACGTTCACCTCAACAAGATCTTCGTCGATCTCGGCCTTGCGGCGGGCGAGGACAACTGGACCGTGTTCCGGGCCATCAGCCGACTCGCCCGCAACGCGGGTGTGTCGCCGTACCACGCCGACAAGGTGTTCTGGCTGATTTCCAGTGGTCGCTTCTACCACAACGGGGTCAAGGTCGGTCGGCATCGAGACCGGTTCATCCGGTACGCGGCGAAGAGGCTGGGGAAGTAGTATCCTTCTGGACCATTGGTCGCTGGCACAACCAAGCCCAGCCCGGCCCCGGCCAGATGCTCTTACATACCGTCTATTCAATCACAGGTTCCACAGCGAGGCATGGCGAGCGCCTGCTGAGGAGACTTCGATATCGGGCGCTCGGATGGAGTCACTGGGTATGACCCTGAGGGTAGGCGTGACTTCGGATGTGATCTGCCCGTGGTGCTTCGTCGGGAAGCGGCGGCTGGAGAAGGCGGTCGCCGCCCTCGGCGGGCGGCGCAAGGTCGTCGTGCGGTGGCACCCGTTCGAACTAAACCCGCACATGCCGAAGGAGGGGATGGACCGGCGGGCGTACCGCACCGCCAAGTTCGGCTCGTGGGAGCGGTCGCTCGCCCTCGACGCCCAGATCATGGAGGTCGGGGAGGTCGAGGGGATCGCGTTCGCGCTGAACCGGATCACCCGGACTCCGAACACCCTCGACGCCCACCGGCTGATTCGGGTGGGCGGGGCGGACGGAGTGCAGGACGCGGTGGTGGAGGCGCTGTTCCGAGCATACTTCACCGAGGGACGGGACATCGGCGACCGGGAGACGCTGCTCGACGTGGTGGCCGGGGCCGGGATGTCGCGGGATCGGGCCGAGGCTGCGCTCGGGGACACGGAGAGCGTGGACGCGATCCGGTCGGCGGAAGCTGAGGCCCACCGGCTCGGCGTGCAGGGGGTGCCGTTCTTCGTCGTCAACAGCGAACTGGCCCTGTCCGGAGCGCAACCCCCGGCGGCGTTCCTCGCCGCCTTCGACCGGATCGTACCACCTGCGCCTGAAGGCGACGGAGAGGGGTGCGTGGTGAGGCCGGGCGAGCTGCCGACCTGTTGACCGCCCGCCCGATGAAGTGGGGAACGCCACCGGTCCTCCCTTCACTTGCCCCGGATCGTCTCCATCTTCGGCACCAGCTTCTCAATCGTGTACGGCCTCGCCGGGTCGCCCGAATCGTACCGGATCTGGTACAGGTCGATGTCGGTAGGCCCGAACTTCGGGTCCGCCAGCGGGCCGAGCCGCTCGGCCCGCAACTCGACGAACCGGACCCCGGCGACGGCGGTGCCGGACGGCTCGATCACCGCGTCCCACCCGTAGCACTTCTCGTCGTTGTGGATGGCCGGGATGTGGATCTTGATCCACCCGAGCCGCGCCGCCTTGATCCCGGTCTTCTTCAGGTCCGGGCCGGTGTAGTTGAAGTCGAGCGCCACCCCCACCGCCTTCTCGACGAGCTTGGTCCGGCGGTCGTCCTTCAGCGAGAAGGAGCGGAAGAACCGGCCCCCCGCGACCCCGTTCCCGTCGTTCGGGTCGCCGCTGACCAAAAACACCGGCTCGCGGAACTGGTCCTTCCGCCCCGCCTTCGACTTCAACTCGACGTGGGGGTCGGGGTGGGCGGCGTCGAGCACGTTGCCCGACCAGTTCACCGTCCCGTAGTACGGCTTGGCCATCACCTGCAACTCCTCCCGCGTGAACAGGGCGTGCGGGTCGGCGTGCTGGAGCAGCTTGGCCACCCGCTCGGGCGCGGTCCTGTCGTTCAGGGCGTAGACCAGTCCGGCGTACTCGTCGGCGGGCATCGGGCGGAACCGCAGGTCCGAGGTCTTCAGCACGTCGCCCCACCACCCCTCGGGCTGCTTCCAGACGTACTGCCGGTCGGTGTCAGCCGCCTGCTGCCGCTGGTGCGCGGCCAGCAGCTTCAGGCCCTCCGGGTGGCCGACCTGCGGCGTCACGTTGCCGCTCGCGGCCTCTTCGAGCAGCGCCTTTGCCGACTCCACCTCGCCTCGCTCCGCGTCAAAGTCGATCAGCCGCCCAAACAGCCGTGCCTTCTCGTCTGGCTTGAGCGCCGCCTTCCGGCCCCGGTCTTGGAGCAGGTTGCGGTACTGGGACGCGGCACCTGCCTTGTCGCCCGCGTCCCACGCCCTGTCTGCCTCGGCGAGCCCCTGTTCCGCCGCCTTCCGGGCCTTGGTGGCGAGCACCCCGACCACCCCGGCGCAGGCGAGAAACAGCACCCCGGCGACGGCGGACAGGACGATCAGCTTCATCCTCGCCCCCGACATGGTGCCGGGCGAGTCGTCGGGCTGGGATCGGCGTTCTGCTGTGACCGGCGGCTTGGCCACCTTCGCGGCTGGCGGTGCCGCTCCGGTCCCGGCGTCTTCACCGGGGAACAGCCCTTTGACGGTGCTGGCCGGGCGGGCGGACGGCATGTCTTCACGGCGCACGAGGTCGGCGGGCCGCAGTTCCCCGGACGCGGCCATCTCCTTGAGGGCCTGCGCGGTGTGCGGGCCGTGCTCCTTCCCCGAACGGACGACGTACCACTGGGCCATGTGAGAGCGCCTCGTTGGACGGCGGGCAGAACCAGTCTGGACGGTACGCCGGGAGTCTACGCTTACAAAAGTCAGTTGCAACACCTTGTTCAGTAAGTCGCGTCCGCACCCCCTCCGTGGCGATGTCGGGAGGGGAGTGCAGACATGGGCAAGCGGAGGAAGAAGCGGGTCGAGCAGGCCGAAGTGGTGCGGCTGTTCGCCGCCCGGCTGCGGGAGGTGCGCCGGTCACGGGGGATGACGCAGGCGGAACTGGCCCGGCGGGCCAATGTGACCGCCTCCTACGTCTGGCGGCTGGAGAGCGGCGGCGCGGCCCCCGGCATCGACTTGGTGGACCGGCTGGCCTCGGCCCTCGGGACGACCACCCACGATCTGATGCCGACCGCAGCCGCCCCGGACACCCTCGCCGTCCTGCGCGAGCAGGCCCGGACGTTGTTCGAGACAGTAGTCACGAATGCCGACCGGGAGACCTTGCTGATGCTCAACCCGCTGCTCGCCCGCATCGCCGAGACACCAGATCGGCGTGGGTGAGTTCTCCTACGGAAGTGATCACTCGTCGTTTTGCATGACGAGAGGCAGGGCTCCGATGGGGCGTAATCCGCCCCCGATGCTACATGGGGAAAGTGATTGGAGCGGATCAGCGGGGCTTGATGGGCAGGATGCCCGACGAAACCGAGCAGCCAGCCGGTCACTTTGAACGGCGTACCCCGCGCCGCCTGCCCTTCCGCGTCGGAAAATCTTCTTTCTCGGGCACACTAAATTCCTGCGCGTGGATGCTAATCGTATTGGGGTCGCGGGCAACGGCGTGCGCCGCGTAAAACTGCCTCAACTCCTTGAACGTCAGGAATCTCGATCCACACATGTTGTAGTTGAACAACTCGCCGAAGCTCATCTGAGAAAGGGACTCGCCGCGCAGGTAGCTCCGCTCGATCTTCTTTGCTCCCTTTTGCGCACCGCACAACCTGCTCACGACGCACACTGGGACGTGGATACCCGTCGAGACGAGTTGGCTGTTCTGGTCTTGAAGCTTATCGGTGGGTCGAAGGAACGCCGCACAGTGAGGAAGCCGGTAGGCGTCTCGCCTCTTGCTCTTCTTCCCGGCCTCGCACAAGCCGCTGTCGCAGAAAGTGTTCTTCAATTTTCCTAATTGCTCTTCCAAGTTCTTTGCCGCAGAGAAGTAGAGCCGCTCTCCGTCCCAAATCTTGTACTGGATCGCCGCCAGATGTGCGACCTGCTTGTCGTTCCAATGCTGCTCATAGATAAGGTCGGCACCTGTGGCGTGCTCAGCCTTGTCAGGATGGAGAACCCGAATCCGCAGTCCACGGGTGGCTGAAATCCGGTAGTCGCGGTATGAGTCACCCATCTCCGATGGGACCGGCAGATGACTAGCCTGAAAGGCGTCCCTGAGAATGATCTGGTTTTCGGAGTAGGTAATTCGGGTGAGTTTGTATCGGATACGCAGCAGTTTTTTGAGGGGCTTCTCCAGAAGCACTTTAGACGGCTCGGCTCCCAACAGAGCTTCGTACTCCTTGATCTCCTTGTTCACGACCTCAAGCGCCGTGACCGGGCTCCCTGTCATAAGGGACTGCGCCTCGGCCTTCTGGCGATACATCCTCACATCCTCGGGCTCGGCAGCTTGTGCCAGCAGACTCCCGACGCCAAATATCTCGGGGAGCATAGACTGTGCGAGGAGAAACGACTGCGCATATGTGGGATTATCCTTCCCCTTCATGGCAATGCCCAACATCTCGCGAAATGCGGTCAGCGCGGTCCACTCGGCATCCAGTCTCGGGTGTTCGAGGGGCAGGTCCGCTGCGTCATGATCGTTGATGTCAGGCATTCGAGCCTCGAAACGAAAAATCTGCGGGTCGAGTCGCGGCAGTGCCCCGGCTAGTATACCTCCGGTTGTCCCAGTAGCTTCCTCGCGTTTCGTCAGAGCCGTGGGTCCACCGGCTCGCTCTCCAAGGCGAGGACGCCGAACACGCACTCGTGGACCAGCCGCAGCGGCTCCCGCCGGACGAACCGCTCCAGCCCCTCGACCCCGAGGGCGAACTCCCCCAGGGCCAGCGACCGCTTGTGCCCCAGCCCGCGCGACCGCAGCCGGGACAGGTTCTCGTCGGCGGTGTAGTCCGGGCCGTAGATGATCCGCAGGTACTCCGGCCCCCGGCACTTCACGGCGGGCTGGGCCAGCCCCCGCCGCCCCCGCAGGATGAAGTCCAGCGGCTTGACCACCATCCCTTCGCCGCCACGCCCAGTCAACTCCGTCCACCACCGGACGCCCTCGGCCTCGCTGGCCGGGTCGGTCACGTCCACCACCTTGTACGACGTGGCCAGCAGGAGTTCCGGGTCGGCCCGGCAGACGGTGGCCAGCGTGTCCACGTGCCACACGTGGTTCTTGTCCGTGTGAACCTTGCCCTCCGATGCCAGCAGGTGAAACGGTGCGAGCTTCAGGTCGGCCAGCGAGTTCACCGGCCAGCAATACTGCCGGTAGGCGGCGACGAACCTGCCGAGGTTCTCCTCCCGCCGCTGGTACTCGCCCGCCGCCCGCTCGACTTTGACCCGCTCGTCCCCGCCGAGTCGCTTCACCGCGTCCGCCAGCGAGGCGACCGCCCGAGGCAGGGACGCCCGCCCGGCGGCACCGACCGCCGCGTACTGCCCCTTGAGAAGCTCCTGCGCCTTGGCCGACCACGGCATCAACTCGCAGTCGAGGCATACCCACGCCGACCCGAGCGTGCCCCACAGGTCGGCGGCGGTCAGCGCCGCCCGCACCCGGTCGAGGAACTGCCGCTCCAGCCCCGCGTCGTTGAAGAACCGCCTGCCGGTGCGGGTGACGACGATCCCGACCTCGCCCCCGATGACGCCGAACCGTTCCCGCGCCGCCCCCTCGTCGCGGCAGACGACGACGACCGCCCGCGACCCCATGTGTTTCTCCTCGCAGACGACCTGCGGGGCACCTTGGGCGCGGTAGTAGGCGAACGCCTCGGCAGGGTGTTCCAGCAGCCCGTGCTCCTTGCTGGTTTCGCACGGGGACATCGTGGGCGGCAGGTAGATCAGCCACCTCGGGTCGGCGGCGAACCGGCTCATCACCTCCAGCGCCGCCGTCGCGTGGGCCTCCCGAACCGTCACGGTGCCCCGCAGCCGGGTGGTCACGAACCGCTTGCCCAGCACATCGTCGGCGTCAAGCACCTCGTCGTGGGCCTGCTGGGCGCTGAGCGCCGGGGCCTGACCGCCATCCGGTAGGAAGGGGCGGGCCGGTTCGCAGTACGTCCGCGCCGCCGGGACGGACACGAACTCCCGCTCCGGGTAGCGGAGGGCGGTCAGCTTCCCGCCGAACACGCAGCCGGTGTCGATGTTCACCGTCCGGTTCAGCCACTCCGGCTCGGGGACGGGGGTGTGGCCGTACACGACCGTCGCCGGTCCCCGGTACTCCGCCGCCCAGTTGTACCGGACGGGCAGGCCGAACTCGTCCGTCTCCCCGGTCGTCTCACCGTACAGGGCGAAGTCCCGTACCTTGCCCGACCCCCGGCCCTGCATTTCCTGCTTCATCCCGGCGTGGGCGACGACCAGCCTGCCGTCGTCGAGGACGTAGTGGCTGACCAGCCCGTCGAGGAACCCGGCCAGTTCCTTGCAGAAGGGCTCCCGCACGTCGGCGGGCAGGGCGTCGATCTCGGCCAGCGAGTCCGCCAGCCCGTGCGTGACCTGCACGTCCTTGCCCCGCAACTTCTTCAGCAGCTTCATGTCGTGGTTGCCGGGGACGCAGAGCGCCGATCCGAGCCGGACCATGTTCCGCACGAGGCGAACGGCGTCAAGGATGCGAGGGCCACGGTCCACCAGATCCCCGACGAACACGGCCTTGCGGCCCTCGGGGTGCGCGTAGGCCCGGCTCCCCCAGCCGGTTGCATCGCCCTCCAGCGGGGTCGGCACGTAGCCGAGAGACTGGAGCAAGGCTTCGAGTTCGTCGCAGCACCCGTGTACGTCGCCGATGAGGTCGAACGGGCCGTGCTCCTGCCGCCGGTCGTTCCACAGCGGCACCCGCTCGACCGTGGCGGCTTCGACCGCCTCCGGGCTCTCCAGCACGAACACGTGGCGGAACCCCTCCCGCTGGAGCCCCCGCAGAGACCGCCGCATCTGGGCGTGCTGCTGGCGGACGACGTGAGGGCCGAAGCTCCGCTCGTCCCGCGACCGGTTCCGCTCCAGACAGACCTTCTCGGGCAGGCCGAGCACGACGGCGACCGGCAGGCAGTGGTAGCGGCGGGCGAGTTCGACGAGCGGCTTGCGGGCCTCGGGCTGGACGTTGGTGGCGTCGATCACCGTCAGCCGCCCGAGGGCGAGCCTCCGGGCCGCGATGAAGTGCAGCACCTCGAAAGCCTCGGGCGTGACCGCCTGATCGTTCTCGTCGTCGCCGACCATGCCACGGCAGGCGTCGGACGAGAGCACCTCGGTCGGCAGGAAGTGCCTGCGGGCGAACGTGCTCTTGCCCGACCCGCTGGGGCCGATCAGCACGACGAGGGACAGCTTGGGGAGCGAGATCGTCATCGGGGGTCCGTCCTAGCCGATCAGTTCGACCGCGTGCCCTCGGTGCGGGCCGGGGGCTCCAGCCGGTCCACGAGGCGGTCGATCACCCGCCGGGGCACCCCCGGCTGGCGGCGGGCGTTCTGCCGGTAGACGACCGGCAGCGGCGGTTCGAGGTAGCGGACCTCGACCCGCGCCCCGTAGTCGGCGAACAGGTCGATCCACCGCTGGCGGGTCTGCCGTACCGTGTTGGTGGCGTTGAACGCGAAGTCCCGCCCGGCCCGCAGGTGCTCCCGGCACCGCTCCCGCGCCAGTTGCACCACCCCTCCCTGATCGTCGGTCGGGTTCACCCCGAGGTCGGCCCGCAGGTCGTCGAGCGACACCACCGGCAGGCCGGGGCGGTGCGCCGCCAGCCACGTGTCCTTCCCCGCCCCCGGCAGGCCCGCCATCAGCGTGACCGTGCAGCGGTAGTCCTCCCGTGGGACGTAGTGCAGGCTAGAGAGGGCGTCCCGAAAGAACAGGAACCGGGCGTGGTCGTTCGGGAACGGGTACGGCTGGTCGAGGCACCCGTTCTCCTCGGCCACCATCCTCCAGAGGTGCAGGTCGTCCTCGGGGCGGGCCATCTCCGGGGTCCGCCGCCCCCGGGTGTCCGCCAGCGCGAACAGGTACAGCAGGCGGTGGTGGACCGCCCACGACAGGGCGATGACCTCGCGGGCCGGGTCGCCCTTCTCCAGCAGGTACGGCGGTCGCCCGTGGTAGCGAACGAGGTTGGCCACGTCCTCGCGGACCCCGAGCGGGCACCCGAGGCCCCGCAGCACCGCCCGCGCGATCCCGGCCCCGACGAGGGCGTGCTTGGGGGAGCGCGTCCGCCCGGTGGCCGGGTCGAGGGCCGTGGTGGCCGGTTTCCCGGCGTCATGGAACAGGGCCGTGAAGACGAGCCGGAGCCGCGCCCCCCGGTCGAGCCCCGGCCACTCGGCCAGCCGCTCCAGTTCGGCCACGACCATCCGGGTGTGGGTCCACACGTCCCCCTCCGCGTGCCACACGGGGTCCTGCCCGCACGCGGCCATCGCCCGCGCCCACGGCTGCGGCTCCGCCCAGTCGAGGACCTCCCCGACCGACGCCGACTCGATGTCGTCCCACCCGGTCATGACCAGATCCCCGCCCCTTCGGCCAGCCGGTTCGGCACCATTGCCTGATGCTGCCAGTGCTCGCTCCGCTTGACCCGCTCGACGAACTCGGGGCGGACCAGTTTGGCCCGCCCCGTCACCCGCCCGCCCGCCTCGGTGCGGAGGTACAGGCCCTCCATCACGTCGTCGGTCCTGCCGGTCAGCGGGTTGTCGAACGCGCTGTCGAACCGGGACGGGCCGATCAGGGCGCGGAGCCCGTCCTCCGAGACCGCCCCCCGGTGGAGGACGGGGACGGTCAGGATGCCGGTGCCGTCGAGCGCCGCCAGCCGCCGCCCCAGATCGAGGAACGCACCCGCCCGCTTGTCGTAGATGTCGAACTCGAAGAAGTAGTGCGGGAGCGCCCGGTAGTGGACGGAGTGCCGCGCGTACAGCCACTCCCCGAACAGGATGAGCCGGTCTTCGAGCATCGCCTCCAAGGTGGGCCGGGTGCCGGTCGCCCACTGTTTGAACAGGTCGTACTGGGGGTGCATCCCGGTCGTGATCTCGTGCCCCCGGCACTGGAGGACGAGCCGCCCGGCGGCGGTGAAGTGGAGGCCGACGTTGGTGCCGTCGAGCTTCTCCTCCACGACCAGCGACGGGTCGGCGAGGAACGTGGCGGACTCCCGCGCCGACAGGTGCTTGTCGTCGTCCGTGCCCCGCGAGCCGAACAGGTGCGGGGTGCGGGGGTACTTGACGAACTCGTCGCGTGACGCGCCCATGGCGACCTCCGGCGGAGGGGCAGGTTCGGGAGCAGACACGCCCGAGGCGGAAAGGTTCGGCCCTACGCCGACCGCGCGCTCGCCCGGCGCGCCGCCTCGTGGGACGACCCGACCCGCGCGTAGAGGTCCGCCGGGGCGTAGCCGGGGTGGGGCGTCCCGGTCTGGTGGAAGACTTCGGCGAGCCGGTGGCACCCGTCGTCGCAGAGGGCGATCCCGTTCTCCGCGACGTACCCGCCGTTCGGCATGTCGTTGCGGTCGGTGACGTGGTGGGCGTCGAGCGGCACCAGCGCTTCGTCGGGGAGGCCGGGGTGGTACGCCCGGTGGCCGTCGCCGCCCTGCCGGTCCCTGCCGGGCTTCCCGCACACGGCACATCGGTAGCGGTCCCGCCGGAAGACGGACGCCCGGAACGCCGCTCGGATCTGCCTCTTCCCGGCCATACGATCCCCCACCCGCCGAATGAGACGACTCGTCACTGCTCGTCGCGCTGCTCGAAGACCCCCATCTGTGTCGGCGACCCGTACTCGGGGTGCTCCGGGCCGACCGGGAGGAACCGGACCCCGTACCCGAACCGCGAGGCGATCCCGGTCGCCCACTCGCGGAACTCCTGCCGGGTCCACTCGAACCGGTGGTCGGGGTGGCGGAACTGGCCCGCCGGGAGCGACTCCCACGTGACGTTGAACTCCCGGTTCGGGGTGGTCAGCACCACCGTCCGGGGCCTGGCGAACTCGAACAGTACCCGCTCGAAGGCGGACAGCCGGGGCGGGTCGAGGTGCTCGACCACCTCGACCACGGCTGCGGCGTCGAACCCGGCCAGCCGCTTGTCCCGGTACATGAGCGACCCGTGGATCAGCTTCACCCGCTCGGCCTGCTGGTCGGGCAGGCGGTCCAGCTTCAGTCGGCGGGCGGCGACTTCGAGCGAGCGAACGGACACGTCCACCCCGACGACCTCCTCGAAGTGCCGGTCCTTCAGCAGCGCCCGGACCAGCTTGCCCTCCCCGCAGCCGAGGTCGAGCACCCGCTTGGCCCCGCCCGCCCGCAGCGCCGCCAGCACCGCCCCGAGCCGCTGGTCGTTGAGGCTCATCGGGGTTTCCAGCGTCTCCTCGGCCTTCGCCTCGGGCCGCTGCTCGTCCTCGTCGGCCCCCGGCGGCTCCTCCTCCTGCACCAGCCGGGCGAGGGCCATGCGGAGCAGGCTCGGCTGGAACCGCAGGTAGCGGCGGGCGATCTCCTCCCGCTCCGGGTGGGTGGCCAGCCACCCCTCGCCCTTGGCCAGCAGCTTTTCGATCTCGTCCTCGCCGACGAAGTAGTGCTTCTTCCCGTCGAACACCGGGACCAGCACGTACAGGTGGCTCAGCAGGTCCGCGAGGGCGGTCGTCTTGCGGACCTCGACGGAGAAGTACGGGCTCTCGCCCCAGTCGGGGAACGTCTCGTCCAGCGGGTAGCGGACGGCCTCGACCTCGTACCCGAGCGGCTCGAACACCCGCCGCAGGAACGGCTCGCCGCCGCGAACGGGGAGCACGTCGATGCGGGCGGCGAGGGGGATCGGCGTCTGGACCAGTTCGGGCCGGTCCTTGCACCGGCCTTGGAGGGCCGAGCCGAGGGTCTGGCTGATGGCCACGCTCAGGAACGAGGAGGCGGTGTAGGGGCGGTCGTTGACGTACTGGGCGAGCAGGAAGTTCTGGTCGGGGTTCTTGCCCCGGACCATGCCCACCGGGTCCACGTCGAGCAGCAGGCAGGCGGTGCAGCGGTCCTCCCCGACCTCCGGGTAGTAGACGTGGGCCTTGCCGAAGCTCAGGTCGAACGACTGGAACCGATCCGGGTGCTTGTGCAGCAGGTAGCCCAGATCGGTCGCCGGTCGATGTGTGGTCGTGATCGTCAGCAGCATCGCCGACCCTCGTGGCGTCACGCCTCGACCGTCCCGGTCCCGTTCGGGGAGCGACACCGCTCGGGCCGTCCCGGTTCAATCTAGCTTCGCCAAATCTACGGGGCAGACCAGCGGACACGGGCAGCGGAAGACCTTCTGCCTTGATCACGAACGAGCGGGAGAGGGATCGCGGGCGAGTAATAAGAGGTGGGAGGGTTCGCGCCGGAGAACGGTCAAGATGAAGGGTGGGTAGTTTGCCGGGCAGGAATTTGCCAGCATGCGAGAGAAACGACTCGGCCCGCCAACCTTTCGATTAGCGGGCCGTTCGTTTTACCCCAGATCAGCCGATGGATTTACCCCAATCGGCACCCGGTCGATTACCCCTAAATTGGCTCGTCACAAACCGTTACCAGTCATCAACTTAAAGTCGGGCTGACAGGATTCGAACCTGCGACCTCTTGGTCCCGAAGCACTTGCTCGCCGAGACAGCAATTTGGCACGAACACACGATGCGTGGAAGCACCTTACATCACAGGGGAATCTCGTTCAAGGTTGTGCGGAGAATTGCGGCCGGTTGCGTGGCGGAGCGGTACATCCGTGCGAAAAACGGTACACGAACGGTACAGCACGGTACACGTCACCCCGGCCCTTTGAACGCACCGACCGACGATCCGCCGCTACGCGGCTCGGGTTGCTGGTATGATGACAGCAAGGACTTAGTCCGACCACACGCCGGGCCGTTCCTCATGACTTCCGCGACGCTCACCGACGCCGACCTGGATGACGATCCGGTCTTCCGTTTGTTGCTCTCGGGCCGGGCACGCACCGCCCAGGAGGCGGAACGTATCTACCTGGACGACGCCCTGCCGGAGGTGCTCGCCCTCCTCGCGTCCCCGCTGTCGGACGACGAACTGGCCCGGCACCCACTGGTCGTCATGTACCGGACGCACGGGAGCCGTGGCTGGGAGGACTCGCTGCTGTGAACCCGGACGAGCGACTCGCAGCCGTCGTCACCGTGCTGGAAGCAGCGGGGCTAACGTGCTTGGTGATGGGCGGACACGCGGTCCGGTTCTACGGCCTCCACCGCTACACCTCCGACTTCGACCTGCACCTCTCCGCCGACGGATGGGACGACCTAGCCGAACGGCTTAACCGCTCACCCCTGGCAACGGCCGGACCGCTGCCCGAAGGCCCGTCGTGGCGGCCCCACGCCTTCCGCCGATTCCAGATCGGCCGACTCGACGACGGGCGGGAGGAGTGGCTGGAGTTCTGGCGGGAGAACCACCTGCTCGACGCCTTCCCCGCACTCCACGCCCGCCGGGAAGAGGGCGAGTACGGCGGCCGAATCCTGCCGTTCCTCGGCCTTGCGGATCTGATCCGGAGCAAGGAGACCGAGCGGGAGTCGGACTGGGACGACGTCTTGGTGCTGGAAGAGTTCCTCGACGCCCGGTCGTTCGCCGCCCTCGGGTCCGGTCGTGCGACTGCGGAGGTCGTCCTGGGTTCCCTGCGGAGTCGCCGCGGGTTCGAACGGGTCCATCAGGCCGGGTTGCTCAACGACGTGGACGCGGTCAGAAATGCCATCGCCCGCGTCAGACATCCCGTGAACTGGTGCTACCTGGCCCCGTCCGCCCCCGGCGTCCCGGACCCGCCCGCGGCGTTCGAAATCGAGCCGGTAGTCGTGACCCGTCTACGGACGGCCGGCCCAGGGTCACCGCTCCACCTGTCTCTGGTCGAGATCGCCCGTCGCCGGTACAAGGCTCGGTGCCAAGCGGCCGACGCCGCGAACAAGCAGGCGATCCGTGCGTCATCCGCAGGCGGGGGGACAACGGATGCCGCGGAGTGACAAACCGAAGGTGAAGCCGCGGAAGGCGAAACCGAGTGCCATGTTCTACGGCCGGTTCCGCATCCGCGTCCTCGCGGACACGCTCCGGGCCTTCGCGGCCGGGACGATCGTCGGTGCGAACGAGGAGTCTCCCGGAACCCCGACTTCGATCGCCGACGTGCCCGAACTCGATCTCGTCTTTCGCGAGGTGTTTGTCTCACCCGACACGTTCGTCAACCTGAACCCGCTCGACGAGGAGGGGCGAGAGTACTGGACCGAGATCGTGACTCGCTACGAAAAGGGGAATTTCAAAGGAGCCCGGAAGTCCGCCGTCGACTTCGCGGTATGGCTGGACGACGAGTACCAGCAGCGGGAACGGCTCCAGTTCGACGACTCGACGTTCTCCGTCCTGCTCGACGGCGAGTTGTACTCCCGCTTGAGGCCCGAGGGGTATGTGATCCTCAAAGTCCTCCAGGCCCATCAGGGTCCAGGCCCGTACTGCCAGGCTGCCAAGATCATCCTCGACATCCGCGGCGAGGCGACGAAGGGCAGCAAGGCGTTCGCCGGGTTCCAGGAGTTCCCCGACGGGGCGGCCGGACTGAAACGCATATCGCGGGCGATCCAGTACCTCCCAGCCGACCTGCAACAGATCATCATCGGGCAGAAGGGCCTCGGTCGGCGGCTCTGTCTCAAACCCCTTTAGTTCGGCGAGTTCGGCTCCGGGTGCTCCGCGGTTCGCGGTGGCACCGACGGGGAGTGCATGTCTCTAAATGTCTCTAAGTGTCTTTTCTCATAAGTCTGCGGCGGGTCAACCCTACCTGTGGACCCGAATTCCGGGCCACACCCAAGGAGTGACCCGATGCCAATCGACATCGCGAAAGAACGGGTCGTCAGTTTCCGCGAGGCGGCCAAGCTCTGCCCCGGTCGGAGACACGGTCGCAAGCCGCACGTGAGCACCTTCTACCGCTGGGCGGCGATGGGACTGGAGACCATCCGCGTCGGCGGTCAGGTGTGCACGTCTGTCGAAGCCCTGCAGCGGTTCTTCGACCGCCAGAGCAACCGCGGAGGGCCGACGCCCCCGCCGCAGAAGGCCGTCCCGCACCCGACCGGGGACCGGAACCGGGTCGAGCAGGAGCTGGCCGCACTCGGGCTGTAACCCCCCGCCGGGCCCGGGGCACTGCCCCCGCCCGGCCGTCCGATCGTCCGTTTTCCCCAAACCGAACGTCTTTTCACCCCGACTGGAGACCGACATGACCGAGACCATCACGACCCCGGCCACCAAAACCCAGGCCGACCTCGATCCGGTGAACTTCCTCCTCGAGAAGGTCAACGAGGACCACACCACCAAGTGCCTCGACGGCGAGGACCAGCCGTGCATCCGCCTGGCGAAAGACCCGACCCGGCGGCTGTACCGGCTCTATGACAAGGACGGGAAGGTGAGCATGCGGGTGCGGAGCTACCTCCGAAACCTGTACCGCTACCACCGCCCGGACCTGCACCTGGCGAACGCGGACCTCGCCCTCGCCATGGACTACATCGCCGAGGACGCCTACCAGGGCGGCCGGGAGCGGACGCTGGCCGTTGCCAAGAAGGACGGGGACTACAACTTCGAGGCCGTCTGCGTGTTCGCCAACTCGCTGACCGGGTCGGGCGTCGCCCCCGCGGGCCTGGGCAACCAGCTCCTGGACGGCGTCAAGAAGCTGTCGTCTGAGGCGAAGCTCCACCCCGTGCTCACCGCGGACGCGGCCGGCCGCTCGCTGACCCTCGTGCTGCGGACCGCCGACCTGTGGGCCGTCGTCAACGACCGGGCGATCGAGGCCCAGGTCGGGGCCAACAAGGGCACCCTCTACAAGGCCCTGAACTACTTCTCCCGGCGGCTCGACGAGCTCGAGTACCAGTTCCGCAAGGTCGGCCTGGAGGTGACGGTCGCCCACAAGGAGACCGGGTCGTGGACGACGCTTGTCCGCCGCGACGACGTCTTCCTCCCCGACCCCACCGTGCTGGTGCGGGCTGACGGTCGCACACCGTCAGCGTCAGGGGCACCGTCAGGCGGCAACCTCTTGCCCGCCAAGGGCGTGCAGCCGACTGAGGATAACCAGATCGCCGTGGACCCGCCTGTGCCGACCCCGGCGGCGTGACCGAGCGGTCCCCCTGCGGGCGTGGGCACCTTCGTCCACGCCCGCTTCTTCCCAGTCACAACACAACACGGAGCGAATCATGAACGGCAACCAGGAGAGCGTTTTCGACCTGCTCGACACGATGGACGACGAGCGACCCGTCACCGACCCCGCCGATCTCCCGCCGCCGGTGCCCCCCGCAGGCGACACGGCCGACTCTTGGTCCCGGATCGTCGGGAACGGCGAGTTCGTTCGGGTCATGAAGGCGTTCGTGGGGTACGCCCCGCCGCGGCGTCACATCCTGGTGTACGGGCCGAACCGCTCGGGCAAGACGTACACCGTCCACACCGCCATGAAGGCCAAGTTCTGCCGGTTCCGCCTCCCGAACCTGGACCCCTACAACCGGTGCAAGAGCTGCCGGACGTGGGAGGCCGGCGGCTGGGAGCGGCTCGCGACCTACGTGAACAAGGAGGGGCAGACCTACCGGTACCAGATGATCGACGGCACCAACCCGACCACCTTCGCCGAGGACGTCGTCTGCGGCTACCGGAACCGGGGGTGCCCGCTCGTGGTGTACATCGACGAGGTGTCGCACCCGGAGTTCGTGAAGTTCATGCCGCGGCTGGTCAAGCCGATGACCGAGACGCCGATGACGATCGTCGCGAGCGGGGTCCGGCTCAGGCCGCGGAAGGAGCCCGTCACGGGTGCCAGGTACCCGGGGTTGAGTCAGGACTTCCGCTACCGGTTCGCGGCGACCGTCAAGACGACCGCCCCCGCCATCCCCGACTTTCACCGCTGGCTTTCGGATGAAGTCCGGCAGCGAGGGGTGGAGGCGGACGAGGATGCGGTCGCCCTGATCGTCGAGGGGGCCGGGAACATTCCGGGTCAGGCCCTCCGACCCGTCATGAAGGCGGAACTCATGCGTGTACGCCTGACCCGCGAGTTCGTCGAAGAGTACCGCTGGGAAGTCTGACTCCGGCGAACGAAGCCACGCCACACGGCCCGCCACGGACGGCGGGCCTTTTCCATTGCTCTCGCCCGGTCGCCCGGAAGCCTCGCAGCTGTCGCACTCCCCTGTCGTTCCAGTCCACAGAACTTCCGGTTTTGTCGGGGTACTCGACCCGGGTGGATTTTCCCACCCGGATGTTTGTGTTGGCCCCGGAGAACCAGATGCGACCGAACTGCGACAAGGTCTACACAATGGGGCCGGTGCTCGTCACCCGACACCTGATCGACTGGGCCGAACTCGACCCGGAACTCGACGAGTTGAAGGCCCGTACTGCCCAGCGGATCGACGCACTGCGGGTGCGTGCCGGTTGCCACTACTACTTGAATCCGATGTTCACCCTGTTAGCCCCGGGCGACGTTTCGGAGCGGACATTCCTGGTCCAGGCTCAGCGGGCATGCACGCTCTGGATGCAGCAACTCAAGCGGGTGGCCGGCCGTGCCCGCGTCCGACGGTTCCAGCGGGCCGAGTCGGACCCCACACTCCGGATGCTGATGACGAGCGGCCTGCTGATCCTCGGCGGCAAGTCCGTACACATCAAGCGGCTGAACGACGTCCGGGTTCCGACCCACGCGTGCTGAGTCGACGCCAACCGACCACACCGCCCCAGGGCGGTCGCGAGGGGCAAACGCCCTTGCCACTCCACCGCCGCTTGGCGGTCGCACCGGGCTCGTTTTCGGTGCCACTCAGAACAGCAATAGCAGAAGAAGATTTTCCAGCAGCATGACATGAACATCGAGAACGAGATTGAGAACTACGACATCGAATGCGAGATGAATCACCGAGACGAGATGAACGAGATGACTGGAGATCACCCACGAACTGACCGGGGTAATACGAGGGAGGATGACGGGAGATGATCCTGGAATGTCAACGGTCAAGTCTTCCGGACAGGACCGTTCACCGCCGGCTGGAGCCGGGACTCGACCCGTGCCCGTCACGCCGCTTCGTGCGGCACGACTCGCACCGGTCAAACTTCAGTCCCAGTGATCGCACCTGCCATCCCGATTCCCGCCGGGGTCGGGTGAGCAGGTGCAAGCCCAGTAACCCCGAACTCGACCAGCCCCGGCCACCGGCCCCGGCGAGTCCGCTACCGCCCTACCGAGAACCGAACAGGTACACCGGCAGGCTCGCCGGCCGAGTTCCCGTTGAATCAGGAGACAACCGATGAGCACCGAAACCCTGCCCACCCCACCACCCGTCGCTACTTCCGCCCCCGACGTGCCGGCGTGCCACGCCCTGCACGTCAAGGCGGTCCCCTACGACGTGTGGTGCCGGGCGAGGCACAACGCCAACCTGTCCCGCATGACGCTCCGGGATTACGTCATCCGCCTCCTGGCCGAGGCGAACCCCTACCCAACCCACGCCCTGCAGGGCGACTCCCCAGCCCAGTCGACTGAGCCGGCTCTCTCCCTCGCCTCACGGAGTTGAGCATCCGTGCCGCCCCTTTTCTATTCCCTCGCGGGAGGGGGGGAACAGAAATCGGGGTAACGGAAGTGGCTCAAGTGAACAAGTGCCCGCACCAGGGGACACCGACACGCATCGATTCCCGAACCACACGAGAATGGTCGCGTGAAGCAATTCCCCGAGGTAGTACTCGAAGTCGAACCTCAACCCCTCAGTGGCGAGTGAGGGCGAGGTGCTCGACGAGGCCGGGTCGGAGCTCAGTGCCTCTTATTCCCCCCTCGCCGGTAGGGAGTCGATGATGATCAGCGTGGACACTCAGAAAGAGTTGGCCGGGGAAACCTGGGACTTGAACCGCTACCAGGCCTGGTACGAATGGCGTGACGGCGACACCGGGGAGGCTGTGGAGGTCAAACTCCGACACGCCTACGCCGAATCGCTGAGCCAAGATTCGGCCGTTGCCTCCCTCCGGACCATCCGGGCCCCGCCTCCCCGAGACGGTCATCGAGGGGCTGGTCGACCTGTACGGGGTTCACTCACCACCCATTCCGGAAGGGCCCGAGGACATCGAACTCGCCGCCCGGGTGTACACGCAGTTCGTGCAGAACCCCGAGCACGTCCCGGCGGTGACGGACTTCTTCCGCGTGCTGGCAGAGGTCGTGTGGCGGCACACACGGAACCTCGCTCACACCCTTCCCCCGAGCTTCTGGCCGGCATCCCCGCACCCTCGAAGGACGCGTTGGGAACCTTCCTCTGCTCGCCCCTCCTCGATGTCATCGTTCGACAGACCGGACCAACTCCGGACGAGGTGACCGATGTCGAGAGCCGACTCGTCCCCACTTGACGGCAACTGTTTGCCATGAACTCGGATGACAATTCGCTGACAAACACCCGCCCCGACGGGTGGCCTCCCGACGTAACCCCTTGCCTGGTTCCCTCAGATGTCACGTTAATGGCAACTCCTCGAAGCTGCGGTTCGAACCCTGACCGAGCACCCCGACTGGCCCAGGTCTCGTGTCGAGAACGACCTCTGCACCCGGCACGCCAAACCGTCGAACCGGGCACAGGCCATCGTCCTCCGTGCCAAATCGAGGGTCGAAGGGGCATCTGGGGAGTACCGGTTCCGTCGGCGGCGAGTATCCTCCGTTGGGGAATCGAACGGCGTCTTCGACAACATCGTGCGAGCCCTGGAAGAAGCCGGGGATTGATGCGGGAGAGGGCCGGTGATCGGTCTGCGACACCGAATCGAGAAGTGAATACCCCTGACGACTGGGAGACTCCGCGTTTGCCACCTACCCACTTACCAGGAGGTCGCAACTTTCCTTGATCGGCAGCGGAAATCTCGGAGAATACTACTTTCACACTGAACCTCGTCTCCTCGCTCAAAACCTTCCCGAGGAACCGAGCGGCAACCGCAGGACGGCGAGCACCACGCCATGAACGAAGCCGACACCTGCCGCAAGCTGGTCCGCCCGAAGCTCGAAGCAGCCGGGTGGGATGACGCCAACCAGCACTTCTACTCCGAGCAGATCCACTTCACCGACGGCCGCATTGTCACCCCGGGCGGCAAACCGAAGCGGCTCAAGAAGAAGATCGCCGACTTCCTGCTGCGGTACACCCGCGACATCACCCTGGGCGTCGTCGAGGCGAAGTCGGACAAGCGTCCCGCCGGGGACGGTCTTCAGCAGTCGAAGGAGTACGCGGAGATCCTTGGGCTGAAGTTCGCGTTCGCCACGAACGGCACGACCATCGTCGAGTACGACTACTTCACCCACCTGGAACGAGAGATCGAGCGGTTCCCGACCCCGGCCGAACTCTGGTCCCGTTACCAGATCGGCCTCGGCCTTTCCACCGCCACCGCGAACGCCCTGTTGGTCCCGTACTTCCTGCAGCCGAACAAAGAACCCCGTTACTACCAGAAGATCGCCATCACGCGGGCAGTCGAAGCCATCGTCGGGGGGAGAGCCCGCAACCTGCTCACCCTGGCCACCGGGACCGGAAAAACGCAGACGGCCTTCCAGATCTGCTGGAAGCTGTGGAGTGCGGGCTGGAATACGAAGGGGGAAAGCGGACGGAAGCCGCGAATCCTTTTCCTGGCGGATCGCAATGTGCTGGTCGATGACCCGATGGCCAAGGACTTCGCCCCCTTCGGGGACGCCCGGCACAAGATCGTCGGTGAAGCCATCAAGTCACGGGAGATGTACTTCGCCATCTACCAATCCATCGCCGCCGACGAGAACCGCCCCGGCCTGTTCAAGGAATACGCCCCCGACTTCTTCGACCTGATCGTCATCGATGAGTGTCACCGAGGCAGTTCTCGTGACGAATCCACCTGGCGAGAGATTCTCGAACACTTCGAGCCCGCATTCCAACTCGGGATGACGGCTACCCCGCTGCGGGAAGACAACCGGGACACCTACGACTACTTCGGTGACCCGCTCTACACATACTCGCTCAAGCGGGGCATCGAGGACGGGTTCCTGGCCCCGTACCGCGTTCACCGGATTCTGACCACCTTTGACGCCGCTGGATGGCGGCCCGACAAAGGGCAGAAGGACAAACTGCAACGGGAGATCCCGGACGGGGAATACGGCACCAAGGACTTCGAGCGGACCATCTCCCTTGAGGCCCGCACCCTGGCTATCGCCCGACACCTGACCGAACACCTCCGCAAGACGGACCGTTACGCCTAGACCATCGTCTTTTGCGTCGACCAGGAGCACGCCGACCAGATGCGGCGGGCACTGCACAACCTGAACACCGACCTGGTGAAAGAAGCCGAGAAGCGAGGCGAGACATTCGTCGCCCGGGTGACTGCTGACGAAGGCGACATCGGCCGGGGGCACCTGAGTAAGTTCCAGGACCCGGAGGAGAGGTTCCCGGTCATCTTGACCACCTCGCAACTGCTGACCACAGGGGTCGATGCCCCCACCTGCCAGAACGTCGCCCTGGTGCTCCTGGAGTCGCTCCGCGAGTACGGGGTTGAGCCCGTGGCGGACGAGAAGCGAGCCAGTTACCTGCCGGTCATCAAGCGGTTCGGGGGCCTCCACCTCGCGGCTTCGGCGTTCGCTGGCCAGTCCGGCAGTGTGCTCGTCGCCCTGGCCGATGGCACGAAGACTCACCCCGAAATCCAGTCCGCCTGCCGGCTCGGCAGCGGTGACGTCGCGGGCGAGACCTACGAGCAGCGGGTCGAGTGGATGCTGACCCGGGAAACGGATCGCATGAAGCGGGTCGCCCGCCGGCGATTCACCCACCACGCCCGGCACGCCGAGCCGGAGAACTTGAAACTCCGCTCGCTCCTGGAGTTCTGGGCCGACCGGTCCGTCCTCACCCGCCAGTGGAAGCTCGGCCCGTGCGGCCACTGCCGCCAGCAGTACTTCGTCCCGAGCCTCAACATCCAGAAGCGGGTCGTCTGCACCCACTGCGGGCACCGGATCACACTCCCGGCGATGGTCCCGGTCGGGTACACGCTCCACCGGGCCGTCAGGCACGCCATTTCGGAAGGGATCGTCCCGGTCGTCCTCACGGGGCGGTTCGTCCGCAACCTGTCGCACGGCGGCTTTCTGTGGCTGCCCGGCGTGAAGTACCAGATCGGCACCAAAGCTGGGGACATCGACCTGCTGGCGTGTTGCGACGGCCACCTCGTGTTCTGCGAGTGCAAGCAACTCGATCAGACACCGCCAGAGGCAAAAGTGTGGGACGAGGTCGCCGAGCAGTTCCTCGAGACGGTCGACGTTGCCAAGCGGTGCCGGGGGAGCCTCGCCGTCCTGGCCGCCCAGGTGAACGAGTACCCCGAACGTGTGGTGCAGAGGATCGCCGCCGCGGTCGGGACGAGCGTTCCCTACCTGCTCCTCACCAAGGCCGAACTCGAGGCGGGGTGTCGGAAAGTAGACGACGGCGGTCACACCCGCTGGCTTGGGCTCCACGACCTCCTTCCGGTCCCATTCCCGGAGCGAGCAAGGGAGCCGACCGAGAAGTCGCGGGGGATCAACATGGGGTGGGGTGTCTACACCCTGCAAGAGGGCGGGAACGCGACGTGAGCAGGTCGTGGACGGCGGCAGGAAGTTTCTTCCCACGGGGAGTAGAAGACATGTTCGACGACTTGTTGCGGCAGCTGAAGAACCTCGAACGCGGCGTGCGGGTGCCGATCCAGATTCCCCTGGACGAGAAAGGGCACATGGACCGGAGGTGCCCGTGCGACGAGTGCGGGTCCGAGTTCAAGGTCCTCTTCGAGGACTGGCGGGAGAAGGTCCGCGACGAGGTCGTCTATTGCCCCATCTGCCGGTTCGAGGCCGCGTCCACCGAGTGGAGCACCGAAGCCCAGCAGGAACACATCCGGCGAGTGGCCCTGGCCCACCTCAAAAGGGTGGTGAACCAGGCCATGACCCGTGACGCCCGTGCTTTTAACGCCCGCCAGCCCCGCGGTGGTTTGATCCGGATGTCGATGTCCGTCAAGCCCGGTCACGTCCCGATCCTCATCCCTCCACAGGCCGCCGAGGCCATGCGACAAGAGTTCGTCTGTGAGCCATGCGGGTGCCGTTACAGTTCGCTCGGGGCGGCCTTCTTCTGTCCGGCCTGCGGTCACAACTCGGCCCGATCGACGTTTTCGGCAGCCGTCCAGACAGTCCGGGCGACCGTGACGAACCTCGCTGGGATCCGGGCGGCGGTGGAAGCCGCGGCGGACGCAGACGCAGCGGAGAACACCGTCCGTCAGCTGCTCGAGAACGGACTGGTGAAGCTGGTGGCGGCCTTTCAGCGGTTCGCCGAGGCCGCCTTTCACGCCCTGCCGACCGCCGCCGGCGTACACGCCCGGAAGAACCTCTTTCAAAACCTGACCGAGTCGACCGCGGTCTGGCGGACCGCCACCGGGCGGGGGTACGAAGACGTCCTGGACCCGGCCGAGATGGCCGACCTCCACCTCTATTTCCAGCAACGGCACCTCCTGGCCCACCGCGAGGGGCTGGTCGATCCGGATTACATCTCGAAGTCCGGCGACCGGTCGTACGCCGTCGGCCAACGGCTAGTGGTCAAGGACCCCGCGGTGCTTCGCCTGGCCGCCCTCGTTGAGAAGCTGGCTGTGGGGCTGACCGCCCCTGGCCAGCGTTAGTGCGTCTCGGCCACTCGTGGAACCGCCTCTTTACTTGACCATGTCGGCCGGGCTTGTCGCGTCTCCTGGGTACTCAGATCGGCACCAAACCCAACGGAGTACCCATGCCCGCGAACATCGCCACGACCAACGGCAAGCCGGCCTTCGCCTACTTCGGCGAGAGCCCCTGGCACCGGCTCGGCCAGAAGCTCGAGGCCCCGGCCACCGCCGCCGAGGCCATCACCGCCGCCGGCCTCGACTACGAGGTCACCCTCACCGACGTTGCCACCGTGGACGGCATGATGGTCCCGCGGACCAAGGCCGTCGTCCGGTACGACAATCAGACCGTCCTGGGCACCGTCAGCGACCGGTACTGCCCCGTCCAGAACCGGCAGGCGTTCGGGTTCCTCGACGCGGTCGTCGCCGACGGCGGCCTCCGGTACCATACCGCCGGGGCCCTCGGCCGCGGGGAGAAGATCTTCCTGCTCGCGAAACTGCCCGGCGAGATCCGCGTCAAGAACACCGACGACCTGGTCAACAAGTACCTGCTGCTCTCCAACGCCCACGACGGCTCGGCCGCCCTGCGGGTGCTCTTCACGCCCGTCCGGGTGGTGTGCCAGAACACGCTGTCGATGGCGTTGCGGCAGGGGCACGGGGAGGGCGTCAGCATCCGGCACAACGGCAACCTGGCGGCCAAGATCGAGGCGGCCCAGCGGGTGCTCGGGCTGGCGACGACGTTCTACGACGACGCCCAGTCGAAGATCGACCGGCTCGCCTCGGTGTACCCGACCGCGGCCCAGCTCGACACCTACTTCAAGGTGCTCTACCCGGACCCCAAGGACGCGGCCGACAACGGCCGGGCGAAGGAGACCCGTGAGAAGCTCCACGGGCTGTTCGAGGGTGGGATCGGGCACGACATGCCGGGGATCAAGCACACCCTGTGGTGTGCGTACAACGCGGTGACCGAGTTGCTCGACCACCGCACCTACCGCGGCCGGAACGAGCAGGAGCGGGCCAGCAACCGGCTCCAGAGCATCTGGTGGGGGACCGCCGCGAAGGTCAAGGAGCAGGCCTGGGAGGCGGCCCTCGACCTCGCCGTCTGATCCCACACGCACGTCAACCTCGCACGGGGTCGGCTTCAACGCCGACCCTTCGTCATTTCCGGCCTCGACCGCGATGCTCCCGTCCCGCGGGTATTCCCGCGAACGAAAGGAGCAACCATGCTGCGTGCCACCGTCCGCCTCGGACGCACCGCCGTCCGCCCCGGCCACACCGGCGAGTACGCCGTCACCCTCGACGGCGAGATCCCGTTCGGCCTCGACGACGCCGAGGGCGTGTTGGAAAAGGTCGCCGAACTGTTCCACCTCGCCGACGAAGCCCTCGCCCGCGAGATCGACCGGGACCGCGAATGCCCACCGGTTCACCGACCCGAACCGGCCCCGCATCGACCTGCCAGTCCGCCCGCGTCTAGGCCCGCCGTTCAAGGTCACCCCGAACCGAGGTCCGACGCCGCGACGCCGAAGCAGGTCCAGTACCTGCTCAACCTGTCAAAGCGGAACGGGCTGTCGCGGGACGAACTCGACGCGGTGATCGCCCGCGTCACCGGCTCCCCGAAGAAGACCGGCGACCTGACCAAGCGGGACGCCGGAGCCGTCATCGACCACCTCAACAACCTCGAACCGGAGGCCGCGAAGTGAACGACACCTGGAACACGCCCGTGAAGGTGAGTTTTCACGACGCCGAGGAGTTCCTCGACGAACTCCGGAAGGATCACGACCGGATCGACCGCAAGCTCCTCCGGGTCACCGTCCGCCGCCGGTACGCCCCGCCGTTCGTCCACGTCGCCGTCGTCGCCACGGCCGTGGTCGGCAACTCCGTCGTCACCCTGGAGCACCGGGTCGGGGAAGTCTTCGCCGGAGACGAAGCCGGTTCCCCGATCCCGGGCAGGATTCAGGCGACGCTCGACCGACTGGCCGCGGAAGCCGAGAAACTCGGGCTCGAGGTCCGGGCCGGCGTGTTCGAGTGACCACACCCCGGAGGCCCGCCCGTGCTGCTCGAACTCCACCGCAAGGGCGGGACGCTCTGCCAGCCGGCCCGCGAGGGGCGGCAGCACTGCCCGCTCATCGTCCGGCCGACCAGCGAGGACAACGTCACCGCCCACCTGGTCACCGCCCTCCAGACCCTGAACCCGCGGCACTGGGTCAGCGACCTGCTGAATCTCGGGCTCGGGGCGGAGCGGTTCCGGCGACAGGTGTACCGCTCGTTCCGCGTCCGCCCGTGGGTCACGAAGCCGCCGTTCCCGCGGAGCTTGCTGCCGTGGGACGAGGGCGGCACCCAGGTGGACGTGCAGTTCAGTTGGGAGAACCCGCCGACCACGGTGTACCTGGAGTGCAAGTACGGGTCGGCGTTGAGCACCCGCACCAGCCACAACGACGGCCGCTCCGAGTTCCCCGCCGATCAGCTCGTGCGGAACATCCGGGTCGGGTTGCTGGACGCCGGGTACTACCGGACCGAAACGCTGTTCGAGTCCGCCCCGCGGGACTTCGCGGTCCTGCTCCTCGCCCCCGAACGCGGGAACCCGCTCGTCCCGCAGTACCGCGATGTTGATCGCCTCCGAACGTCGATCCCCCACGGCGAACGAATCACGTCCTGGCCGGGGCTCCCCTTCGTCGGGGAGATCGGGTACGCCGACGTCCGCCACGTCCTGCGGGGCCGGTACCGGTTCTACAGCCGGGCCGAACGACTCCTGATCGACGCCCTGCTCGAGTACCTGGCCTTCAAACTCGGCACACGACCGAACCGGACGGCCCGTTCGGGTGAGCCGACCGGGTAACGGGTCGGCGTTCCCACTGTCCCGCAGGTGGCAGTGCGGTGTGCTGTCATTGGTCTGCGGATGGCGACCGGAGTTCGGCGGAAATTCGCGGGGATCGAAGTCGAATCGGGGCCGGGGGAAATCGGGTTCGAAGACCCGACGGGTGGACGACACGAACTTCCCCGGAGACCGACCGTGAGCCGACGACCGTGGACCAACCCCGAGCTGTTCGCCGTGCTGGCCCGCTACCCGACCGAGGGGCCGGTTCACCTGGCCGCCGAGTTCGGCCGCACGGTTCACGCGGTCAGCAGCCTGGCCCGGCGGTGCGGCCTCCGCACGCCCCGCAAGCCCTACCGGTCCCGGACGAGAGGCGGTTCCCGTGAAACCCGACAAGCCCGAGCCGACGGAATCCGACCGCCGGCTCCGGCACAACTTCCGGCTCGCCCGGCTGCTCAAGTTCCTGCAACTGGTCCTGGGCCGCGGGCAATGGAACCCGAAGTCGCTGGCGGCGGAACTCGAGTGCAGTGACCGCACCCTCCACCGGATGCGGGAGACGCTGGAACTGGCCGGCGTCCCGCTGTTCTTCTCGCGGGAGGAGAACGCCTACCGGGTCCGCCCCGACTTCCGCTTCCCAACTCTTGACCTCGACGACGACGAGGCCCTCGGTCAGGCCACGGCGACCGCCGTCGCCGGGAGCGACGCCCTCCACCTCGGACCCGTCGCCGCACCGACGACCCGCAAGCTGATCGACACCGCCGGCGAGCACGTCCGCCGCGTCCTGGAAGACGCCGCCCGGCTCACCGAGGTGATGGACCTGAAGATCGCCGGCGACGCCCGGCAGCGAGAAACGATCCGCACCGCCCAGTGGGCACTCGTGACCGGGAAGATGCTCACCGGCAAGTACCGCAGCCCGTACGAGCCGGGGCCGGTCGCGGTAAAGTTGCACCCGTACCGGGTCGCGTTGGTCAAGCAGGCGTGGTATCTGATCGCCCGGCCCGACGGCGAGGAACAACCCCGGACGTACCGCATCGTCCGCTTCCAGAACTTGAAGCTTTGGGACCGGGCGGCCGTCGTACCCGCCGACTTCGACCTGAAGGGCTACTTCGGGAACGCCTGGTCGGTCTACCGCGGAGCCATCACGCACGACATCGAACTGCGGTTCTCGCCCGACGCGGCCGACGCCGTGCTCGAAACCACCTGGCACCACACCCAGCAGTCGAAGCGGGAGGCGGACGATTCCGTCACCCTGACGTTCCGCGTCGACGGGCTCAACGAGGTCGTCCGCTGGGTACTCGGGTGGGCGGGGCGTGTTCGCGTCGTCCGACCGGCCGAACTCCGGGAACTGGTGCTCGACCACCACCGCCGGGCCGTCGCGGCCAACGCGGACGAATTTACGGCGTGACGGAACGACTGTCCCCGGAGCCGGCAGTCTCGCGGGTCAGAATGGCCCTGCCCGGTTCGCCGGGGAGACGCCCGTCCCGCGAAGGGACCACGGTCGGCACAGGGGACCCCGAACAGGGACCAACCCCCACGGTCGGCGATAACGTGTGGAAACCCACCATGCTCCCCGGCGACCGGGCCTTTGCGTTGAGCCGGTTCCTCAAGCCCCGATGTTCCAACCGAAGACGCCCATGATCGCGGACTGGGAAACCGACACCGCCGTCTTCGCGGACCTGCTCCCGCGGCAGTTGCCGACCCTCTGGGACCGGCTCGCGGGCGTGCTCCGCGACCACGGCGTTGGCGTTCACCTCGCCGGTAACTGCCGCGACATCTGGGCGAGAGACTTCCTGCCGGTTCAGGTCGGAGACGGGTTCGTGCGGTTCCGCTACGACCCCGATTACCTGCGTGGGTTCTGCGAGCTTCGCACCGACGAGGCGGTGTGCGACTCGCTCCCGTTCCTGGCCGGACGTCGGACCTCCGACTTGGTGATTGACGGCGGCAACCTCGTTTCCTCCGGGTCGGCGGTTGTGCTCACCGACAAGATCTACCGCGAGAACCCCGGACGGAAACGGGAATACGTTCGGTCTTCGTTGAACCAACTTCTGGACGCGAGCGAGTGCGTGGTCATCCCGAAGGAGCCGGGCGACCCGATCGGGCACGCCGACGGCATCGTCCGGTTCCTGGACGAGCGGACTGTGGTGACGAACGACTATGCGGACACTGACCCTGGCTACGGCCGGCGTGTGGATCAAGTTCTCGCCCGCCACGGCTTCGAGGTCGTTCGCGTCCCGTACTCCGTGGACCCGACCGTGACGGCCGGCATCCCCTCGGCCGTGGGCAACCGCGTCAACTTCCTCCGGGTCGGCGACCTGGTCGTGATGCCCGCCTACGGCGTGTCCGCAGACGCCGAGGCAATCGCGGTCATCCAAAACCGATTACCGTTCGCACACATCGTATCGCTCGATTGCACGGACCTCGCCCGACGCGGCGGGGTGCTGAACTGCGTGGCCGCCACCTACCGGACACGACCCCAAACACCCGGCCCGTGCGAGTCGCCGGGGTAAGCCGATCCGTCGGCCGCTTCGACTCGTTTCACCTACCGACCCGGAGAGCTCGCTCATGAGCGACGACAACAAGACCGACTACGTGCGGCCGATGGACGAGGCGGCCAAACAGATGTACCGCAACGACCCGGGCTTCGCCATGCGGGTCGAGGGGATGGGGCACATCGCCGCCGGGTTGTTCCTCCTCGCCTGCCTCGCCATCGGCCTGTTGGTCAAGCTGTTCGGCTGAGCCTCGTAATTCGCCACCTCGACGGAGAGTGCCGATGAACACGCCCGGGTTCTGCCACCGGCGGACGATCCTGCTCTGGGCCGTCCGCGTCGCCCTGATCCTTCCGCTCGCGGCGGCCGTCGGCGGGTTCGCGGGGTGGTGTTTCGGAGCGGCCGTCGGCGAGCGGCTCGCGGCCGTCGGCGTCAGCGATGTTCAGCAGCGGGTTGGTGCGATCGGCGGGGTACTGGGGGCCGTGTTCGGCACCGGGTGCGTCGCCCGACAGGTGATCCGCGACGACCGGTCGGTCGACCCCGGAGGCGGCGAATCATGAGACTGACCATACACCGCGGGACGAGGGAGATCGGGGGCTCGTGCGTCGAACTCGCCACCGCCACGTCCCGGCTCGTGCTCGACCTGGGGCTTCCGCTGGTCGACGGCAACCGGGAGCCGTTCGACTCCCGGGCCGCACTCGCCAAGCCGCCGGAGGTGCTCAAGGCCGAGCGGGTCATCCCGCCGGTCCCCGGCCTGTTCGACACCGACCATTCACCCCCGAACGCGATCTTCCTCAGTCACGCCCACCTCGACCATGCGGGGCTGATCCCGCTGTCGCGGGCCGAGGTGCCGGTGTACGCATCGGCGGGGACGAGCAAGATGATGCTTGCCGCGGCGGTGTTCGGCGGGCAGAAGGAACTCGACCGAACCCGGTTCCGCGAGGTCGTCGCCGGGCAACCCGTCCGGGTCGGCGACTTCACCGTCACGCCGCTGGCCGTCGATCACTCCGTCTACGGGAGCGTCGCGTTCCTGGTCGAGGCCGGCGGGAAGACCGTCCTCTACACCGGCGACTTCCGGGACCACGGCCGCAAGCCGGGGATGACCCGCGACCTGCTGGAGCACGCGGGCCGGCGGACGATTGATGCCCTGATCGTCGAGGGCACACACTTCGGCGGCGACCGCGAGCAGGGGATCACCGAGCACGACCTTGAGGGCACGATCACCGAACTGGTCCGGACCGCTCCGGCCCTCGTGCTGGCGACGTTCTCGCCGCTCGACGTGGACCGGATCGTCACGCTTTACAAGGCGGCACGGGCCACGGGCCGGACCTTCGTCGCCGACGTCTACACCGCGTTCGTCCTGCACCTGATTGGCAGGCGGGTCAAGGTGCCGAAGCCGGCCCGGGAGTCCGGCATCCGCGTGTTCTTCAACGCCCTGTTCGAGCGTCGGTCGCTCCCCACCATCCGCGAGAAGTTCGAGGCCGACCGGATCGGGCTGTCGGAGATCCTGGCCGAACCCCAGAAGTACGTGATGGCGTTTCGCCCGTCGATGACCGGGTTCGACTTCGGCGGGCTGCTTCCGCCGCAGTGTCGGTGCCTGTACGGCTACTGGGCCGGCTACCTCACCCGCCCGGACTGGGTCGCGTTGCAGGACCAGATCGCGAAGGCGGGCGGGGACTTCGTCCGGGCCCACGTCAGCGGACACGCCTACGTCGCGGACATCGTCCGGTTCGTCACCGCCGTCAACGCCCGGACCGTGATCCCGATCCACACGTTCGAGCCGCAGATGTTCGAGGACCACTTCCCGAACGTCACCCGCCTCGCCGACGGGGTCCCGTTCGATCTCACCTGACGGTGCGGTCTGATCCCGTGCAGAGGGCAACCCGTGCCATCCCCATCCGATTGTGTGGAACAGATTCCGTTCCTCGGCCGAGCCGAAACGGACGAACCCCCGGACGACGCGAAACTTGAACCCGGGGACCGACTCCGCCGACGGTGCGAGAGCCGGTCTTTGGACCCCGCGTTGCAGGGGCGGCTCGATCACGAACTCGGGGTGATCCACCGGCTCGGGCTGGACGAGTTGTACCTCGCCCTCCACGACCTGTACCGGTTCGCAAGAGCACGCGGTCACGCAGCCGTCGTCGCCGGGCCGGCCGCCGGTTCGCTGGTCGTTCACCGGCTCGTGCCCGGCCCCGTGAACCCCGTCCGGCACCGCCTCCTCTTCGAGAGGCACCTCGACCCCGGCCAGCCGTTCGCCCCCGTCCTTCAACTCGACGTGAGCGGTGGCGGACTCGACGAACTTCTGGCCGAGTTCCGCCCGAATCACGGGCTCGACGACCCTGGCCTTCGGGACAATCCCGACTGTGCGTTTTGCCGCGAATGGCACCCGCCCGGCGGTGGGAAATCGGAACGGGCAGTCATCATGGTGATGAAACACCCCGGACTTGACGTTGTTGCGAATGTCGGCCGGCTCATCCGCGATCGACACGGGGTCGATGCCATTCCGGACGTGATCCCGGACAGCGACCCAGCGACGATGGACGTGTTCCGTCGCGGGGAAACGGACGGCGTGATCGGGTTCTGGGACTGTCACATCCGGGATCGACTTCCGGCTTGGAAACCCGAGGGGATTCGGGATCTCGCGACACTTCTCGCGGCCACCAGTTCCGCCGCTACCGCCGTGAATGCGGAGTGGCCGGGTGAGGAGAACCTTGGGTCGAACAACTCCGTCGTGAAGGAAGTTCTCGACGAGACGCGGGGCGTGTTGCTGTACCACGAGCAGGTCGTGGAACTCGTTCACCGTTTCGGAAACCGGCGTCATCGCGACATGTTGGTCCCCGCTGACGATGCGGGACCGTCAGCGTCAGGGGCACCGTCAGCCGGTAACTTCCTGCACAGCAAGGGCATTCAGCCGGCTGACGGTAACCCGGCTGCGATGGAATTTCTGAAGGCGATGTGGAAACGGGACCACGCCCGGATCGACGAGTTCCGACGCCGGTTCGTGGCCGGGGCCGGGACTTCCAACACCGACGCGAGCGAGGCCGGGCGGGTGTTCGACCTCATCGCCCGCTGCGGACCGGGCACGGTCTGCAAGGCAAACGCCCTGACCGCCGCCCACATTGGCTACCAGCTCGCCTGGCTGAAGACGCACTTCCAGTCCGAGTTCGAGACCGCCTGTCGGTCGTGACGTACTCGCCGAACCCGTTCGTTCCGGTCGCGAGGGTTAAGAGTGCGGACACTCGACCCTCGTGAGGACCGGACCCGTGACGAAGACACTCGCCGACCTGCAATCCCTGTGCAATCAACTCGGGCTCGTCGTCCCGCCGCAGCGGCGGCCGGCGAAGGAACCGTACCTGCTCGCCCTCCGCGAACACTTCTGGGCCAACGAGCACCCCGGCGTCGGTTTACCGGAACAGATCGAACCGATGCTCCTCGGCGACTGGAACGACCTGGATGACCGCGAAGCGGCCGCCCTCGAACGCGATGAGTCGGGCTGGTGCGTTCAGGAAAAGCACGACGGGGTCCGGTGCCTGCTCCACATCGAGGCCGACGGCGTGCGGCTCACCGGGCGGACGGTCAGCGAGGTCACGTTCCGGCTGGCGGAGTTCCAGGCCAACGTGCCGCACCTGACGACCGGGTTCGAGGCACTGACCGGCACCGTCATCGACGGCGAACTCTTCTGCCCGGTCGCCTCGATCCACACCGGCGACACGGTCACGACGCACGCCCTCCAGGCCGCCGTCGCCGTCCTCGCCACCAGCCCCGAAAACGCGAAGTTTATCCAGGGCCGGCAGGAGTGTTCCCTGCGGTTCGCCGCCTTCGACGTGCTGAGGTACCGCGGCACGGACGTCACGCACCGCCCCCTGCGGGAGCGGCTCGCGGTCCTGGATGACACCTTCCTGCTCGCGGACAACCCGCACCTGGACTTGGTCGAAACGCACACCGCTGAGAAGGCCCTCCTCCACGAGCTGGTGCTCGCCGAGGGCAACGAGGGGACCGTGTGGAAACGGCTCGACGGCCGGTACGAATCGGGTAAGCGGGTCCGGCACTGGCTCAAGCGGAAGCGGGCGGTCGAGGTCGAGGCGGTCGTGAGCGGGTTCAAACTCGGCTCGGCGGGTCGGGGGAACGCCCACCTCGTCGGAGCCGTGGAGTTCTCGGTCGCCGATCCGAGTGGAAGCACCCGCCCCATCGCCTGGGTGAGCAACTGGACCGACGACGAACGCCAGCGGATGACCGTGACGGGAGAAGGCACCCCAACGCTGAACCCCGACTACCTCGGTCGCAAGGCACTGATCGGCGGGCACGACATCGCGGGCAAGTCGGGCCGCTACCGCCACGCCCGGATCATCCGGTGGCTCGACGCGGCCTGACCGTCAACCGGTCACCCAGGTCCCCACCGGCGTGGTGAAATCGGAAGCGGCGAACCGGATCGTCAGCGAACCCGTCGAAGTTGGCAACGCAGCAAACGCCTGCCACCCCGCCCCCCGCTCGCTGCGGGAGTACAGGCCGTAGTACTCGGGCGGGGCGAGCACGATGACTTCGTGCCTCGCCGTCTGGGACGGGGACCGCTCTCGAAA
The DNA here is from genome assembly GCA_964444365.1 of uncultured Alcaligenaceae bacterium. GTDB lineage: Bacteria > Planctomycetota > Planctomycetia > Gemmatales > Gemmataceae > CAYUHJ01. Next base: position 37,080 of record CAYUHJ010000008.1, on the reverse strand, counting down.
CCGGTCCGGAATGATCACTCCGGGTTTGGCGGTCCAGGTAGCAAATCCGCCCCGAACCTTGAGGAAGTTGGCATCGGTCGTCAGACAGGCCAGGTAGTCCAGCCCCTCCAGGACCGCCGCGAACGGGCCGTAGGAATTGTTCGCGAGTTTGCACTCGAAGACGACGAGCCCGCCGTCGCCGTTCAGCCCGACGAGATCCGCACGCCGACCCTTTTCCTGGTCGCCACCCTGGTTCGGCCACTCGTACCCGAGCAGCCAGTACGGTTCCTGCCCGATCCGGAACACGCCACCCGAGGTCAGCCGACAGGCGTGGTACAGATCCTTCACGGCCTTCTTCTCGGGCAAGACGGCGGTGTGCGGGTAATCCCCATCCCGGTCCTTGAACACTTCACCGGAGTAGCAGAAGCCGAGTTCCCGCTGGCGGGAGTATTCGGCAGCCAGCATCTCCCGCAGGAGCCAGGGCCACTCGGCTTGAGCCCCGCGTGGGGCGTTCAGCGAATCCATCCACCCCCGGAATGTCGTCGAAGTTGGAACCGACGGGGAAGGAGGGGTCGCGGTCATGGCATCGCTCCGGTGCCGCCGCGGGTCGATCAGCGTGACCTCCGCGGAGCGTGCCGGACATGATCCATTTCGCGGTGACCGCTGTGGGTCACTTCGGAATACTGACCCGTTAGCTGGCACTCGGCCCCGAGATGATGCCCGGACGTAACCCGTTCGGGGATCCGGTCGGATGGCCAAGGAACGCTCAGACGCGGACCGTCGTGCCCGTCAGTGTGCGAAGTTCGCACGGCTGATCCGGATCGCCCGTCTCGTGCTGGGCAACGGGCGGTGGGGGCCGGAGGCCCTGGCCAGCGAGATCGAGTGCTCCGTGCGGACCATCTTCCGCGACGTGGAGACGCTCACGCTGGCGGGGATCCCGATCTTCTTCGACAAGACGGTGCAGGCGTACCGCGTGCAGGCCGGGTTCCGCTTCAGCGGCGTGGAGCCGGAGATGGTCGCCCCCGGGGACGCGTGCAGCCCCGCCGTGCACGACCTGCTCTGCACCGCCCGCAGTCTGCTCCAGGACGCCGAAGTGTTCCTCGGCCGACTTCGTACCCTCTGCGACGAACTCGAAGCGGCCCGTGACAAGCCGTGAAGTTTCTCTCCCGACCGCTCAGTCGCCGGCCGGCAGTCGGGTCTTCAGATCACGGAACACACGACCGGCCGTGTCCTCCGCCTCCCGCCGGTCGGCCGGAAGCAGGTAGAAGTGGAACGGGCTGTCGATGACCAGAAGCGGGCCGTCGAACGCGGTGGGCAGCCCCGCCCAAGTTTCGGGGCAGTAGTCGCTCGATACACCGATGATGACGTGCTCGACTTTCCCGGTTGTGCGGGGAACGACCTTGGCGATCACCTTCGCCTCGACCGACACGCTGCCACTCCCCGCCAGCGTTTTCGCCGATCCCTTACCAAAGACCCCTTCCGCGACCGCGAGGATCGCTTTTACGAACTCACGGGTGCCGGAGGAGAATTCAGCCATGTTCACGGTCACGAGATGTTCAACCGCGTCGGGCGTGGGATTTGGCTTGTCACTCATGAGTACCCTCCAAATGAGGACGAGAGTGGGAGGTCAGAATAATCGCGATCATTGTATCGAACCCGACCGTGACCGCGGTCTGTCCCGACGCTCCCACTCCCCACTCCCAGCGAATCACCCGATCTCCTTCATCACCTTCGCGGCCAGCCCGAGATCCCGCTCGGCGTAGATCTCGGTGACGCGTGTGTCGGTGTGCCCGAGCACGGCCTTCGCCGCCTCAATGGACCCGAACGCCGCCCGGATCTGGGTCGCCCGCGTGTGCCGCAACTGGTTCGGCGACCAGAGCGTCACCTTCGCCCGGACGCACGCCCGCTGGATGGCCAGCCGGTAACTGTACCGCGTGTACCGCGGGTTCAGCCCCTCGGGCGGTTTCCAGGTCTTGCTCATCGCCCGCCCCTTTCGCAGCCGGGCCACCTTCCAGGCGACCGACTCCGCCGGGACGAAGCAGTACCCGTTCGGGTCGCGGTCGAGCCACGGCCGGAGCACCTCCTGGGCCTTGGGGCCGAGCACGACCACCTTGTCCCGGCCGTGGTGCTCGGTCTTGTGCGTCGAAGGCGTGTACAGCCAGACGCCGTCCCCGCGATCGACCACCTCGCACGGCTTGAGGCAGATCACTTCCTGCGGGCGGGTGCCGGTCAGGAGCTGGAGCCGCACCATCGCCGCGACGGGCGGCGGTAGGTGTGGGAGCACGGCCTCCACGTCTTCTACCGGAACCGGTGCGACCTTGTCCGACTCGCGGGCCGCGGTTTGCCCTCGGCCCAGACCGCGGACGGCCCGCAGTCGTTCGTACACCGACCCGGGCAGGAGTTCCTCTTCAACCGCCCACCGGAACATCCGCTTCACGCGGTCGACGTCCTTGTTGATGGACGTACGTGCCCGGCCGCCGTCGATCAACGCCTGGCGGACGTCCTTCAACGCCCGCGGGCCGAAGTCGGCCGCCGGGGTAGAGCCGTACAGCCGCCGGACCGGACGGAGGGCTTGACGGATGCACCCGACCTCGCTGGTCTGTTTGCCGTGCTTGACGTAGCGGACCTGGGCGTGTCGGAAGTAGGCGAGGACGAGTTCGCTGGCGGTGAGTGGCCCGGCCTGGGCGGGAACGTTGGCCGGGAGTGCCCCGTTGTTGCGGGACCACTCGGCGATGAGCCGGGCGTACTTCTCGTGACTCTCGGGGGACTGCCACGCACCGAGGTAGTGGTTGCGACCGTTGATGGTCACGACCGCACAGTTGCGGGCCTTGTGGAGGCGGTAAGCGGGTTGCTTGCGGACGGAAGTGTTCACGGGTTGCGGCTCCGAATCGGGACCGAAAACGGTACATGTACCGTTTCGCATCCAGGTTTCGTGCCGCACTCCCGACCATCGGGAGGTAACGTAACTGCTTCGGCGAGAAGTACTTAAAACACAGTCGGGCTGACAGGATTCGAACCTGCGACCTCTTGGTCCCGAAGCCAGCCGTCCGACTCGCTGCAAGGTGTTGAGCCCCTCAGACATCCGGCACTATAGCCGCTCGCCGGGGGTCGTGCAAGTCCCTGCAACGGCGTGCAAAAACCAGCAGAAAACGTGAGTAGTCTCGGGGCAAGTGAGTAGTCGTGAGTAGTGCCCTGCAAGGGTGCGTCTCGACGGCAACGACGTGAAGTTCGTCGCTCCTGTCCGGTGCCCGGCCGTGAGACCCGGTTTACTCCGGTGATCTCCACCACACTGAGCAACCTTTCGACCTCGGGCAAGAGTCTCGACCGGAATCCAGAGGAGGGGTTGCGCGCTGTTTAAGGCGCTAGGCGAAGATTCTCGGCACTCTGGCCAAATAGCTCTCTTCCTCGATCCACTCCACGTACTCGCCCTGTGGCTGCTGCTTGTGGACCGCCGCAGCCTGCTCGTAACTCACCCCCAGGTCGATCATCATCATGCGGATGCCGTGCATCACGTCTTCCGTGATCTCGTTCCATTCTTTGTCGAACAACTCCCTGACCGTGTTCCGCGCGACGAGCGGAGAAAGCGACGTGCCCACGAGGTCAGTCAGGATGTCGAAAGACGGGGCTTTGGGCGGCCTGCCAGTCACATCCGCCAGGAGGCTGGCCATGAACCCTGAACCCCGCAGGACGGTCGGTGCACCGTGGCCTTCCTTGCTAGCGCTATTTCCGTTCCACGGCGGTCGCCGGCCGTAGCGCCGGACGTGCGCGTCGATGAGGTTTCCCCTCGGCGAATTGCACGTTCTTCAGCTCGTCACTCACCCCCACCATCTCCTCAAGCGTCCAGTCCTCGAAAGGCGCCAGTACCCCGTCGTCCTGCATTTTCGACTGGAGGAGAAGTGACAGGCCGATCCGGTTTGTCTTGCAGAAGTGGTCTTCGATCATCTGGCGCTTGCAGCAACTCGTCTCGCAAGCGATCAGCCCGTTGTGCTGGCGGAACCGCTTGTATAAGTCGCCGCTCAGCCCGATGTAGAGCACGTCGCGGCTGTCGAAGTCCCAGTAGCAGTAGATTCCCACGCGAGAGAACACCCGTTGGCCCGGCGGGTGGCAGAGGCGCTCAATCGCCCCTGCCATAGCGGCTTTGTCGTCCGGCCCGTAAGCGTCCAGCATGACCGTCGCCAGCATACTCTGCCCACTCCGAAGTTGATCGTGACGACTGGGCTGTCTGAACGCACACTGCCGCTGCAGCCACGACCAGCCACTGCCACATGAAGATCGACACCCGGCTCGCCGTCTGTTATCCGGTCATCATCGCGTCGAGTTGGGCGGCCGTGAGGAACAGCCGGTACGGGTGCCCCGGCAACTCGGCGAAGTCGAAGTGCCGGTAGAACGCTTTTGCGGCGTCGTCGATGCAGTCGAGGATCACGGCGATGAAGGCGAACGTCCGGCCGGCCTCGTGGCAGTCCCGCAGCGCCTGGGCGAGCAGCAACCGGCCCAGCCCCTGACCCTGCCGGTCGGCGGCCACCCCGAGCCACGCGAGGACGGCGACCGGGAGCATCCGCCGGGGCAGCTTCTTGGCCACGTCCGCCGGCAGGTCGCCGAAGTCCACCTGCCCGGTGGCCAGGGTGTAGTACCCGGCGACGGCCCCGGTCTCGTCCAGCAACACCTTGGTCACCGACAGGTGCTTATCCTGGTTCTGCAGCGCCTTCGCGTGCAGCCAGTCGTCCACCGGCGCGGTCCCGCTGGCGAACGCCTTCCGGGGGTGGGCCTTCGCGAGTCGCTCCAGCCGGAACCCGTCGGGGAAGTGGACGCCGCTCACCCCTCACCCCGCATCAGCCGGCCGAGCCGCTTCTGGGCCGGGGTGAGCTTCGCCGGCTCGCTCAGGGCGGTCCAGAAGGCGAGCTGCTCGTCGGGGGTCAGGGCGATAGTCCGGTCCTCGGCCGCCTCGACCTCCTTGCGGGCCTGGGCGACGGTCACCTGGCGGACGTAGTCGCTGACACTGATCCGCCGGAGCCCGGCGGCCCGGGCGAGGACGTCCTTGCCCTCCTCGTCGAGCCGGACCATGAGCGGGCTGGGGGGGCGGGGCGAGCCGTTCGCGCGGGACCTGGCCATGGGAACCTCCCCCGCATTATGTATTGCACACCGCAATACAGTCAAGATGGGTCGGGCGGACCGCTCGTTGCCGGAGGCGGGTGTTGCGGTAAGCCTGGGCCCACACCAGATTCCCTGACCATTGCGGCCGGCAAAGCCGAAAGGGAAGGGGGACGCGCCGCCGTACCTTTCACCCCGGGCGGGAACGGCCTCCCGCCCGATCCCCCCGCCGACTCGCGTCCCCGGCCGTCTTCGTCGGCAACCCACCGTCGCTGGTGGGGCAGGAGCGGGCTATGGCCTTTGACAAGTCCCTCGCCGCTCGCATCCGAGACGCACTGTCCCGGACGAAGGGCGTTGGGGAGAAGAAGATGTTCGGCGGCGTCTGCTTCCTACTCAACGGCAACCTGCTCGTCGGGGTCTGGAAGGACTCCCTCGTCGCCCGCCTCGGCCCCCGCGAGGGGGAGGCGGCGCTGCGGGAGGCGCACGTCCGGGCGTTCGACATCACCGGCCGGCCGATGCGGAACTGGGTGCTGGTCGAGCCGGAAGGCATCGAGGACGACGCCCGGTTGGCGGACTGGATCGAGCGGGCGAAGAGGTTCGTGGACACGCTGCCGGGGAAATAACGGGCGGGCGAACAACCTGTCAGCCGGGCCGTGGTAGAATCGCCCTCGCCGCCCGCCCTTTTTGGGGCGGCGGCCACCGCCCCGGAGTGAACCTGATGCCCGTCATCGGTACTCGGCAGTCGCCGGTCAGGCTCGTCACCGGCGAGGCGTTCCGGCTTGCGAGGCCGGAGGACGTGTTCCGCATCGAGTACAAGGACGACAAGTACCACGGCCACTTCGTCGGCCTGCACCCGAGCCACGGCAACTTTGAACTCGATAAGCCGCCGTACCCGGCCGTTCTCTTCCGGGGCGACGTGTACGAGTTGCGCCGGGTCCACATCCACTTCGGGTCCGAGCACGTCATCGACACGGCCGGGCAGCGGGACTACGAAGTGCATCTGGTCCACGCCCGCCAGGGGATGACGGTGGCGCGGGAGCGGCCAGCTTCTCGCCGGGCATCTGGTCCACGCCCGCCAGGGGATGACCCTGGCCGACCCGAAGGTGGTCGTCGGCATCCTGTACCACGAGGCGGCCGGGGCGGTGCCGGGCGGCGGGCTGGAGCGGTTCAACGAGGTCCTGCGGGACCGGGCCAGGGCCGGGTCGTCGCTGCGGAAGTTCCGGGCCGGGGACGCCGGGGGCGAGGCCGAGATCAACCCGCTCGACTTCTTTCCGAGGGGGCCGGACGGGAAGAGCCCCGACCTGACGAACTGGTTCCACTACGAGGGGTCGCTGACGAGCGAGCCGTACAGCGAGGACGTGAGTTGGTTCGTGATGCGGGCCGAGAGCCGGATCGACCCGGCCAAGCTGACGGAACTAGAGCAGTACGCCGAGCAGGAGGCCCGCCCGACCTACCCGCTGGACCGGCGGATCGTCGTGCGGAGTTTCGGCCACTGACCGGCCTCCCCGGCGGCTGATCGGTCCTTCACGGCGACACAACCCCCACCCAATCTTTCCCGCACCTGTTGTCCGTTGCCGGCGCCTGGCGGATTCCACATCCGAGGCCCGAACCGAAGCGGGATTCTGCCTGGGAAACCCCGGTACTCCGATGCGCCCGCCCAAGCTCCCGATCCGCCCCCGGGCCACGAAGCCGCCGCACACCGTCGCCCAGATCCTCCGCTGGTGCGACGAGTTCCACCGGGCCCACGGCCGGTGGCCGACCAACGAGGACGGCCCCGTCGCCGGGACGGCGGACGAGAAGTGGGGCGCGATCGACGCCGCCCTGGCCTTCGGGCACCGGGGCCTGCCCGGCGGCACGACGCTGGCCAAGCTCCTGCTGGAACATCGCGGCCGGCCGCACCACAACCTGCCGCCGGGCATCACCGTCCCCGAGATCCTCGGCTGGGCCGACGTCCACCACCGCCGGACTGGCGACTGGCCCGACCCGCACGACTCGACCCAGATCCCGGGTGCCCCGCGGGGCACGACCTGGACGGCGATCCACTCGGCCCTGGTCCGCGGGAAGCGGGGCCTTCCCGGGGGAGGCAGCCTGCCCCGGCTGCTCGAACAGCACCGCGGGGTCCGGAACCACATGGCCGTCCCGCCCCTGACCGCGGCGCTGATCCTGGCCTGGGCCGACGACCACCGCCGGCGTACCGGGCACTACCCGCGGCACGATGCCGGGCCGGTCCTCGCCGCCCCCGCGGAGACCTGGGGCGGGGTCGAGAACGCCCTCATCAAGGGCAGTCGGGGGCTAACCGGCGGCGACTCGCTCGCGAAGTTCCTCGCCCGCCACCGGGGCGTGAGGAACAAGGCCGAACTCCCCCCGCTAGCGGTGGGGCAGATCACGGGGTGGGCCGAGGCTCACAAGGCCCGGACCGGAAAGTGGCCGACAGTGCACTCCGGCCCGATCCCGGACGCCCCCGGTGAGACCTGGGCTGCCGTCCAGGCCGCCCTCGCCGGCGGGCTGCGCGGGCTCCCCGGGGGCGACACCCTGGCCCGGTTGCTCGCCCGGGAGTGCGGCCGGCGGAACCCCGCAGTCGTGCCGCCGCTCACCCTGGAGAACATCCGGGGGTGGGTGCGGGCGCACCACGGCCTGACCGGCCGGTGGCCGACGGCCCTGTCGGGCCCGATCCCGGGTGTGCCGGGTGAGACGTGGGGGGCCGTGGCGAACGCCCTGCAGAAGGGCCGGCGGGGATTACCCGGGGGAACGACGCTGGCGCGGGTGGTCCGGGAGTGTCGGCAGGGTTGACTCCCGGGCGTGCCACCCGGCTCACAAGGTTCGGGGCGGCCGCGCCGGCCGGGGGTCAAGCCGGCGCGAGCTGGCGTGCGTCGATGAAGACCTCGGCGACGTACGGGGACAGGCGGTGGGCCCGGCCGAGGCCCAAGGTACACTTCAGGAGGCGGATGGCCCCCCGCCACTCGTCCTCGCTGACGGGCCGCGGCACGTCGGGGGCGTGGCAGAAGTAGACGAGCACGAGGTAGGCGTCGATCCGGTTCAGCTCCCGCAGGTAGTACAGGTGGGCGAGGCGGTTCGTGTACTGGTAGTACAGGCGGGACCAGTCGTGCGGCGAGCCGGAACCGAGGAACGCCTTGAGCCGGGTCAGGGACTGCTGGATCAGCGTCAGCGACCGCCCGCCGGCCGCACACGGGCTCGTGACCGTCTCCTCGACGTGGGCCTTCGCCTCGATCAGGATCGGACGGCCGCCCGTGGCGGTCCCCAGCCCGTCCCACTGCGGTCCCTTCCGCGGCCAGAACTGGTCGAGGGGGACCGCCGGTGCCTGAATCCCGAGCCGGGCGAGGAAGCACTCGTCGCGGTACTCGGCATGGTCGTCCGCCGCGACCGGGGAGAGCCAGGTGGGTGTCTCTCCGGCCGGCCAGCCGAGCGCGTCGGCCGTCCGGGTCGCGAGAAGTCCCGGGTGCTCGTTCACCAGGACCCGCAGCCAGTGTTCGCTCCGCGCGGCTTCTGCGGGACATGTGACTCGTGCCATGACGCGCCTACGCTCCTCACGCTACTGGGGCCGTGCTCGCCCACCGGCTACTTGTTACCAGCGTCCGCAAGTGTTCAGCCGCCGAGGTCTTTCAGGCTTCGGACCTGTGACCACGTCAGTTCGCGGAGCCTGGCCGCCAGCTCTTCTACGCCCGCCGACCTGAAAGGGGCCGACGTCGAATTACCACTTGCTCCCGAACATCCCCCGGGCGTGTCCTTCCGGAAGTCGGTGTCGTGCAGCGGCCCCAGCAGGAAGACCCGCCGCGGGTACTGCCGGGGCCGCAGCGCCCGCACCTGTTCAACCTTGGCGTGGGCAGCCCGAGGTAAGCTTGGCACCAGAGCCGGAGAGAGCCGATGACTGTGGCAAGCACCGATCCCAGGTCCCCCGAGCCGGAAACCGTGATCTGGCGATACATGAACGCCACGAAATTCGCCGCGATGCTTGAGCCGTTCGCAGCCCATGCAACGTGGGGGATCAGCACCCGGGGCGGTGGCGTGCTCCAGCCTCCGGGGCAACTCTGGTTTGGATACCCTTGGTCATTTCGAGACCGCTTCGAGGGAAAGCTCCCCGCCCGGAGCAGGCAGAGGGAGAGGTACATCGAGAAAGTGATCAAGAAGAAGGGGTTGAGTAAGAAGGAAGCGACCGCTCTTCGCGAACTCTACCTGTCGCTCAGCAACGAGCATCTGTACGACGCCATCGAGGCCGCCGCCGATCTTTACGGGGCTTCGTGCTGGCAGATGAACGAGAGCGTAGACCCGAAGATGTGGTGGTTCTCGGGCCGGCATGCAAAGAAGCAAAGCAAGGACGGTGTAGCTCTGCGGTCTACGGTCGGACTGGTCAAGGCGGCATTGCTTGGCGCTCAGAACCGACCTGAGGCCGCTCGACCCGATGTCTGCCAAGTCGGCTACGTGAGCCATGGGGTTTACTTCACACTGAACGACGGTGCCAAAGGCATCCTCTCGCTTGTTCGAAGCAAGTACCGCCACCAGAGAGAGGTCAGGTTCTACGCCCGGTCGCCGGCGTTGGCAGGTATCAATTTCACCGTCTCGAAGCGCGTAACGTTCAACATGAACGAGCGGTTGGCATTCGATTCCCAAGAGGATGCGGTGGCCTACTTCAGGAAGGTGTTTGGCCCCTTCACCAACGAGGGGCCGGACTTCCATCGGGAACGGGTGGAAGCCTATCTTGAGGCCAGCGTGCCGAAGGCGGAAGAGATCAAGCGGATATCCAAGGAGGTTCGGAGCAAGAAAGTTCCTGGGTTTCATCTTCCGATGAGCCTCGCCGCCACGATCCTTGAGGTCGTAGTCAGCCCCGAGTCTGCACCGGGATACGAGGCCGAAGTGGAGCAGCTCCTGGAGAAGGCGGGGTGCGGTGGCGTTCCCGTCGTTCGCGGACAATCGAGCGATCCGGCCGAGGGCAACTAATCGAAGTGGGACCTCGTCGCGAGCGCCCGCCCCGATCCGTACCGCTTCTCCTACTTCATGCAGGGCCGGGTCATACCTCGCCAACTCGACGGGTGCCGCGCCCTGGTGCGGAATCCCGCATTCGGGGGCGGCGCGTTCGGCCCGCGGACTGTGTTGCGGTCCGCGGGCCAGCGCAGGTGCTAACGCCTCCCCGGCTGACGTCGCCGCCTGTCCCCGCCCCGGACCATGCCCGCCGGCGGTCAGCGAGCCGAGCGGATCAGTCCGTCGATGAACTCGACCGGGGCCGATCCCAGCTCGGTCTGGTAAGTAGTGGTCCCACAGCCTTGGAAAGTGTGCCGTTCCGATCTCATCCTCGCCTATCCAGCTCTGTCCGTAGCGTCCCGTTCCCGGCGCGGGGGACTCTGGTCCGGTTTCGGGCAATGATGTTTCAACAGGCGGAAGAGCGAGGAGCCCCCGGGGAGGCCGCGGAGGCCACGCCGCAAGGCGGCTTCAACGGCCGCCCAGGTCTCACCGGGTGCCACCCCAACGGCCCCTGACGTGTGCCTCGGCCAGCTTCCCGTCCGCCGGACGTGCTCGTCGGCCCAGTCGAGGATCTGCCGGACGCTCAGCCCGGGAAGGGCCCGCAGGTAGCGGGCGTTCCGGTGTTCGGCCAGCAGCCGGGCCAACGACGATCCGCCCGGCAGGCCCCGCTGCCCGGCGTAGAGGGCATTGTGGACCTTCCGCCACGTCTCCCCCTGGGCCCCCTCGACGGGTCCCGAGTAACAGTTCGGCCACGCCCCGGTCCGCCGGTGATGAGCGTCTGCCCAGGCCAGAATCTGCCCCACGCCCAGCGGGGGCAGGGCCATGTGGTTCGGCCGGCCCCGGCGCTCGGCTAGCAGGCCTGCGAGCGATGACCCGCCCGGCAGCCCGCGGCCGCCGCCGGCCAGCGCGTGCTGGACGGCCAGCCACGTTTCGCCGGGGGCGTCGGCGACGGGACCGGACCCGCTGGTCGGCCACGCCCCGAACCGCCGGAAGTGGGCGTCGGCCCAATCGAGGATCTGCTCGGTCGTGTACGGCGATAGGCCCAAGTGGTTGCGGGCGTTCCGGTACTCGGCCAGCAGCCGGGCCAGCGAAGAGTCCGAAGGCAGGCCGCGGGCCCCGCTTCGCAGGGCGTCATCCACGGCGCCCCAGGTTTCGTCCGCAGGCCCCGGGATGGGTCCGTCCGTCTTCTGCGGCCAGCGCCCGGCCCGCGCGGCGAACTGATCGGCCCACGACAGGATCTGTTCGACGCTGAGTTCGGGCAATCCCTTGGGGTTCCGCACGCCCCGGTGCTCGGCCAGCACTCGTGCCAGGGACGACCCGCCGGGGAACCCGCGGCCCCCGTTACTCAGGGCGGCGTCCACCGCACCCCAGGTCTCGCCCTCCGCGGCGGGGACGGCACCGGACTCCCGTGTCGGCCATTCCCCGGCGCCCTGCTTGTGTGCGTCGGCCCACCCCAGGATCTGCGGGACGGACAGGGGCGGCAGGGCGGCCAGGTTGCGGACCCCGCGGTGCTCGGCCAGCACCCGGGCGAGTGACGAGCCGCCGGGCAGGCTCCGCCACCCCCCGCCGCAGCGCCGCGTCCACCCCGTTCCAGGTTTCCCAGGGGCTCTCCTGGACCCGGCCGCTCTCGGCGGTCGGCCACCGGCCCCGCGCCCGGTGATGGGCGTCCGCCCAGCCGAGGATCGTCGCCACGAGCAGTTCCGGCTTGCGTCGGGGGCCCGGCCGTTTCGTTCTTCTCCGAGGCATGGCCTGTTCCTACGGCAATATCACCGGGGTAGGTCCCATGAGCCGCCGACGAGCCCGTCGCCCCGGACCGGAACGGGTGGCTGACGTCCCGGGGTGCCGGTTCGATTTCGCCGCCTCGGACGGTCAGCTCTCCGGGGGGTCTATCGAGAGCCACCACACCGGCCGGTGCCAGAGGTCGGCGGCGGGGGTCACCCCGGCCGTCGGAGGCCACCCTGGTCAGTTCGTGCAGCCACCCCTCGCTCCACCGGCGGCCCTGACGCCCCGTGGGCCGCCTCGCGTGGTTGCGAACCTGACGCCCCAAATAAATCACACGCGCCGACAATCGGCAACCGTGTCGGGTGTGCCGGGTCGCGGACCGTCGGCTCGCCCGGGCCAACCCGTGCGCTACCCCGGCCGATCCGGGTTAGTGGGGGTTACTCCGTCGGGGTTTGAGCAGTACTTCCTGAGCCCGGTCAGGAGCCGGTCGAGGGACGTGTCGGTCCCGAAGTGACGCGCCGCGTCCGCGGCCACAGCGAGGGCCTCGTCGAAGTGCCCGCAGTCGCGGAGGGCCCGGGCCAGCTGGACCCGCGCGCCCTTCGTCGCCTGCCGGGCGGTGGTGCGAACCAGTTCGGTCAACCCGGCCCGGTTTCGACGGACCGCCTCCGCGACCTCTCGCGGCGTGCGGTCGGGCGACACGAGTGCCCGGAAGAGTTCCCCGAGCCTGACGTCCGATAACTCGGCCGCCACCCGGGCCACGTAGTCGAGCACCCCCCGGCACGTCGGGCGGCCGTTCGTCGCTTTCGAGACCGCCCCGACCACCGCCACGACGGCTTTCCTCCGATAGCCCACGGCCCAGCCCGCGACTTCGCCCGTTTTGAGGGCGGCGGCCTCGGAGAGGAGGGGGCGGACGCCGAGCGGGTCCGGGTCGGCTGGCGCCTCGCCCGCCCGGTCGTCGTGAAGGAAGGGGAGGTCGAGGTTGAAGAGCGGGCTGGCCTGCCGGTAGTACGCGAAGACGGCGTCCGCCGCCTCGCGCACGGCGGCGGGGTCCTGGGCCCGGTGGGGGTTGGTGAGGCACCACTGGCCGATCTCGTGCTTCATCACCCGCACCCAGGGGCCGGGGGGCAGTTGGTACTGGTCCAGGAGCGCCCGGCCGTCAACGGGGCAGGTGTCTTCCGGCCGGACCTCGCACAACTTCTCCTCGGCGGCACCGATGGCCCGGGCGAGCTCGGCCGAGTGCCGCCGGAGCCACGCCAGCACCGGGCCGTCCCAGAGCGCTTCCGCCAGCCGCAGGTGTTCCTTCCAGAGTGGGCCGAGCCGCTTCCGGAGCCGGTCGCACAGCTTACCCACCGGCGCGTCTTTCCCCGCGTTTTGGATCTGGTCGAAGATGTACTCGTGCTCGCGGACCAACTCGACCACGGCTTCCAGTTGCTCCCCGGTGACCCCGACCCGGGGGAGCGCCCTCTTCGCCGCCTCCGCGCTCCGCGGCGCGTAGCCCCGGACCACCTTGAACCCGCGCCGGACCGCCTGGTCTACCAGGTCCGGCACGCCGGCGGCGAAGAGGAGTGCGCCCAGCCGAAGTCCCAACTCGGGCGGTGCGGTGCGGACCGCCCGCTTAGTCCGCTCGTAGTACGTCGGCCCCTTGTATCCGGGGATCGCAACGGTCCGGACCGCGGCCACGCACCCCAACCCGAGGGCGCCGAGCAGGCCCGCACCCGCCATCGCGTCGAGCCACTCGTCGGGCCGCCCGGACAGCAACCCCGCCTCGACGCAGGCCCTGCGCTCGGCGGCGGTCGCCGATGCGAGCGACCGCTGCAACAGTTTGAACTGGGCCGCCCGCTCCTGGGAGGCGGCCCGCCGGATCGCGTGCAGGTAACCGTCGAACCATGCCGGGAGTCGTTGGGCCGGTGCGGCCGGGGGCGGGGATACGGCTTCCGGCGGCGTGGGGCGGGGTCCGGGTCGGGGACCGGCCGCCGGTTCGCTCCCGACACCGGCCGGCGCGGCGACGGGGTCGGGGTACTCCACCAGTTCGCCGTCCCCGGCCAGCGGGAGCCGCCGGCCGTCCGCGAACGAATACCCGCACTCCGGGCAGACGGGGGCCTTCCACCCGACGACGGCGTGGCAGGACGGGCACTCCTTACACGCCGCCCGCGGCCCGGCGGCCGGGTCGAGGGTGTCCCCGGTGTCCAGCTCGTAGCTCGTGATCTCGGACACCAGCCCGTGCCGGAGTGTGTTGCCGGCGTGGTCGAGGATGACGCAGTCCCGCTTCCCGATTTCCGGACACGGCCGGAGCGCCCGCCCGACCATTTGCAGGTACAGGGTCCGACTCGCCGTCGGCCGGGCCACCACGACGCACGAGACCCGCGGGCAGTCGAACCCCTCGGACAGGATCATCACGTTGCTGACGACCCGGATCTCCCCCCGCGCGAGGCGCTCCAGCATCGCCTCCCGCTCGCGGTCCGGGGTGAAGCCGTCCAGGTGCTCGGCGGGCACCCCGGCTTCCCGGAACCGGCCGACGAGCTGCCGGGAGTGCGCGACGGTGCAGGCGAAGACGATGGTGGACCGGGGCCCCCCGCCGGCAGCGTGCTTCCGCCACTGCTCGACGACGTCCCCCACGAGCTGCGGCCGGACCATGATCGCCCCGGCCTGGTCCTCGTCGAAGTCCCCGCCGAGCATGCGGACCGCGCCGAAGTCGGGGAGCGACTCGGGGACGAAGACCCGCGGCCGGACCAGATACCCCTGCCGGATCAGGAACGGGTAGTTGGCGACTGCCACGATGCCGTCGAACAGGGACCCGAGCTGGCGCCCGGTCAGCCGCCACGGGGTGGCCGTCAGGCCGAGGACGAGAGCGTCCGGGTGGCTCTCGATCACCCGCAGGTACGTCGCGGCGGTCGCGTGGTGCGCCTCGTCGATCACAAGCAGCCCGACCGACCCGACCGGCTCCCGGCGGGCCAGTGTCTGGACGCTGGCGATCTGCACCGGGAGGCGGGGGTCGTACGCCGACGTGCCGGCCACGATCAGCCCGTGGCGGACCCGGTAGTCCTGGGCCAGCCGCTGTGACGCCTGCCGGATCAACTCGGCCCGGTGGGCGATCCACAGGCACCGCCGCCCCTGGTCCACCGCCTGTTTGACGAAGTGGCACCCGACGGCCGTCTTACCGGAGCCGGTCGGGGCCACCAGCAGCACCGCCGACTTACCGAAGGCGAACTCTGCCTGAAGGTCATCGACGGATTGGAGTTGGTAGGGCCGGAGCTGAAAGCCGTCGGGGGTATTGATCAATGGGGGCGCGGGTTTCACGGCGGGCTCCCGTGACGTGGGGTGAACAGGCATTGTCTCCCCAGAAGTAATGGCACACTGCCTGGGGTGGGGCTCAAGCATGCCACCACCAGGGGCATGGCTACTACCTCGGTAGCGGAAAACGGATGCGGAACTGGCTGGGGTGGGCAACTCGACGACCCCGGATTCGCGCCCCGAACAACTCCTCGCGCCGACCCTGACCGAGCCGAGTGGTGAAGACCGGGTTGCCCGCGCACGGTCGCTTCAGCCGGCGTCGGCGAAGTCACGGAATGTAGTCGCGCCGGGTGGTCATGCTCGCCCCAAACAGTCCGGGCCAGGTGGGGCGGGCCGCGGAGCCGACGGAATCGCGGGATCCCGCCGTCGCGTGCTGGAGCCAGCCCCGGCGGGCCCGCTCACCCGCACCACGGGCCCGGGCCATGAACGCCGACCGCCGCGAATCGCTCCGCATCACCCTCCGCACCCTGGCCGAGGCACACGCCGCCACCCTCCGGCTGATGGAGGAGACGTACGCCCTCCTGGCCGACGAGCTCGCCCTCGCCCCGCTCGACTACCTCGCCCGCCATTCCCCGCCGCCCGACCCGCCGGGCGATGACCGTAGGCCGGTGATCGACGACGCCCGGCTGACCGTCACCTTCCGCGGCCGCACCTGCTACCTCGGCCACACACTGCCGTTCCGCCTCCTCGCCCGGCTCGCCCGCCGCCCAGGCTACTACGTCACGCACGACGACCTGCTCGCCGACGTCTGGGACGGGGCCGTCCGGTCCGACAGCGTGATCCGTGTCACGGTGAAGGTCCTCCGGCAGAAGCTCCGGGACGCCGGCATGGCCGACCTCGCCGCCGCCATCGACGGGTCCGCCCCCGGCCGGTACGCCCTCCGGCTCGACCCGTAGTTGGGTGCCACTTCTCACCGGGATCACACCGCGGCCGCCCGCGCCGCCTCACCGGGCGGCCGCATAATCCGACGAACTGACCGCGATCCCCGACCCCACCGATCACCATGGCCGACCCCACTAACCCCGCCGGGCCGCCGCCCGCCGCCCCCGTCCCGGCGGCCCACTACGTGCGCATGTCCACCGAGCACCAGCAGTACTCCACCGCCAACCAGGAGGACGCCATCCGCGAGTACGCCCGCCGCCGCGGGTTCGTCGTCGTCCGCACCTACGCCGACGAGGGCCGCAGCGGGCTGACCGCCAGCGGCCGGGACGCCCTCCGGGCCATGATCGCCGACGTCCAGGGCGGGCGGGCCGACTACCGAGCGATCCTGGTATACGACGTGAGCCGGTGGGGCCGGTTCCAGGACGCCGACGAGAGCGCGTACTACGAGTACCTGTGCCGCCGGGCGGGGATCGACGTCCACTACTGCGCCGAGCAGTTCGAGAACGACGGCGGGCCGGCCGCCACCATCATCAAGAGCGTCAAGCGGGCGATGGCCGGGGAGTACAGCCGGGAGCTGTCGGCCAAGGTGTTCGCCGGCCAGTGCCGGCTGATCGAGCTGGGCTACCGCCAGGGCGGGGCACCGGGGTACGGGCTGCGGCGGATGCTGGTCAGCCACACCGGGGAGCACAAGGGCGTGCTCGCCCGCGGGGAGCGGAAGGGACTCCAGACCGACCGGGTGGTGCTCGTCCCCGGCCCGCCCGACGAGGTCGCGGTCGTCCGCTGGGTGTACGACCAGTTCGCCCGGCACGGGCAGTCCGAGTCGGAGGTCGCGGCCGCCCTGAACGCCCGCGGGCTGGTCACCGATCTCGGCCGGGCGTGGACCCGGGGGACAGTCCTCCAGCTCCTGACGAACGAGAAGTACGTCGGCAACAACGTCTACAACCGCACGTCGTTCAAGCTCAAGAAGAAGCACGTCGAGAACCCGCCCGAGATGTGGGTCCGGGCCGACGGGGTGTACACACCCCTCGTCCCGCCCGAGGACTTCGTCGTCGCCCGGGGGATCATCGAGGAGCGGGCCCGGCGGGTGTCGAGTGAGGACATGCTCGCCCACCTGCGGCGGCTGGCGGCGTCTGTCCGAGTGGTGTCCGCCCGGGCCATCGACGCCGACGAGGCGATGCCCCCGGCCGCCGCCTACCGGGCCCGGTTCGGCGGGCTCTTGAACGCCCTCCGGGCGGCCGGGCTGACCCCCGCCCGGGACTACGCCTACGTGGACGCCAACCGGGCCGTCCGGGCCCTGTACCCGGGGCTCCTCGCCGACCTCACCGGCCGGCTCGGCGGGGTCGGCGCCACCGTCGAGCGGGACGCCGGGACCGGGCTGCTGGTCATCAACGGCGAGTACACCGCGGCGGTCGTCCTGTCCCGGTGCCGGCACACCCCCGGCGGGGCGGCCCGGTGGGTCGTCCGGCTCGACCGGCCGGTGGTCCCGGACATCACCGTGCTGGCCCGGCTGGACGCCGCCAACGCCCGCCCGGCCGACTACTACCTCTTCCCGCTGATGGACATCGACGCCCCGCGGCTGCTGCTGTGCGAGACGAACGGGGCGCGGCTCGACACGTACCAGTTCGACTCCCTGGACCAGTTCGCCGCCCTCGCCGGGCGGCGGCGCATCGAGGTTCCCGCATGACCGTGAGGTTCGACCCCCGCATCCGGCACGTCCCGGTCGGGCAGATCAACGTGCTCAACCCCCGGTCCCGGGGGAAGGCGAAGTTCGCCCAGATCACCGCCAACATCGCCCGGATCGGGCTCAAGCGGCCGGTCACCCTGGCGGTCGCCGAACCGAAGGACGGGGAGCCGCGGTACGACCTGGTGTGCGGACAGGGCCGGCTGGAGGCGTACGTCGCCCTCGGCCAGGCCGAGATCCCGGCCGTGCTCGCGTACGGGACCCGGGAGGAGCTGATGCTCATGAGCCTGGCCGAGAACCTGGCCCGCCGGGCCCACTCGGCGGTCGAGCTGGTCCGGGAGGTCCGGGGGATGAAGGACCGCGGCCACTCGCTGGCCGAGATCGCCCGGAAGACCGACCTCGACCCGGCGTACGTCCGGGGCATCCTCCAGCTCCTGGACCGGGGGGAGGAGCGGCTCCTGGTGGCCGTCGAGAAGGGGCACCTGCCGGTCAGCATCGCCATCACCATCGCCACGTCCGACGACAAGGCGGTGCAGCGGGCGCTGCAGGAGGCGTACGAGCGGAACGACCTGCGGGGGAAGGCCCTCACCCGGGCCCGGCGGCTGATCGACCGGCGGCGGGCCGGGGGGAAGAAAGCGCGGCGGGGCCCGCGGCCGGCCGGGGAGCGGCCGGTGTCGGCCGAGGCGGTGCTGCGGACGTTCCAGCAGGAGACGGTCCGGCAGAAGCTGGTGGTCCAGCGGGCGAAGATCTGCGAGACCAAGCTCCTGTTCGCGGTCGCCGCCCTGCGGCAGTTGTTCCGCGACGACCACTTCGTCACCCTGCTGCGGGCCGAGGGGCTCGACACCCTGCCCGAGTACCTGGCCGACCAGCTCCACACCCGGGAGGGCACGCCGTGAGCACGAACGTGCGGCTGGCCTGCGGGCCGGAGGTCGTCGAACTGCCGCTGGACCGGCTGTTGCCGACCCGGCGGCTGGACGACTCGGTGCGGAAGTCGGTGAAGTACCGGTGCATCGAGGCGTCGGTCCGGGAGCTCGGGGTGATCGAACCGCTGGTGGTGTTCCCCCGGCCGGACACCGACGGCCGGTACACGCTCCTGGACGGGCACGCCCGGCTCCTGATCCTGAAGGACCTGGGGGCGGCGACCGCGAAGTGCCTGCTGGCCGCGGACGACGAGGGGTTCACGTACAACCACAAGGTGAACCGGCTGTCGGCCATCCAGGAGCACTTCATGATCCTGCGGGCGGTCAAGGCCGGGGTGAGCGAGGAGCGGATCGCCCGGTCCCTGAACGTGGACGTGGCGAGCATCCGGCAGAAGCGGGAGCTGCTCGACGGGATCTGCCCGGAGGCGGTGGAGCTGCTGCGGGACAAGCGGGCGACGGGGCCGGCCCTGCGGGAGCTGCGGCGGCTCAAGCCGCTGCGGCAGATCGAGGTCGCCGAGCTGATGGTGTCGGCGAACAACTTCACCGTCGGGTACGCGAAGTGCCTGGTGGCGACCACCCCGGCGGACCAGCTGGCGGACGGGGACCGTGGAAAGGAGGCCGGTGGGCTGTCGCCGGAGGACGTGGCCCGGATGGAGCACGAGATGGGGTCGTACGCCCGGGAGCTGAAGCTGATCGAGGAGTCGCACGGGCGGAACGCGCTGCACCTGACGGTGGTCACCGGCTATCTGAAGCGGGTGACCGAGAACCCGCGGGTGACCCGGTATCTGGCCCAGCGGCACCCGGAGCTCCAGGCCGAGTTCCAGAAGCTGGTCGAGTCCCGGTCGCAGGTGGACAGCGTGACACCCGACCGGGGCCGTCCGGGCGAAAAGGAGTGAATCGGCCCAGGCGGTGATACGCTCGGGATGTTGGTTGTCGCTGTCGGGTTTGCCGCAGACCAGCCGCCAACCGGAGTCATCGACCTACATCACCAGGGGATATAAGCCCGCAATCGGCGCGGCGGTGCCGTCACATCCGACCGATTCGGTCTGCCGCGACCGCCACGAGCGGCGGGCCGTGCACCCCGACTGCGAGAAGCGTACGGACAGGGGGACAGTTTGCGGGGCCGTGGTCCGGCGTATGCACCGCGGAAGAATCGCGTCTGAACGCTTTCGCGGCATTCTGGCAAGGTGTACAGTATGAAGATGGTGGGGCTGACCGTCTTTTCTGGGGCACAGACCGATGCCGTCCCTCCCACCGTCGAAAATGATCAGATCGCCAAAGTTAATCCGGGTCACCGCCGAGTGAATAACCGCCGATTCTCCGGCTGTGGTGACGCGAATCTCGTCTATGCCAGCCGCAGGTGCTTGCCTCTTGAACCTCGCCTTCCCTACCCCAGAAATCAGGATGCTCTGCGAATGCCAGATGAGTGCCGAGCGAGAGTTCGGCATCGAGGTAGCGCGGGAACTCCGAGCCAGGTTGGCGGACATACGGGAGGCGAGCACCGTTCTGGAACTGCTCGCCGGCCAGCCACAGGAGATTGCGGACGGGCGGCACCGCTGCTACGAGATACGGCTGCCCGAGGGCTACCGGATGGTGATCTGCGCCAACCATGACCCATTACCGCTGCAGGAGGATACGGGAAGGGTTGACTGGTCGAGGGTCAGTCGCGTCAAGATCACGCGAATCGAAAAAACCAAGGTGCCGCATGGTTAACGAACTCCCCTTCTCGCCGGACTGGGTGTCACCGCCGGGAGAGACTATCGCGACGATCCTCAAGGAGCGGGGGGTGACGACCGACCAGTTCGCGGCCAGCATGCGGCGGACAACACGTGAGGTCGATGACCTGCTGCACGGCCGTCTGGAGATCTCGACCGACATCGCCGCCCTTCTCGCCGCCGTCCTCGGTGCGTCAACGTCGTTCTGGCTGAACCGCGAGGGCCGTTACCGTTACGACCTCGCCCGCCTGAAGACCGTGGCCGCTCAACCGGCCAGCCTCAACTGGTTCGCCGAAGTGCCAGTCCGGGACATGGTGAGGTTCGGGTGGATCGAGAGCGCGTCGGATCCGGTGGCCACCCTGACTGCTTTGTTCCGCTTCTTCGGGGTGGCTAACGTCGATTCCTGGCGGCAGCACTACGGCGATGTGCTCAATGCTGTTGCGTTCCGCACGTCCCCCACGTTCGAGTCCCTGCCAGGTGCGGTCGCGGCGTGGCTGCGGCAGGGCGAACTAGCAGCATCTTCGCTCCCGTGCGGGACGTGGAGCCCGGGACGGCTACGGGCCCAGCTCCCCGTCATCCGGGAACTGACACGGGAGAAGGACCCGGCGGTGTTTCTGCCCGAGCTCGTGCGGCAGTGCGCGGCCTGTGGGCTGGCAGTGGTCGCGTTGCGCGCCCCGAAGTCCTGCAAGGCAAGCGGTGCGACCAAGTTTATGACCCCGGTCAAGCCGCTGCTGATGTTGAGCTTCCGATACCTCTCGGACGACCACTTCTGGTTCACGTTCTTCCACGAAGTGGCTCACCTGCTGCTCCACGGCGACAAGTACCTTTTCCTGGAGGGGGACGACCGGCTCTCGACCGCCGAGGAGGAGGAGGCGAACACGTTCGCCGCCGAGGCCCTCATCCCGCCGGAACACGTGCCCGAGATGGTGCGGCTTCCGGCCGACGGGATTAAGGTCGTGCGGTTCGCGAAGAAGGTGGGCGTGTCCCCTGGGGTCGTCGTGGGGCAGCTTCAGCACCGGGGGGTGCTGAGGAGGAACCAGCTGAACAATCTGAAGCGGCGGTATCAGTGGGTCGAGGACGACAACTGAACCGCCGCCTACCCTCGGAAGGGGACGAACCGGGTCGGGTTTTTCTGCCAGTTGCAGAGCGAGTCCTCCAGCACCTGCATGCCCATTTCGACGCCGAGCATCGCTTCGAGCTCGACCAGCCACCCGTCGAGCTGCCGCGGCGTGGCCGCCGTGGCAGCGGTCCCAAACAGCAGCCGGGCCCCGTCCAGCGGCCCGGTCGCGCCGGTCATGTACGTCGATCCCGGCTCGATGTCCGCCAGGTCGAGTTTGCCGAGCATAGTCAGGTAATCGAACCGGCCCGTCCGGCCGAACGAGGCGACGGCGCCCATGGACCGATAGAGCCCGTCGAAGGTGGCACGGCGGTCGTGGCCGGCGCCGACGGCCGCAGCCTCGAAAAGGGCGTTGTGGCTGCGGTGCCTCAGAACCCAGCGGACGTAAGTGACGAACGCCTCGCCGGTGCCGCCGGGCGAATCCGGGTTCAGGCTGACGTACTTGCGGTGGTTACCGAAGTGGCGCGGTGGGTTGCCGCTACTCAAGGTCGTGCGGTTTGCGGCCAGCCACCGGCGGAAGGCTTCCGGGTCGGCACTGGTTCTTTCCCAGGTCCAGTTCTGGCCCCGGCCGAGGGCGCCGTACACGTCCCGGGCCAGCCGGTAGCCCGTCCGCAGGTTCTTCCCGAAGTGGGCGAAGAGGAATGTCAGCCAGCACGCCTCGTCGTGGTCGCCCTGCCGCGCACATAGGGCGGCCCCCTTCATCGGGTCGAAGAGGTCGCTCGTCGGGTCGGCCCGCCGGGGGTCGATGTCCCGTGATAGAACGCCCCGCGAAATGTACCGGACTCGGTGAACGCTCTCGAAGAACTGTTCGAGGAACGCCGTGCGGCTCGCGGGTGGCTGGATGCCGGGCAGCGGACGGACCGTGGCGTGGTAGGTGGTCAGGACCGAGTCGATCCGCTGGGCCTCGGCGCGATCCCTGGGCCGCATTGATGCCCTCCTCCCGCTCTTGGTCGTCACTGTTTGGGAAACCGGCTTCGTCCGGGATCGTTCAGCGTAGCTTGTTCTCCCGGTCAGCGATGTACTCGTCATAGACCGGATCGGTCATTTCGGAACGGAGAGTGGTGATACCTTCGAGGTTTCCGTCCTGCCAGCAGCGGAACACCTGAAGCAGCCGGATAAGGTCTTGCCAGTACGGGGCGAGGGCGCCCACCCCGACACCAAGCGGTACGCAACAGCGGATGGCTTGCTCGGCTTCGAGCCACATAGAAATCGCCGGCCACGGGTCGCCGACTGGCATCGGCGGCATGGCGGCCCCGACCGTGCCTTGCCACCCCTCGTCCAGGTACTTCCGGGCGTTGGCTTCGTTCTCGTCGTAGACGTGAAGGCTCCCGGCGAAGTGCGAGTAGGCGCCGGGTTCGCAGCCGAGCGCGCGGGCAACGATCTCCTGGAGCATCGTGAACGTGAACACGTCGTGTGGCAGACCCACGAAGGCGTCGTTGGACCGCATCATGGTCGCCATGTCGAGCCGGTCCGACCGAACCATGAACTGCAACGAACAGGTACAGGGGATGTCCTTCCATTCTCTAGCCAAATCGCCAGCGTCGAAAAGTTGGATCACGGCCTGCCGGGATGTTGGCTTCGTCCGCAACTTGGTAATCACGTTCCCGACCTGATCGACGTCCCTCATGCCGAACAGGCGCGGGCCGTAGGCCCCGTGGATGGTCCCATCGGCCTCGGCGTACTCGCGGTAGCGCGTGATGTAGTAGCTGATGAAGTCGGCGCTGTTGCTCCGCGACAAATACCACGCCAGCTCGCCCAACGGGCTGAACACCCGGCCCCGCTTTTCCGTGTGGCTCAGGCGTGCCCGCGGGTTGGTTAACTTTAGGAGGACACAGGAAAGTTCCCGGTTCGCTCCTTTGGAAGCCTGAACCGTCGTCCCCTGGGTGAGGGCGGCGTCGAGGACCTGATGGAGCAGATCATCGAGCGTGTCGGCCTGGAAGAACATATCTCAACCTGGCGGGGGTGCGACGAGCCGACCAGACACTATCCACACGGTTATCTGCCATTCCGGCCGTGGCGTCAAAGTCGGTAAAATCGAAGCCCGCCTCGCACCCCGGTCACGGCTCCTCCCCACGGCTGCGGTGTTCGTTCAGATCGACGGCGGGGGAGACGATCTACTTCCTCCTGGGGGCAGGGAGATGCAAATGAACCCGTTGTGGCAGGACCGAGCCGAAGGAATTCACCAGCGGTTCGTGCGACTGGCCCAGGCCAAGGGCAACCTGACCACGGCGAACGAGGTCACGCACTATCTCGCACTGGCCATTTGCGGGGAGGCCGGGGAACTGGCCAACCTGATCAAGAAGGGGTGGCGTGGCGACGACGTCAGCCCGGACGCCATCCGTGACGAGCTCGCCGACATCCGCATCTACCTCGAACATCTCGCGAGCCACCTGGGGATCGACCTCGATAAGGCGTGTAGCCGTAAGCTCGACGAAGTGGCCGTGCGCTTGGCGAGCAAAGAAGGCACTTGATCTTCTCGGGCCCTCCAACACAACCCGACATGGTCTCGTACGCCATGCCGGGCGTGACCGCAGTAGGCTCCTCGTTCATCGCCCCCCCCCCGCCCTGAACGGTCGGGTGACCTTGTTCAACTCGTTCACGACGGCCGTAGATTGTCGTCCAGCCCCAGCTCTCTGAGAGCCACTTTAGCCTCCTCAATCTTTTGAGGGGGGACCGGGCCCTCGGGGGCGTACTCCACCTTGACCGTCAGTCGCAGTCCCTTCCCGGCGGCGAACTTCGACAGCACCTTGGTGTAGAAGTTCATCCACTTCTGCGCCGGTACATCGCCCTGCCAGCTCAGCCGTGTGATCTCCTTCTTCTCGGGCCCGGGGTCAACCGGCCCGGGGCCCTCTTTCTCGACCACCACCACGGTCGCCGACCCCTGGACGCCACCGGCCGAGGCGGTGACCAAGTAGCTGCCCTCGTCCGCCCCGGCCGTGAACACCCCGTTGACGTCGATCTCGCCGCCAGTCGCCGACCACGTCATCAGCCCGGTCGCGATGTCGTTCCCGTGCTGGTCCTTCCCCCGGGCCTGGAACGCCTGCCGTTTGCCCGGCTCGACCGCCACGTGCGGCGGCGTCAGCGCCACGCCGGTTAGCTGGGGCGGCTCGATGTGCCGCTTCGCCTCCTCGGCGATGATCACGAACATCTCGTCCGACAGCTCGACGTCGGCCGGGTCCAGCTCCCCCTCGAAGTGGAACGGTTCGTACCGGCCTCCCCGCCCCTTCCCGACGTACGCCAGGGCCCCGGCCACCACTCCCTTGGCGATGGTGTCGCGAAGGGTGTCCGGCTTGAGCAGCCGGGGGAACTGCGGGGAGGCAAAGAAGGCGTCCCGGACCGCCTTTGTGCTCCACTCCTTGAACGCCGGCGGCCAGTGCCGGATCAGGAATGTCGGGCTCACCCCACCGGCCTCGACCTCCCCGTCCTGCTGGAGGCGGGACAGGACGAACCCGGTCAGGTCACCCGCGGCGCTGGAATGGACCAAGCCCAGGTCCTTGTGCTGCAGGGTGTTATCCTTGCCCAGCAGCAGGACGTGCTTGTACGTCCGCCAGACCGCCTCCCGCAGATCCCGCCGGGCCTTCTGCACCTGCTCGGCCAGTTGTCGCTTCTGCCCGTCGTCCAGCCGGTCGCTGTCCTGGGCGTCGATGTCCTCCCAGGCCAGCAGCTTCCGGGCCTCGTCCTGCAGTGCCGCCGGGCTGTCGGCCACGCACCACACCACCCCCGTCTTGAACGTCCGGTCCGACGACCCGTACTCCCGGGTCATCGCCTCGGCCGCCTGCCGGGTCTTCTTCTCGTCCTCCATGGACAGCGTCGGGGCGAGGACGGTGAGGATCAGGGCCGGCCGGTTCGGGACCTGGATGCTCTTCTCCGGGAAGTACACCCGGTCCACCCCGGGCGACCCTTTGGCGAACGTCTCCTGAACGACTGACCGGACCCGCTCATCGATCTTCTCCAGGGGGATGTTCGCCCGCCGGTCGGCCAGCAGCTTGTTCAGGTTCGGGGAGACGTTGAAGCGGTAGCGGTTCCGCTCGGTGTGCAGGTAGTAGCAGGACGACGACAGGGCCTCCAGCACCGTCTCCACGTGCCCCAGGTCCATGCCCGGCTCGGCCACCGCCAGCCGGATCTCCGGCTGGGTCGCCTCGGCCCGGGCCTGCCCGCCATTCGACTCGAAGAAGACGACGGTTGCCGCCTTCCGGTGCAGCCGGGCCTTCTTCACGGCGTCCTCGGCCTCCTTGTCCAGCCGGGCGGCGTGCGACTCCGTCTTCCCGACGATGTCGGTAGTGACTGCCCCTTCCAACCGGCTCTCCCCGAGCTGCTCGAACGCCGCCGTTCGGAACAGGGTGTCCTCCAGCGGGGCGGTGCCGAGCCCGATCAGCGCGTCCCGGTGGGCCCCCTTGAACCCGTCCTGGTACGCCCGGGCGACCCATAGGGCGAGCAGCCGGAGCACCCCGCGGGTCTGCTGGAACCGGGGCAGGGCCTGCCACTTCCGTTCGAACACCGACAGGGTCATCGGGTGGAACGGGTAGGTGGCCTCGAACGCCTCCCGGGCGTGGTCGATGGGGAACCAGCTCGGCACCTGGTTGCGGTTGTCGGCCACCCAGTCGGCGTAGTCGGCGCACGCCTTCTTCCCGTCGTCCGGCAGCCCGCCCCACTCGAACAGCCGGCGGCGGATGATCTCGCTGGTCTCGGCCTCGGCCGACATGATGACCGGCTTGCCGAGCCGGTCGAGGAGCTTCTTGAACCGCTCGTAGTCCCCCTGATCCTCGGCCGTCATCTCCAGCTCGGACGCCGGGACGGAAACGGCAAGGACGACGTTCCGCTGCCCCCGGGCCTCCTCGGACAGGTTCTGGAGGAAGTGGTAGAGCTGCGAGCCGAGCCCGGTCTTGCGGTTCCGGCTGACGTAGTTCATCAGCTCGTCGATGAGGATCAGGGCCGGGCGATCCTTCGGCAAGAACTTGCGGATCACGTCGCCGGCGGGGGCGGTCTGTTGCTTCTCGTGCTCGGCGAGGACGGCCAGGGCGGCCGGCCCGCCGAGCTGGAAGGCGATCTCCCCCCACGGGGTCTTGCGGAGCGGGGTGCCGTCGTCCCCGCCCCGGCCGGTGAGGGAGTCGAACTCGGTGCCTACGAACACCGCCGTCGCCGCCCCAGGGACGGTCCGCACCCCGGCCCGGTCGAGGATCTTCGACACCCCCTGCCAGCGGTCGGCGGCTGGGCCGTTCCGGGCCAGGTGGTAGAGGAGGGTGAGGAAGTGGGTCTTCCCGCCGCCGAACTGGGTGGTCATGTTGAAGACGGCGGACGTCTCGGTGGCGATCCCGGACAGGCGGCGGGTGACCTCGGCCGACAGATCGGTCAGGTTGCGGGTGAGGAAGGTCCGCTCGAAGAACCGCTCCGGCTTCTGGTAGTCGGTCGGGGCCCGGCCGTCCCGCACCTGGTCCAGGTGGACGGCGAACTCGGAGGCGTCCATCGGCCGCCCCTCGCGGAGGTCCTCGCGGGGGGTGACGACCTTGTACCAGGGCTTCAGGCTTGCCACGGGCGAATCCCTTAGTTGAGTGTCATCTTGCTGATGATCAATTTGAGGAAGGCCACGGCCTCTTCGAGCAGCTTGTGGTGCATCGCGCGAAAGTGCTGGCCCTCGGTCGGGTGTTCCGCCAGTTGGAGCCAGCGGAACTTCGCGGCCAGCTCGCGCCAGGACTTCTCGATGTCACGGTCCTTGCCGTGGTCGGCGTCGTGCCGTGTCCACTTATTCCGCAGGTGCTTGATGCACCAGACGAGGTCGCAGTCGCCGTCTTCGAGCGGGCCGCCGTGCTTCTTCATGTAGCGGAGGTTGTCCTTGCCCGCACCCTCGTAGAAGATGAAGTACAGGCAGTCCACAAGATCCCCGAACCGCCGCTTGTCCGTCGAGAGGAGCCATGGTAGCTCGGCGAACACTTCGAGTAGCCGGGTGGTGGGCTTGAAGATCTCTTGGAGCCCGGCCGTCTTGCACGCCTCATTGCAGGTGGTAACCAGGGCGAGAACCTGCCTCCCAAACTCCGCGGACCGAGCAGCCGGCGACAACTCGATCAGTATCGCCGTATCGTCCTCGTCTTCAAACTCTCCCGCCTCCAGCAAATCTTCCTGCTGCTGGTAAGGGGCGAACAAGTCCCTCGGCGACGATTCGGCCTCTTCGTCTTCGGGCACCGCGACGATAGTGCACAGCGATTCCGTGATGTCCAGCAGTTGCGACTCGGCGAGGTTGATCGATGCGCGCAAGGCTCGCGCGGCGGCCTCGGAGGGCGCCGTGGCCAGCCGGTCTGTGGTCCGCTGCACAAACTCCGTGTAAGCGGCGGGAGCTGCCATCAGACGGGCCGCCAGTGCTTGGCGCTCGGCCGCCAAGCGAACTTCTTGCAGCCTGTTGAGGAGGCCCGCCGAACCGTACTCCCAGGCACGGGTGGACTGGGACAACTGCGGGATGCCGAGAATCGACTTCTCGACCAGCGCGGCTTGCTGCGCCCGCATCCGCTCCCACCCGGCATACTGCGCCCGAACGACTTCTTGGATTCGGTCGTAAGGGGCGACGAGCTTTTCCATCGCTGCGCGGGCGGCTTCCATCTTCGTGGTGAGATCCTGTACGCCGGTTGTTTCGAGGGCCGCTATGCGCATTGCCTGCTCCCTCGCAAGGAAGACTGCGATACTGTCCGTCAGGTGCGAATACCGCCTGTGGTGAGCGGCTAGCTTATCGACGACCGACTGCGTCGGGCTGTACAGCCGTTCGATCCGCCGCTGCTGCTCGGCAGCTTGGGCGATGATTCGTTCAATTTGGGAGATGTTTGACATCAGAAGCCGAGCCCCTTCTTCCGCCCCAGAACCCCGTCCACCCACCGCTTCTCCTCCGTGCCCGGAGGATATAACGCGCTCAGCGCCTGGGCGAGTCGCCAGAACCGCGGTTCGCCGCCCATTCCAGTCTCGGTCAAGAACGGACCGAGCAGGGCCGTGTGGGAGCGACCGAACAGTAACATCGCCTGGTGAAGCCGGTCCAACGTCGTCAACCCGCTCTCGACCAGGCGCTGCAGAAGGGTCCGCGTGTCGGAAATGCCGGCGAACAGCCCACCGAGCGGTTCCCCCTTGTCCGTCAGCGCGTCTCGTCGCGACTCAACTGGGCGCATGGTCACCGTCGGGTCCTTCGGAGCCGACGACCGCCGGGAGCGGGCCTTGCCCTCCGGCTCGTCGTCGGGCAAATTGGCGAACAGGCTTGGCGTAGTCTTCTTGCGCTTCTCCGGCTTTTCTGGCGCGGGGCGGCCGCCACCGACCAACGACGGCCCGCGGGCCTGCACGAACCGCAGCACCGCCACTTTGCCGTCGATGGTGATGATGCCCCCCGGTCGGCTCAGCCGTCCGAGGTCCGCCCCGAGTCCCTGCGCCAGCTTGCGGACGGCGTCGTACTCCAGTTGCCAGCCGTTCGCCTTGCCCGATTTCCCACCGGCCGCGCTGCCTTCCTCGGCATCGGCCTCGTCGTCGGCCCCCTCCTCGTCCGATTCGCCGTGAGCCTGACCGCGCTCCTCCTTGGCCGACTTCAACACCCAGAACCAGAGGACAGTGAGGCGGGCGTCTTCCTCGAACCCGGTGGCGTCCGCCCCGCGAAGGATCATCGCGAGCGCCTCCTTCGCGACCGCCGCCCAGACGTGTTCAAGGTACTCGCGGAGGGTGACGACCTCCCCACTTGCCTTTTCGACGTGGCCGTACCGGGAGAACACTTCGAGCGCCGGACCGAGGCAGGCGAAGATGGCGTCGGCCCCGACCACCCCCTCCTGGGACAGCCGGGGCATCCACTCGTGGATGCGGCGGGGTAGCTCAGCCAGCACATCCCGCCAGTCGCCGACCGGGTTCCCGGTGCGGGGCCGGCAGACCAAGTGAACCGACGACGCCAGCCGGGCCTGGCCCTGCGCCGAGATTCGAGCCTCCCGCTCGGTGTCAACTGGCCAGGAGCCGGTGATGGTCCACCCGGAATCGACCACGGCCTTCAGAATTGCTTCCCAGCTCGATGTCGTCTTGCTGGCGAACACGATCAGCCCGATCCCGTCACGACGGATGATCCGGCGCCCCTCGGCGAACGCTCGGGTCAACTCCCGCTCGTAAAACGCGATGTCCTTCGTCGATCCGCTCAACTCATGCGGGCGGTCTACGACGATCTCCTCGTCCTTCGGCACCTGTGTAGCGACCAGAAGTCCAGCGTGAACATTTCCTACACTTCGTCGGAGCCACACGTAGAAGAAGTCTGACAGATAGGCGTAGGGAACCGCATCGTAGTACGGCGGGTCAGTTACGAGAGCTTGCACTGCCTCGTCTGGCAATGGTTGCGCTGTCGCCGAACAACACTCGACTGTGCCAGTCAGTGGGCCGATCCTTGCTTCGGCCTCACAGACACCCGCGGCCCACTCGTACGACTCACCCCAAGAGCAATGAAAAGTGGCAATCGGGTTTGCCTCGGGGTAATCCCAGACTATCGGAACTGCTTGGCGAGTGAACGCATGCCCCACGGTGCCCCGGTCCATCCATGTTGTGATCGAATTCCAGTAGTCCGCACATTTGCTAATGCTGTACGAAAGGCATGTTTGGACTGCTTCGGCCAACCCATTCGGGTGCTGGACGGCGAGTTCTTCCCCGGCCTGCCGCACTAACCGACAGAGAGTGGTCAGGGCCAGTAGTTGGCGAGGGGTGAAGAAGTCCCCCCATCTCTCCATACCGTAAATCATTCCCCACGTATGCCGGATTCCGCGCACATCGAGCGGCTCGTCAGGCACCAAGCTGAACAGCCCGTGATGCCCCCGTTTACGTTGTTCCAACTCGGCAGCGGCTGCCGTCACCGCCGCCCGGTCGCGGTCAGTCGGCAGCCGGTACGACCGCCCTTGCTCGCCCGGCCGGGTTGTCACCACACAGAACAGCCGGGCGTCGGTCGCCCCGCCCCGGCGGGCCTTGAGCTGCGCCCGAACCTTTTCGACAGGCGTGGTGACGCCGCAGGGGCACGTGACGCTGCCCCGCTTGACGGTGCCGGTTCCGATGTCCTTCGCCTTGGCGTCCGGAAGAATGTCGAAGTCGATCCGCTTCGTCCGGGCGCAGTGCGTTAGTTTCAGCCCGACCGACTTCTTGCCCCCCTTCGCCAGCCAGAGGGACCGCAGCAGCGGCACTTCCGCCCCGCACCCGACCTGCGCGGGGCCCTCGCACCGGACTGTCCGCGCCCACAGGTACGCGACGGGTGTCGCCCCGTCTGGGTCCTTCGGGTAGAACTTGGCCAGTTCCTTCTCGGCCTGCTCCTTCACCCACCGGCCCCACCGGCGGACCTCATCGGCCAGCCGTTCACCGTACTTCGGGATGTACTCCAGCACTACCTTGTTGAGCAGCACCGGGACCGGATTCAGGTCGCTGGCGAACGCATCCGCCCCGACCCTCAGGGCCTCCAGCGGGATCGACCCACCCCCGGCGAACGGGTCGGCCACCAGCGGGCGGGTGCCCGGCTCGCCGCCGAGCGCCTCGTGGGCGGCCTGGGTGAGCGTGCGGGCCGTCTCCAGGTACTCGGGGACGGTCGAGTTGTCCCAGTTGGCGAAGTCGGCGATGAAGTCGAGCAGCAGGCCTCGTAGGGTGAGTTGGTGGGATTGGTCGCTCGGGTCGAGGATCAGTTTTTCGCGGGCCAACACTTCCCAGCGGCTGCGGCTCTCCTCTGAGCAGGAACCGTGCAGCGAGAGCGACCCGTCCACCTTCTTCGCAAACCGGGTGAGCACGGCGATGGCAGCCGTCCGGAACGACGGGGGGCAGGTGTTCGGCTGGAGTGATTCGCCCCGCCGCTGAGCCATCCGCACGTCCTCGTCGGTCACGTCCACCGGGTCGGGCCAGAGCGTGGCGCAGAGCACCGCCCGGCACGCCGCCAGAGGCCGCCGGGCCCACCAAATGTGCAGCGTCGAGATGTGACCGTGCCGAATCGACTTCTCACGCCGGGCGTGGGCCGAAATCCGGCGGATCGGCAGGTCAACCTCGATCAGTCGCTTCGGTGCGTTCATCCAAGTAGTGAACACACGGTAGCCGAACCCGCTAGGCGAACGGACGTTCATGCGCGGTCGTCGGACGCGCGGGCCGCCGCCGTGCCGACTACCCGGTTCGCCACGTCAACTGAATCAGAAACTCCACAGGCCAAGGAGTCATGACCCATCCGCGAGAGCGGCACGGTTCGCTGTGTCCGATTGCATCCGGACATCGACCGCCACCTTGATCCGTTCGGGCGACGACAGCTTCATGGAGACAGTCTGCGGTTCGCCGTACTCGAACCCGAGGTTGATCCCGGCGGGGTAGATGGGGAACATGAACGGCCGCCCCGGCAGGTAGGCGTCCTTGCTGCTGAGCGGCAGGTAGATCTGGAACGTCAGATTCATCGACGTCAGGACCAGTGCCATGTACGGAATGCGGATGCTGTCGTGCCGGCGCCGGAATAGTTCGGCCCAGCCGTACCGACTGGGGAGCGGGCCAGGGCACATGGTCCGGTGCGCGAACGCCTGGCGAAAGCTGTCGGCGTCGGCGCTGTGGTCCCGGTTCCGAATCCAGTCGAGCGTGCGGGCGAAGTGCGGCAATTCAGCGCTCGGCATGAGCGCGATCCCGATCTTCGACAGGCACTTGTACAAGGCAAGCGGGATGAACGGCTGGGTCTCGAAGTCGAGGTCCAGACCCGGGGACAGTTCGTCCACCGCAGCCATCGGGTCGCCGGCGTACTGGGTGATCTTGAAGTCGTCTCCCACCACGTCGATGCGGGACAGCTTGCGAGTCGTCTTGTAGCTCGGGACCGCGCCCCGCGCCTTGATCCTGAGCGCCGTTCGGACGCCGTTCAACGCCTTGGCGAAGTGGTCTTCGAGGTACTCGCCGAACGCCTCGTTGCAGGAGTCGCACTCGTAATGGGTGAAGGCGGAATTGTTGCCCAGAAACGCCGGAGTGGCGTGGGCGTCCTTCGCGAACGATACCTCGGGCCGTGATCGGCCACAGTACCGGCAGACTCTCGGGTCTTTGGTGCCGAGGTACACCTTGTCCTTCGCCGCGAAGTGAAGGAGGATGACCCGCTCGTAGTTCTTGTGGAACCGGGCGGCCCGTTCTGCCATGACCCAGTCAGCGACGTCCCACCCGTCTGCTTTGCCACGGTACTCGTAGAGCTGGTAAGCCAGCCGGCGGACCTCATCTTCGGTGGGCCGGATCAAGTCGATCACGTCGTAACCCCTGTGCCTCTGGGCAGTGAACGGTGACGGCTCCCGTCGGTCTGTTGGCGGTAGGTACATGACCGTGCGAAGCGGCAGACGGGACCTCACCGTAGGCTTAACGGAACTCATCCGCCGTTGTCAGCCCCCGTCCACTCGCCGTTCAGGATCTGGGCTGCCCCGATCTGGTAGTGCTCGACCGCCATCACCGGCTTCCACCCGAGCCGGGCCGGGTCCTGCACGGCGTGGACCTCGGGGGCGGTCGCACAGTTATACACCACGTACAGCCAGTAGTCGGCCCCCAGCCGGTCGGCCGTCTTGTACTCGTTGGTGGTCAGGGCGACCTCTCCCACCCCGGCCCGCCCCTTGACTTCTGCGAACCGCACCGCCATCGCCGTCTGCGGGTCCTCGGGGTGTGGCCGCCGGGCGATCAGGTCGAACCCGCGGTTCTCCGACTCGACGCTCTCGACCTCCCACCCCTCGACCACCAGCCGCGCTGTGACCGCCGCGACGGCGATCCGCTCGACCTCCTCGTCCCGCAC
>CAYUHJ010000008.1:0-3955 GCA_964444365.1 uncultured Alcaligenaceae bacterium | reverse complement strand
CCATCGGGGCGATCCCCGGCTTCGCCCGGTCCGGGTGCGGCAGCACCCACGCCCGGCCGACCGGCTGCACGTCCCCGATGGCCGCCTGCCCCTCCTGCGCCAGTTCCACCCGCCGGGCCTCCAGCCGCCCGTTCAGGTCGTCCAGCCGGTCCTCTGACTGCTTCAAGTTGGCGGCGTTCAGCGGCACGTCCGGGGCGGCGTCGAAGGCCACCTGGTAGTCGGCGTGCTTCAGACTCTGCCGGTGGATCAGCTCGGTCAGGCTGATCTCCACGTGCCGGGTGATCGCCCCGATCTCCTTCTCCCGCTCGGCCGCGACGGTCGCCAGGAACGGGGCCAGCGCGGACTCGACCAGGAACTGCTCGACCGCCGCCCGGTCGGCCGCTGGCGGCGGGTCCGGGACGGCCGTCCCGGCCGGGGCCAGGGCCAGGTCGAGGAACACGGTCGGCTGCTTCACCTGCCGCCGCCCGTCCGGGTCCGTCTGCACCACGAACAGCCGGCGGTGCAGGTGGTTCCCCCGGCCGTCCTGGACGGCGGCCCCGAACACGTCGAGCAGGTACGGGCGGGGGGCGTGCAGGTCGTAGAACACCGCCCCCCGCTGGAGCGCCTCCCGGGTCCGCTCGGCCACGTCGTCCCGGACCGCCTCGAACAGCGGGTGCCCGGGGGTCACCCACTCGGCCGTCGCCTCCTTCTCCAGCAGCCGCTTGTCGAACACCACCCGCGGGTACTCCCGACCGAGCCGCCCGAACCGCGGCTCCAGCCGCTCCCCGACCGGGGTCAGGGTTCGCGGCACCCTCCCGACCCGGTACACGTGGGCCCCGGCCCGGGCCTCCTTCGGGTGGACCCCGACCAGCGGCCCGGCCTGGACGAAGAAGTCCTCGATGACTTCCGGCACCAGCCGCCGCTCCCGCGCCTCGGCCGACCGGCCGACCAGGGCGGACAGGTTCAAGTTCCGCTTGGCCAGCCCCTCCAGGGTCGAGCTGGTGATCCGCCGGAACCGCTCGTGATCGACCTCCTGGACGATCCGGGCCTTGATCGCCGCCTCCGTCAGGTTGCTGGCGTACATGTCCCGGACCATCTTCTCCAGCTGGTTGGCCGGGAACACGTCCCCGAGCACGTTGAACACCTTCCCGGTCCGCTGCGGGTCGAGATCCTCCTCGATCAGCCGGATGCGCTCGAACAGCTTGTGCAGCACCCGCCCCTCTCGGGTCTTCGGGGAGACGAAGTTCAGGATCAGGCAGTCCTTCTCCTGCCCGTAGCGGTGGATGCGGCCCATCCGCTGCTCCAGCCGGACCGGGTTCCACGGGATGTCGTAGTTGATCATCAGCCAGCAGAACTGCAGGTTGATCCCCTCGCCGGCGGCCTCGGTGGCGATCAGCACCTGGGCCTCCTCCTTGAACTCCCGCTCGGCGAAGATCCGGGTCCCCGGGGTGTCCCGGTCGCCGATCTTCATCCCGCCGTGGATCTGGGTGATCTTCAACCCCCACTCCCGGAGCTTCCCGAGCGGGCGGCCGTCCTTCCCGTCCCCGGCCAGGAAGTCGAGCGTGTCCTTGTGCTCGGTGAAGACCAGGAGCTTCATGTTCGGGTCGGCGAACAGCCCCCGCTCGGACAGGACTTCCTTCAGCCGGGCCAGCTTCGTCTCGACCTCCCGCCGTTCCAGCCCGCGGGCCTGGTCGATCAGCCGCCCGAGGGTGGCGATCTCGGCCCGCAGGTCGGCCGGGTCCACGGACGCAACCGCCCCCTCGGCGTCCTCCCACAGCTTCTGCTGCTCGTCCTCCGGCAGGTCGTCGTAGTCCTCGGGCAGCCGCTGCTGGACCTGGGTCCGCTTGTACGCCTCCGGGTCGTCGAGGATCTTCTGCCGCTTCTCCCGCATCCGCTCCAGGCTCCGGCGGAGCGCGTACACGCTGGACGCGAACCGCCGCTGGAGCATGGCCATGGTGAACCCAAGGGCCCGGCCGCGGGCCGAGTCGTCGAGGGCCGCCTTGATCGACTGCTCCTCGACGTACCGGGTGAGGGCGTCGTACAGGTCGAGCTCGTCGGTCGTCATCTCGAACTCGGTCGTCTGCACCACCCGGCGGGTGAACAGGGCCTTCACCTGCCCGGTCTCCGGGTCCGGGAAGGATACCAGCGCCTCCTTCACCCGCCGCAGGTAGAACGGGGCCTCCCGCCGGGCCATGGCCTCGTCCAGACTGGCCACGTCCCCGTACACGTCCCGGTCTAACAGGCTGAGGAACAGGCAGAAGTTGGCCGGGTCCCCCTTGTGGGGCGTGGCCGTCATGAGGAGGAAGTGGTCGGTCATCTCGGCGAGCCGCTCGCCGAGCTGGTAGGCGAGGGTCTTCTTGTCGGCCGAGTAGGCGCTCATCTTGTGCGCCTCGTCCACGATGACCAGGTCCCAGTGGCTGCGGAGCAGGCTGTCCCGGGCGTCGTCGATCCGGGACACCCAGGAGACGGACGTGACGACCTGGTTGCGGTCCTGCCACGGGTTGGTGCCGTAGTTGGCCCGCAGGACGTCGCTGTTGACGACCTCGAACTGCTCGCGGAACTTGTCCCGCAGCTCCCGCTGCCACTGGAAGCACAGGTTGGCCGGGGTGACGATCAGGGTCCGCTTCGCGAGCCCGCGGATTTTTAGCTCCTTGAGCAGGAGCCCGGCCATGATCGTCTTCCCGGCGCCCGGGTCGTCGGCCAGGAGAAAACGGATGCGGGGGAGTTTGAGGAAGTAGTCGTAGACGGCTTCGAGCTGGTGGGGGAGCGGGTCCACCCGGGCGATGGACAGGGAGAAGTACGGGTCGTACTCGTACGCCAGCCCGAGCCGCACAGCCTCTACCCCGAGCCGAAAGCGGAGCGGGTCGCCGTCGAACGGCTCGGCGTCGGGGGAGGCGGTGAGCTTGGCCAGCTGGTCGGCGGCGAGGATCGGCTTGAACACCCGGCCGGACTTCACCCCCTCGGCGACCACCTTGACGGCGGCCCCGAGCGGGTCGGCGACGAGCACCCGGACGGGTTCGGGGAACAGCGGCCCGGTGATGACCACGCCCGGCTTGAGTTGTTCCCGGTCCATCCACCCCTCCCGGCCCGACACGGAAACGGCATCGTACCGCCCCGCGACCCGTGACGCGCCGGTGAAGGGTGGGGCGACCTTTGTGGTGTGAAGGTTACTCCGTCACGACCGCTACCGCCAGCACCGTTGCACACACCGGCATCGGTTGCCACGGTCTGGCGATAGCTAAACGGAAGGGCCGGCGGCCCGCCGCGAGGGCGGGCCGCGAGTTGGCGTGGTAGGTGTCGCGCGGTAGGGGGTGGCCGTCGAGCGGTGGGACGCGCGGGCTAATTCGCCCCGCCGGCCGGCAAGGGCGAACGGACCGGCCGTCTCCAGGCAGTGGCTCGCGGCACCCGACGGCGGGTTACAGCAGGTGCAGCTTGCGGGCCGTCGCCCGGACCCACAGCCCGCCCTGGACGGCGAGGGCGGTGGAGAGCCCGCCGACGCCGCTGATCGCGGCCGACACGGCGTGCGGGGCGAGGTAGCTGACGGCGGCGACGGCCAGCCCGGCGCCGGCGGCGACCAGCACGGACTTCCGCAGCCGCCACACCCACCCCAGAACGTGGCCGGCGGCGGCCACCGCCGGGGCGGCGGCCCGGCACTTCTCGGCGGCCGCCCCGGCGACCGGCCGCACCGCCTCGTGCGCCTGCCGCCGGAACTCGCCCAGCTTCGCCCGCAGCCGCGCCCACACGGACGGCTTCGGCGGGGCGGGCGGGGGCGGCTCGGCGGCCGGGCGGGCGAGCAGGGCCCGCAGCTCGGGGTTCGCCAGCAGCTCCAGCACGGCGTCCTTCACCGCCTGCCGCGCCCCGTCCCGGACGGCGTCGGCCACCGCCTCCGGCAGCGCGTCGGCCAGGCAGTCGATGATCGAGTCGAGCCGGTCGAGCTGGTCCGAGAGCTGCTTCCGCTGCGGCTTCCCGTTCGTCA
>CAYUHJ010000007.1:5204-89650 GCA_964444365.1 uncultured Alcaligenaceae bacterium | reverse complement strand
CGCTTCGACAACCCGAGGGCCGTCCAGCTTCGCCTGCCGCCCTTCGACCACGCCCGGCTGGTCGAGGTCGGCGTCAAGGTGCGCGACCTGTTCGTGGCCGACTGCTCGTCGCCCGAGCGGGTCGGGGGCCGCGCCGACGACCGCTACGTCGAGGCGCTTGCGGTCGCGGTGGCGGGCAAGCTGGGCGGCAGGGTCGGCATCGCCCCACGGCTTTTCCTGAAGAAGCTGGTGTCCGACGTGCTGGACCGGATCGACCAGTTCGACGACTTCGACCCCACCCGGCACTACCAACTGACCGTGACCGCCGGTGAGATGACGGCGGTGGAGCGGGAGGCTCAGGCCGTGTCCGTGGACGACATCGAGATGGACGTGTGAGCGCCTTCGACCGCCTGCACCCGGCCCTGCAACACCACGTCGTCAACTCCCTCGGCTGGACGGAGTTGCGGGAGGTCCAGAGCGCGTCCGTCGATGCCTACCTCGGCGGGGCCAACCTCGTCGTCCTCGCCCCGACCGCCGGGGGCAAGACCGAGGCGGCGTTCTTCCCGGTCATCTCGCAAATGCTGAGCGAGGGGTGGACCGGCCTCAGCGTCCTGTACGTCAGCCCGATCCGCGCCCTGCTCAACAATCAGGAGGAGCGGCTCCGGCGGTACTTCCAACTGGTCGGGCGGCGGGCGGCGTGCTGGCACGGCGATACGACGCAGGGCGACAAGCGCCGGATGCTGGCCGACCCGCCCGACTGCCTCCTCACCACTCCCGAGTCGCTCGAAGTCCTGCTGGTGTCCTCGAAGATCGACCACCGGCACTTCTTCCAGAGCGTCCGCGCCGTCGTCATCGACGAACTCCACGCCTTCGCCGGGGACGACCGGGGCTGGCACCTGCTGTCCGTGCTGGCCCGCGTCCGGCGCTTCGCCGACCGGGACGTCCAGCGGGTCGGCCTGTCGGCGACGGTCGGGAACCCCGACGAGATGCTCGGCTGGCTGTCGTCCGGGTCGGCGCGGGACCGAAAGGTCGTCCGCCCCGCGCCGACCGCCCGGACCCGCCCCGAGGTCCAACTCGATTACGTCGGCTCGCTGCCGAACGCCGCCAAGGTGATCCGCCTGCTCCACCAAGGCCAGAAGCGGCTCGTCTTCTGCGACAGCCGGTCGCGGGTCGAGCAACTCGCGCTGCTGCTGCGGCAGGACGGCGTGGAGACCTTCGTGTCGCACAGTTCGCTGGGGCTGGACGAGCGGCGGAGCGCCGAGCGGGCGTTCGCGTCCCGGCAGAACTGCGTGATCGTGGCCACCAGTTCCCTCGAACTCGGCCTCGACGTGGGCGACCTCGACCGGGTGATCCAGATCGACGCCCCGCCCGCCGTCTCGTCGTTCCTTCAGCGCATGGGCCGCACCGGGCGGCGCGAGGGCACCACGTCGAACTGCCTCTTCCTCGCCACGACGGACGAGGGCCTGCTCCGGGCGGCGGCGCTGCTCGACCTGTGGCGGGAGGGGTTCGTCGAGCCGGTCGCGGCCCCGCCCAAGCCGTTCCACATCCTCGCCCAGCAGTTGATGGCGCTCGTCCTGCAAGAGCGCGGGGTGGGCGCGAGCGAGTGGTTCGACTGGGTGGCCACGGTTCCGGCCTTCGCCGCGATGGACCGGCGGGCCGTCGCGGACATCGTGGACTTCATGGTCCGGTCGGGCGTCCTGTGGGCCGACTACGGCGTGCTCTCCTTCGCCCCGGAGGGCGAGGCGAAGTACGGGCGCAAGAACTTCATGGACCTGCTGTCGGTCTTCACCTCGCCGCCGCTCTTCCGGGTCGTCGCCGGGCAGACGGAACTCGGGTCGGTCCACGAGTCCACGTTCTACAAGCGGGACGAGGGACCGCCGATCATCGTCCTCGCCGGGCGGAGTTGGAAGACGAACCACCTCGACTGGAAGCGCCGGGTCGCCCACGTCGAACCCGCCGAGGAGCGGGGCCGGTCCCGCTGGCTGGGCGAGGGCCAGTTCCTGAGCCACCGGGTCTGCCAGCAAAT
The DNA here is from genome assembly GCA_964444365.1 of uncultured Alcaligenaceae bacterium. Taxonomy (GTDB): domain Bacteria; phylum Planctomycetota; class Planctomycetia; order Gemmatales; family Gemmataceae; genus CAYUHJ01. The sequence continues at coordinate 87,645 of CAYUHJ010000007.1, read as the reverse complement.
CCGTCGTCTGCTGAGCGGCGACGTGGAGCAGCCGGTCTGGTCACGACGGGCGACCGCCCAGATCAACGAGATCCGAACGGAGCACCCTTGGGCGTGCGACGGCGCGACGAGCATCGTGCGGCACCCCGGCGGAGAGGTCCGGTGGTGGACGTTCGGCGGCGGGGTGGCGAACACCCTGTTGGCCGACCACCTGCGACCCAAGGCCGACGCCCGAGTGGACAACCTGTCGATCCGCTTCACGACCGCCTTAAAGCTCAACGAGGTCGAAGTGTTGATCGCGGCCCTCTCGGCTGACCGGATCGAACCGGTCCCCGCCGAGGACGCCATCGAGGGCATGAAGTTTTCGGAATGCCTCCCACCGCACGTCGCCGCCGAGGTGTTCCGCGCCCGGTTCGACGACCGCGACGGCGTGCGGGGCATTCTGGCGGAGCCGAGACGTGTGGTCGTCGAGACCTGACCGCTCAACATCCGGCACACGCCGCCCTCGGAGCCTCAACGATGGCCCGCAAGCACCGCGACCCATCGACATATGTGGTCTGCAGGTTGTGTCGCAAGCGGTTCCGGGCGATCACAGCCGTCCACCTGCGGAAGAAGCACAAGTTCGAGGGCGAACACCCGATCCTCGACTACAAGGCAGAGTTCGACCTCCGCTACTCCATGTGCGGGGAGTCGAGGCGGAAGATTAGCGAGGGCAAGGAGGAGTTCTGGGACGAGCGCGGCCAGCACCGGACGCCCGAAGACGTGCTCGCCGAGATCCGGCGGCGACAACGGGCCGGGCTGAGCCTCCGCAGCAAGCGGGTGCCGGTCTGGCTGTACGAGAGCAGTCGTCGGCTGTTCGGCGGGTGGCGGAAGGCGGTCGAGGCGGCGGGGCTCGACTACGAGGCGGTCACGGGCGTCCGGCGCTGGACCCGCGACCGGGTGGTCGCGCGGATCAAGCAACTGGCGGGCGAGGGCGTCCCCCTCGACGCCACCAGCGTCGAGCGGCAGTACCCGCAACTCCACCGCGCCGCCACCAAGCTCTTCCCCCGGAGTTGGGCCAGAGCGCTTCACGCCGCAGGTCTGGACCCGGACGCGCACAAGATGCCGACGAACGTGTGGGACCGCCGGAGCGCGGAGGACTGGGTTCGTCGGCGAGCCGCCGCCAACGGATCACTCCTCTCGCGTGACGCGCCCCGCGACCTCCGGTACTTCGTCCACAGGTGGGTGGGGACCGGGTGGGCCGAGTTCGTCGAGGCCGTGACCGGCGCGCCCTACCACGGCGGCAAGAAGCGCCGTGACTGGACTCGGGAGAAGGTGCTCTCCGAAATCCGGCAGTTGAAGGCCGAGGGCAACCCGCTGACCTACCGGGCGGTCGCCGCTCTCAGTCAGGCCGTAATCAAGCAGGCGCGAAAGTTCTTCGGGTCGTGGGACGCGGCCTGCGTTGCTGCGGGGGTCTGAGGACTCTACTCGGAACTTCGTTTGGGGTTGGCGGCGTTATGGGCTGTCCTCGCAAGGACTGATAACGACTGCAGTAGAGGTTGTAGAGCAACGAGCCATCGGATCTCCACCGCCGGGGCCGAGATAGGCGGGCAGAGGCATCGCGGGTAGGGAGGACCTGAGCCGTGGCCAACGAGCGCAGCCTGACGGACCTCGCCGACGCCGCTCGGACACTCGACTCGTTCAGCGGAGGCAGTCTACGGAAGCGGATCGCGGCCATCGAACGCGACCTCCGCTCCTCGGGGGGTACGGACTGCCAGACCGATCTGGCGTCACACCAGATCGGCACAAACGTGCTCGTGGCCGCGTACCTGTTCAAGGAGGCGGCGAGCCAGATCCACGAAATGATCCACGCCCTCGGGATTCTCCTGCTGCTCCCCGGCCTGCTCGAAGAGGGGGAGACGGTTGACTACCTCTCGCTCGCGGCGGGCAACACCGGGAAGCCGTTCGACCTCGAAACCGACCGGCGGGTGGCCGAGTTCAAATTCATCCGGTGGCGGGGCCGCGACTCGGTTCGTCAGAGCGGGCTGTTCAAGGACTTCTTCTACCTCGCCGAGCACGAGACCTCGAAGGCCAAGTTCCTCTACGTGACCGGGGCCGACCGCCCCCTGCGGTTCCTGCGGAGCCGCCGCACCATCACCAGCGTGTGCCAGAACCCGAGCTTGCGGGCCGACTTCACGGCGAAGTACGGCGACCGCTTCCGCACCGTCGCCGACTACTTCGCCACCCAGCAGTCGCCGGTCACGGTCGAGGACGTTGAGCCCCGGCTGGCGCGGCTCGGCATCGCACCGGGATTGATGGGTTCGCCCACGCCCGGTGACGCAGTACCTGCCGCCTCAAACAGCACTCCTGCCGCAAAGGTTCAGAACCGGTACGCGGTGCTCGGCCACCCCGCGACGGCGGTGATCCGCTGGATGGGGGCACACGGGTGGTCGTTTGGGAGGTGCAAGACGGCGCTCGTGGCCGTGGGGGCTGGCGTGGCAGACGCCACGATTCGGACCCAGTTGCGGGCCGGGCGGAAGGGGCTGCGCGGCGCGACAGCCAGCCTCACCCCCGAGCAGGCCGCAGTGTTGGAGGCAGCGGCCAATTCAGGTTGACCCGTACATCCCTCGTCACCCCGGCCAGTTCAGCCACAGGCACTCGGTCTCCCGCCGCTTGACCTCCCCGGCGGCGGCATGGTTCGCCACGTCGAACTCGACCACCCGCCAGTCGGAGAGGAGATCGTCGTACAGGGCGGACGGGTAGCCGCTGAGGACGACCTTGCCATTGCACCAGCGGAGTTCTTCCAAGAGCGCCCGGTGGTCCGCGTCGGTCATCTCCACCCCATAAATGTCCCGGCTGCTCTCGGCTCTCGTCTCGGGCAGGTACGGGGGGTCGCAGTAGATGAGGGTGTCCGGGCCGTCGAACCGCCGGATCACCTCGGCGGCGGGGCGGCAGACGATCTGGACGGTGCGGAGCCGCTCGACGATCCACGGTAGCTCGCCGTCGATGGCAGAGAGGAACCCGGACACCACGTCGGCCATCCCCCGGCGGGAGCGATGGACCGAGAAACTGAAGTGGTTGCCGCGCCCGCCGAGGGACTGCCGCCACCGCACGAAGTCCCGCCGGGCCTGCTCCACCTCGTCGTAGTGGGGGAGGGCCGCGTGCCCGAACTCGACCTCGCTGTACGGGGTCAGCGCGAGGCGGCGGCGCAACTCGTCCCCGTGGTCCCGCAGGACGCGGAACAGCCGGGTAATCCGGGCGTCGAGGTCGTTGTACACCTCGACCGGCGCGGGCTCCTTGTTCAGCAGGACCGACGCCGCCCCGCCGAACGGCTCGACGTAGATCTCGTGCGCCGGGAACAGAGCGGCGATCTTCCCCGCGAGGTAGTGCTTGCCGCCGTGCCACTTCACCGGGGGGCGGAGGTATCTGGTTGCAGTGGTTGTCTGATTCATGCTGAGTCCTTTCGGGCGAGTTCGCACAGCCGGTCGAAGGCCGCGCGGTTGTCCTTCTTGCAGACGCACACGAGGATCGCGTGCGGCGGCGGGCCGCGCAGACACGAGTGGGGGAAGTCGGACCCCTCGGGGATGCTGCTGCACCACATGCGGGCGTGCAGGAACGGGCGCGGGAGGCGCTGCCCGACCCCGCCCGACACCTGCCGCCAGTGGAAGTCCCACAGGTCGCCCAGCGGCACGTTTAGGGTGCGGTAGTCGTTCCACTGGCGGCGGACGCTGACAGTGATCTGCTCTTCGGCGTCCTTCTCCTCCACCGGCGGCTCCGGTGGAACGCTCGCCCGAGGGAGTGGCACCCGGTATGCCTCCCTCGCCTCGGCCCGTCCGGGGGGTTCGGGGAAGCCCCACGACGCGACGAGTGCGTCGGCCTTGACCTCGGCGTCGTACCCGCCGCCCCACTCGTGGTCCGGGTCGCCGTGGGCGGCGAGATAGGCGTGCGCGACCTCATGAGCTATGGTGTGGACCGCCTCGACGCGGGGCTCGCTCATCAGTTTCTCGGCGAGGTAGATCACCCGGAGCGTGACCAGCCCCTCCCTCACCTCGGACGCCGGGAGGCACACTTCGATGAACTCTCCGAGTTGGCCCGAGCCGCCGACGAACACGGTGCCGCTGTCGGACAGCCAGTCGCGCACCTCGTCGGGGAGGCGGCTGACCACCTCGACTGTCAGGGCGTGCAGGTCGTGCTGGCCCTCAGCCGGTCGGCAGACATCTCCGTAGTAGCGGAGTGCGTGGTGCGTTTCATTGATCACGTCCTTGCTCATGGTGCGTGCTCTCCTTGATGTCCAACGGGGTAGATCGCTTCCGGGCTGAGGGCCTCGCCCCCCGCCAGCCAGAACGTCGGCCCCTCGGTCGGCGGCTGCGGGTTGGCCGGTCGGATGTACACCACGTCGCCGGTCCTGATGAGGGCCGGGAACGTCCGGCCCATGTACCGTGTGACCTCGCTCATCGGGGCGTGCAGCAGGAGCCGCTGCGCGGCAAGCTGCTCGTCTCGGGTCTTGAAGCCCATGAGTTGTTCCGGTGTCGGCCAGACCTCGACCGGGGCGGGCAGCGGGGCCGGGCTCGCCGCGCACGACGGGCCATTGACCGCCAGCCACCACCAGTGGCGGGTCGGTGCGTCGTCCTTGCTGAATTTCATGTCCTTCTCTCCTTGGGTACGTTGTGGTTCTTGCTCCGTGAATGGGGTCAGAACCCGTCTTTCCAGTCCACCAGTCTCGCCCCGTCAGTCAGGGCGACCTTCATCTCCCAGCGCCCGTCGCCCACGTGCCGCAGGGTGATCCGGTCGGGGTTGTCCTTGTTGGCCCGCCACCACCGGAGCGACTCGGCCTCGCTCGGGAAGGCGAGCCGGGTCTCCAGCCGGTACTCCGTGCCATCGCGGTCATCGAACGCGACGGCGCACCGGACGGCGTGCCCCACCGTGGTCCCCGGCGGGTAGCCGTGTTCGTCGCCGAGGGGCTCGGGCAGTTCCGTGTCGGACTCCGCTATCGACTGCTGGAAGTGCGCCAGCCGCAGCAGCGAGCGCCTCCCCCGCAGCCAGTTCAGGAACTCCTGCTCGATCTGCGCGGTGGTGATGGTCAGCGTGTTCATCGTGCGTCTTCCGTGACGGGCTTGGCCCCCGCGCCCGGTCGGACGCCCCCGGCCTGCGGCTCTGTAGTTTCGCCCGCTCTCTCGGTCCTGATGGCCTCGGCAGTGTCGAGGATCTGGGCGACGGCCCCGCAGGTCCGGTCCAGCACCTTCCCGCAGGCCGACAGCACCTCGACCCTCTCGTCCCCGGCGTACCGCTTGACGTACTCCCAGCAGCCGCCGAGGTCGGCCTCGTGGTCGTGCCCGAGCAGCCTCATCAGCACCGCCCCGCCGAGTTCGGCCACCACCTCCCTGTTCACCTTGTTCCGGGTCATCGTCCCGTTCCGGTCGTCGGCGGCGTGGACCAGTTCGTGACACCACGTCGAGAGGTTCTTGACGCCCAGAGCGATCCCCGCGCCGTGCCCGTAGGCCCCGAGGCACCCCGCCCCACGACCGTTGAACGCCTCGACCGAAAGGCCCCACGCCTCGGCCATGTCCCGCAGCGGGAGCGAGGCCAGCCATTCGTCGGCGCTGCGGTCCTCACTGACCAGCGGCTCCCCCTCGGTCTGGTCGTGGCCGAAGACGGGGGTTCCCCGGAACCCGTACACGGCGACCCGCTCGTCGCCCGCCTCCCCGTCCCGCACCTTGGCGGCGAGGGGCGAGAGGATGCGGAACGCCCGCTCCTCCTTCTTCACCCGCCGCCCGACCGCCTCCCACTGGCGGAACCCCCGCGCCTCCCGGTGCCCCCGGACGGCCACGATCAACTGGTTCCGCCACGACCACCGGCGGCACGGCGCGCCGTCGTTCCGGTGGACGAACACCTGCGCCAGCGGCTTCGGGAGGCCGTTCGGGTTCTCGAACGCCGTGAGGATGTCCCGCGCCGCCTCCTCGGCCTTGTTCAGCAGCTTCATGATGTAACCCTCCGTGGTGTGGTCTCGTGGTCATGCCCCTTGGTCGTCGGCCCTGCCATCACGTGCCTGAGCGATCCGGTCGCGGACGGCCCGCACGCCATCGGCGTAGGTGCTCCCGGCGGGCAGGCCGAGCCAGCCGCAGGCGTCAACCGGCATGGCCTCGGCGTCCGACGCGAGCGCGACCAGCGCCGGGACGATCCGACGCCTTACCGGGCCGAAGTCGCCCAAGAAGCACCAGACGGACAAGTAGGTGACGAACAACCCCCGCTTGCCATCGGCCCTGTCGTCCTCCGGTTCTGCGAGCATGGCCTCCTGCCGCTCGACGGCGGCGTGGATTCGTCCGAGTAATCCGTCCTCGGGCACCGGCCCGAGGAGCCGCAGCCTCTCGGCCCAGCGGGCGAGACCGGCTTCGCACCACGCCTCCCACCGGACCTTCTGCTCGGGCGTCAAGTTTGGGTTGAGCACCCGCTCGTACCAGATGCCGAAGGCGAACGGCGGCTCGTCGAGCGCCTCGACGAGCGAGTCCATCACCGCCTTGACCAACTCGATGTGCTCGCGGTACTCGTCGTACTGCGACGGGCTGGTCTCTTGGTATTCCTCGATCTGGCGGATCGCGTCGGAGAGTGTGTCAGAAATCATGGGCAGTTCCTCCTTGTGTTCGGTTCGTGATTCGAAAAAGTTGCGACGGGCTCAGGCGGGGAGCGGGGGCCGGACGGCCAGCCTCATCTCCCCGTTCCCGACGCGGTGGCGGCGGGACCGCCTGCCGTAGACGTACCGGCCCCACTCGCCCCGCCGCCCAGCGTTCCGCTACGACAGCCTCACCATGGGCAGCGTCGGGTCGATCTCGTCATCCACGTCTTCGTCCATGTCGAATGAGACCACTCCGTAGCGGTCGCCCTCGGACGGGGTGTCCCAACAGGCTTCCTCGACGAGTTCGCACAGGTTCTCCTCCAGCGCCCGCCAGACCCGCTCCTCGTCCCACGCCGCCGGGACTTCGACGAGCACCTTGCCCTCGGAGTCCGGGGTGATCTCGGCGACCGTGACCCGCACAAGTCTCTTCGCAGGCGGCTCGGTGGTCCGGCCTTCCGCAGCCGAGACCTGCGGCCTTGTCACGGCGTCGGCTGGCGGTTCCCCGAGTGCGGGGCGCTCGGGGCCGTGTTCATGAGCAGACATGGGTGGAATCCTTCCTTTGCATTGTTTCGTCAGGGCGACTTCTTGCGTCGGTCACGCCCGACGACCCGACTGTACCTGACTCCAGTGACATCCCGGTGACGTGTTTGTGACACTGCGGGCCGGGAGGCCGGATCCGAGAAGTGCGCACCGTCCCCGGCCCGCCCGGAGGGGCGGTCGGCGCAGGCGGTATGAGTTAGAGGTCGGGAGGGGTCAGGCCGACCGCGATCCGGTCGTCAGGCAGTCCCTTCCGGCGGCGCGACGTAGATGAACCGCCCGCCCTCGGAGGTCTTGATCCGGGCGGCGAGGTCGCCGAGGCCGTATTGCTTGAGCTTCGCCTTCAGCCGTGACGCCGCCGTGCGGAGCGCGTCGTCCGAGTAGTCGTCGTTGTTCACGGCCAGCCCGATGTCCTCCCGCGAGACCTTCCGGCCCTTGGCCCGCGCCAGCCGCTCCGCGATGCGGAACCCGTCGTTGTCCCCGAGGCGACACGCCACGCCGTTCCAGCGGATCGTGAACGGGTCGGCGGGGTCGAGGGTCAGGCCGTCGCCCACCGGCACGAAGACGGCAATCCGGGCCAGCAACCGGTGTTCGAGTTCCAACTCCTCCCCCTCCCACGCGCGGAAGGCATCCGGGGGCACCGGGCAGGGCCAACCCGCCCCGCCCGCGCCGCCGTAGAGCAACGCGTACCCCCGCTCGACCCACTCGGCCAGCGGCGACCAGACCTCCCCCTCCCAGTCGGCGTCGTCGAGCCGCCAGAGGGCCTGCGGCCCGAGCAGGTAGGCCGTGTCCCGCGCCGCCAGCCACGCCCGGAGCGTGACGAGGGGCGCACCCGGCGCTCGGGACGCATCCCGGTGGTCGCGTAGCCGGTCCTCGTCGGAGCCGTCGGCGCGCGGGACGTTCGCCCTCACCACCGCCGCCTTGTAGGCCCGCATCTCGCCGACGATCTTGGAGATCCGGTGCTCGGGCCGCTCCTCCCGCCGCGCCTCGGCCAGAAGGGCTTCGGCCTCGGCCACCAGTTCCGCGATGTCGATGACCAGCTTGTCGTCCGGCATGGCTCCTCCGACTTCCTCCCCGCGACCGACCGGGTGCGGCGCGATCAGATCCTTCAAGGCACTATGCCGGTCAGCCCCCGGCACTCCGACCGTGAGGTTTGACTTTGAGTTCCGCCGACAGGCCCAGCCGGGCGAACTCCTCTCGCATGACGCCGGTGATGGCGTCCGCGTAAGGGGGAGTGGTGAGCAGGCAGTCGTGGATCGTCAGCACCGGGGCGTCGGGCAGTTCGTTCATGAGCCTACGGCAGACGGTGTTGATGACGAAGTTGGCCTCGACGTTCTGCATGAGCCGGGGCAGGAAGCCGTGGTCCTTCCGCTTGTGGACCCGAACCACTTCGGCCACGCTGGGGAAGACCTCGGTGAAGTCGGCCTTGAGGGGCGATTGGACGTGGTTGCTCCCGTAGATCACCTCGAAGAACTGCTCCTTCGCCCAGTTCCGCACGGGCAAGCCGAGCCTGTCCATGAAGTCCTCGTAGAGCCTGCCTGCCTCACAGAGCCGCACGAATGCCGTCTCGTCCGGCTTCAAAAACCGCTGATAACGACTGCCCCTGTCTGCACCATCGTCACTCGCCCTAAGTTCCACAAAGACAATACCTTCCTTCCCTTCGTCGCATTCCTTGCGAGTCGTAATGGAAGCAGTAGGTGGTGGGGTGGGAGAGATCTCTTCTCTTTGGGAGAAGTGGAGGATGGTTCTGCGGACGATCTCGTCGATCTGGTCATAAGGGTTGGCTCTCTCCTCGGGGAACGTGACATAGGCAAACGTCTTATTACCGTTCCTCCGGTAGTTGATAAGCAGCAGGGCGAGGAAGAGAGGTTGGCTATTAGCGATGTCGATCTCTATTAACGGCTCCCCGCCGACCCGCAGCGCCGGGCGCACCGCTTTCGGGCATCGGGTCAGGTCGGTGTGGACCCGCCCGTACCGGCAGACGGAGAACGACCAGTCCTTCGAGGCGATCTGCTGCGGGGGTATCTTGTTCACCTCGTAGTTCGGGTCGCCGTTCAGCAGGTCGAGCGCCAGCGGCAGGTCGATCCCAGACGCCGGTACTGGCCCCACAGGTACTTGTGGACATCCAGTCGGACCCGCTTGAACTCGGCCTGCCGGTTCGCCCGCACCTTGTCGGCGGTCACGCCGTCGCTCAGGCGGGTGCGGACGATCCGGGCCGCGCTGTGGGGCGGGGCGAGGCGGTAGCCCAGCGACTTCTCGCCCTCGATGTACTGGCCGTCGCAGTCGACCACCCCGCCGTCGAGCAGCGCCTCCTTCAGCGGCCTGATCACCCGGTCGGGGACTACCGCCCGCAGGTAATCGAACTTGATCGGCACGAACTCGTCGGGGGTCAGCCGCCGCTGGACCCGGCCCCAGACGACCCGGTGCAGGAAGTACCGGGCGCAGTCGGCGTAGCGCAGGAGGTCGCCCGGCAGGTGAACTTTCGGGTCGAAAGTTTCGGGGACGTACACGTGGGTCGGCGGGCGGCGGGCCGTCGCCCGACCGCTCGCCGTCTTCCTGCGCGGCATGGCATCACTCCTCGACTCCTTCGGTCGCCGGTGCGCCCGCGTTCGCGCCGCCCGTGCGGCCCGACTCGCCGAGCAACCGCCGGACGACCCCGCGCCGGTCGGCGAGGTTGAGCAGGCGGGTCAGGAAGCGGGCGTTCTCCTCGCCGGTCACGCACACGGCCACGGTGCCGTCGCCGTTGACGACCTCGTACCCGCACCGGGCGCTCGGTCGGCACTCGAAGGGGCCGTTCAGCACGCACGGGGCGAGCAGTTCGTGCCCCGGCTGGATGGCGACCTCATGGCCCGCCGCCACCAGCGCGGCGACCGACTTTTCGGCGTGCCACGCCCACATGTACCCCTGCCCCTTCGAGGGCACGTCCTTGACGAACCCGCCAGAGTAGGCGTCCCGACTCGGCTTCTTCCCGGCCTTGCTCTCGTAGCGCAGGCCGATCTGGGTCAGCCAGCGTCCGACCTGATGGCTCGTCGTGCCGAAGACCTCCCCGAGTTGACCGAGGGTCAGGTACTCGTATCGGAGCTTCATGCCCCCTCCTTCCCGGCCTCGGCCACGTTGGGGCCGTCGTCGGGGGTCAGGCCGAAGTGCTCGGCCACACGCCGAACGTCGTCGGCGCGGTACACCCGCTTTCCGAGGAACCGGAAGGTCGGCTCGGCGAGCGCCTGTGACGCATGGGCGTATTCGAGTTGGTGGGGCCGCAGCCCTAATAGCCGGGCTACCTGCCCAGTCGAGTAGATGTTTTCCATACCTACCTCCTTTCACGGTAGGTAAGCAGCAGCGGCCCATTTTTCTTGTGACGACGACACTTTTTTCCGGCGGTCGCTCGGGTCCGGCTCGGGGTGATGGAGGAGACCAGTCAGACTGGACCACCCGGCAGCGGCGCGTGGCCGAGGGCACCGCGACCCTCGCGGTGGCGCGGGCCTACGTTGGCCACCCCCAGAAAGACGACCGACACTCAGCCCGCCTTCACCACTCCCTCGGCCCCCGGCAGGCGACCGGCCTGCTTGAGTTCGGCGAGCCTGCGGTAGAGGGCGGCTTGGCTCTTCCCGGTGCGGGAGTTCCACTGCTCGACCCGCTCGGCCCTCGTCCCGAAGCTGAGGTACGTGTCGAGGGCGATCCGCCGCTCGGCCTCGACCTGCTCCTCCCGTGACAAGTCCTTGGTCGGGTGCTCCAACTGGACCACCTGCTGTTCGAGGTTCGACACCACCAAGTCCCGCCAGTGCGTCTCGCACTTCCCGGCGTCGTGCAGCTTGAAGTCCTTCAGGGCCTTGTCCACGAACAGCCGCACCGAGGGCCGGACGCCCCGCAGCTTGCACTGCTCGATCAGGAAAACGGCGACCATACGGGCCTTGTCCGGCGACACGCCGCCGACCCCCTCCTCGGCCAGCTTGAGGATCAGGGCGATGATCTGGTCGTCGGTCGGCTCGTAGTTGACCACGAACGCCCGGTCCTTGAGCGCCGCCAAGACCTCGTGGTGGTGGCCGTCGAGCGGCAGGTTCGAGATGCAGACGAGCCCGCCCGTGAACCGGACGATCCGCGTCTCCTTGGCCGTCTTGTACTTGACCTGCCGGGCCTTGGCCCCGTCGTGCTGATTGCCGAGGGCGGCGAGCAGCAGTTGCAGGGCGATGGGCTGGTTGAAGATGGCGGACACGTCGTCCAGCACGATGATCCGGTCTTGGTTCTCGGCGATCAGGTCGAACAGCCCGATGGGTGTCAGGTGCCCGTTCGAGTACGAGTAGTTGACGGCCAGCGTGTCCAGCGTCGAGCGGACCATGTACGTCTTGGACGTGCCGGGCCTGCCGTGCAGGTACACCCCGCTGCTCTGGCCGTGGACCACCCCACGCACCCGGTCCTTGATGATCTTCACCTGCCGCAGCAGTTCCTCGTAGTGGTTGCCAGCATCCACGTTGCTCTCCCCCTTGGCTCGCCGTTCTCACGTTCTCACTTTCGCCCGGCGAGAACGTGAGAACCGTCACCGCGTCAGCCCCGTCGCCCCCGTCCGGGGGCCGTGCGGAAGACAAATTACCTCCCGCAGCGCCCCGCAGCGGGCACTGGCCGTCCGTGGCCCGGCGTTATTCACGCCGTCTGGCCGTGCGGACGGCTTTTCAGGGTCACTATAGGCAAACTGTGAGTTTAGTCCACACAAAGTATGGACTATGCGGCCTAGATGTCTATACTGAACTCGGGGTCGAAGCTTTGCACGCAAAAAGCGGAGGTCGTTATGACCGAGCGCAGAAGGAAGAGCGGGCCGGACGACGCCCAAGGCCCACCCACCGGCCCGGCGAAGAGGAAACTCCGGGTCGTCGAAGGCGAGGCGAGCCTGCCGTGGGACAAACGCACCCGGCCCAAGGTCCGTGTCGTCGGGGACGGCGAGCGGCTTACCCCCGAAGAACTCAAGGATCGGTTCGCCGCCAACCTCGACCGGCTGATCGGCGTGGTCGGGCTGAGCCGGAAGGACGCCGCCCGAGAGGTCGGCATCCCGTACAAGCTGGTGCGGCGGCTGGTGTCAGCCGGGGTCAGCCGCCCCGACGAGCGGAACGTCGAGAACCTGAACCGGATCGCGGCCTACTTCGCCGTGCCGGACGTGAGCCTCTTCTGGAGGGGCGACCTGCTGGTGCGGCTGCTGACGACCGACGCCGGGCGGGCGTTCGTCGAGAAGTTCCGGCCCCGCCTGCTGGCCGAGCGGGAGCGGCGGCTGGTCGGGGTGCAGGTGGCGGGCCACGAGGAGTTGGCCCTGCTGGGCCGGGCCTTGGGGGCCGAAGACTCCGGGGTGCCGCCGCTGACCGGCCCGTATGCGGACAAGGTGGCGGCGATCCTCGCCTCGGCCAAAGGGGACACGTTCCGGCGAGTTATCGACGACTATTACGAACTGGTCCGGCGCTTCGCCAGCGGCCCGGACGCGAGGGCCGCGCCCCCTGCCTCGGCACGGGGCTGAGCGATGCTCGGGCGGCGCTGTCACCGGCCAGCAGCGGCGATTCGCCGGGAATACGTCAGTAGTCATCCATTTGTGTTGAGGCCCCCCGTCTGCCCTCCTCCGGTCAGTGGTTCTGACACGCGAACTCGTGGAAGCACCAGTTCCGTTCACTGGAAGACGAATGGGCCACGAAGGCGGGACCGGGGTGCATAGAACACCGGTCAGATCTCGCGCCTCAATCCGGCCCAGCGCTCCCCCAGCGCGGCCCCTGCGAACACGGCAATTCGCGTGTCTGTCGAGGTGAACCCCCTCGGAATCCGGCTCGGCCTCTCGGTGAAACCTCCGCTGATAACCCGCCTCGGCGGCTCCCGTCGCTATTAACCCGGTCACGGCGGATCTGATGCGGGCTTTATTCGGGCTGAATCGAGCCCTCGTTGCCTGCTTGCACCGCGATGGCCGACGCAGTACCCTCGTCGGCATGAGCAAGAGCAAACTCATCCGGGCGCTGCTGGGGCTGTTCCCGGCTCTCAAACCAAGGGAGATCGAGCGCCTGCTCGCCGAGCGGGGCGTGGCGGTGGATGTAAACCAGATCGTACAAGCCCGGCTCCGCTACCGGCGCGACCGGCACGCCCACCCCGCCCTGTGCCGGGTGCTGGCCCCGCTCCTGAACAAGCGGCCCGATCTGCTCAACGCCGTGCAGGCGTCGTTCGACGACATGGCCCAGAAGATCGAGGAAGCCGCTGCCGCCAACCCCGGTCTGACCGAGACCGAACTCGCCGAGGTGCTCGCCGCGACGCTCCTCGCCGCCCCGCCGAAGGAGACGGCGGCGACTCGACTGTCGCGGGCCTTCCGCGACGCATACGAGCGTTACCCGCACTACCGCCGAGCCGCCGCCCTCGCGCTCGGGTGCCGCCCCGAGCAGATCCGGGGCATCGCCGTCCAAGCCCGCGACTTCCCCGACGACCTGACCGACGAGCAGATGGAGGCCGTCGCGCTGGCGTGGCTCGACCGGCACCTCCCCTCCGGGCCGATCGCCGAGGCCGTCGCGCGGGCCTACCTCGACGGGGTGAAGCGGCGGGTCGAAGCGGAACACGCCGAGCGGCGGCAGGAAGAGCGGGCCGAAGGCGACCGGGCCGTGGCGATCATGGCCAGCGTGCTCGACCGGCTCCGAGCCCCCGCCGCCGACCCGGACGCGGCGCTCGCCGTCGTCAGGCAGTTCATGGCCGAGTACCCGGACTGGTCGGACGAAGAGATCGCCGAACGGATCGTCGTCGGCTTGGACCACGCGGCCCGGTTGGAGCACCAGACCCGGCGGGCGGGGCATGGCATGATGGAGTTCGACGGCCTGACGATCCGCGCTCGAACCTGAACACCTGTCCCTTTACACTTCTGGTCTTCCGCGCCAGAGGGTGAGGGCCGCTTCGAGGTGAAGCGGCCCCGATAAGAACCCCTGAGCGAGACCGACCATGACCGATACCACCCCGACCGGCACCCCGCGCGAGGACTGGACCCTCGACCAACTCGGCGAGTTCGCCCGGCAAGTCGCAAAGCGTTCGGCCCACGACGCTTGGAATCTTGGCCGGGCGTACACCATCGCCAAGGCGAAGGCCAAGGCCGAGGGCCAGAAGATCGGGGCGTGGCGGCGGCAGTGGATTCCGTTCGTCTCCCAGCCGACCCTCAGCCGCTACGAAGCGGTCGGCAGGCTGGCGGAAGAGGACGTGCTGGGCAAGGGAATCGCCGAGGTCTACCGGCTGCTCGAACTGCTGCCCGCGAAGGACGACTCCCCGGCTACGGCGAATGGCGAAGCGGTGACGCCGCTGACGGAGACCGCGACCGAAGGCCCGCCGGTGCCCCCCGCCGCCCCGAGCGACCGCCCCCCTGAGCCCGACTCCCTGCTGCTGCGGGTCGCCAAGGTGGCCACGCTGGTCCGGTCGCTGGTGAACGACCTCGCCGACCTCGACCCCAAGGCCGAGGAGGCCGAGGCCCTCGGCGAAGACCTGATCCCTCTGACCGTGACCAGCCCGCCCTACAACGACCTGCGGAAGTACGGCGGGCACTCGTGGGACTTCGGGGCCGTCGCCGCGCAACTCGCCCGCGTCACCCGACCGGGCGGGGTCGTCTGCTGGGTGGTTCAGGACGGGTTCAAGGACGGGTTCCGCACCCTGACCAGCTTCCGGCAGGCGATCCGGTTCGTGGAGGAGACGGGGCTGTCGCTGTGGGAGACGCTGATCGCCGAGATGGTGAACTTCAGCAGGCCCAATCCCCGGCGGTACTACGCGACCCACCACTACTGCTTCGTGCTCTCCAAAGGCCGACCGCGAACGGTCAACCGTCAGCAGGACCGGAAGAATAAGCTGGCCGGGCTGATGAGGCGGGACGTCCACCGGCGGGGCCGGGACGGCATCGTGCGAAGGGGCGACCACCCGAAGCCGATTGCCCCGTTCGGGGTGCGCACGACGGTCTGGCGCTACCCGGCGGGCGGGCGGACGACCAGCAGGGACCGGGAGGCGTTCTTGCACCCGGCCCTGATGCACGAGGAACTGGCCCGCGACCTGATCCTGACTTTCAGCAACCCCTACGACGTGGTGCTCGACCCGTTCGCGGGCGCGGGAACTACGGCGAAGATGGCGATGCTGGAGGGGCGGCGGTGGCTCGGGTTCGAGGTCAACGAGGAGTACGTCGCCATCGCCCGAGAGCGGCTGAAGAAGACCGAGCGGCAATTGTGGGCGTCCTTGGAATAACTCGGGGTGTGGAGTTTGGTAGCAGCAGACCAAAGCCCCGGTGAGATCAGCCGGGGTTACTGCCAGCAGTGTCGGTCGGCACAGGGCTGAGTATCTGACTCCGTAGCCATGCCACCGCCTCTCCCAGCATCCGACAATCCTCTTGCATGTAGTGTTTCTCGAAAACTCCGTCAGGGGCTTGGCCGAGGAAGAGCGGCCCGAACGGCCTGTACTCGCTGTTCCCCAGTAGACTCGCCGCTGTCGCGCGGAGGGTCTTGAACGAGTACCCCGGCCTCTTCAAGCCGATCTTGGTGAGGAAGCGGGTGAACCGGAGCCCCAGTGCGTCGTTGTTTTTCAGCTTGTCGTCCTCCCCGCGCACCCGCGCCACCCACAAGCCGCCCTCGCCGTTGCGGAGGACCACCGGCCCCTCGGTCTTGAACCGGTCGAGGAGTTCCTGCGTCTCGGGCCACAGCTTGTACTTCACCACCGGCACCCGCTCATGCCGCCGGGTCTTGACCCGCTTCCTTCGGATCTGGTCCCGCCACAGGCCGACTCCCTTCTCGGACTTCGCGTACTCAAGCTGTGCGATGTCGATCTGGTTCGCCCCGGTGTTCAGAGCGAGCAGGACCATCAACCGGAGTTCGTCGTCCGCGTGGCCGAGGATCTTCCTGAGTTCCGCCGGGGTAAAGACGGTGGGCTCCTTGGTCGGCACGGAAACTCGGTAGTCATCGAAATTCCGGGGTAGGCTCTCGATCCGCTCCGACTTGAACAACCATCGAACGAACGCCTTGGTAGTCTTCAGGGTGCTGTCCGCCGTCTTAGGCTCCCATTCCCCGCCCCCGTAGCTCTCGCAGTGCTCTCCGAACTCGTGCCAGATGTCGTGGTCGATCTGCTCGACCGAGCGGGTGGGGCCGACCACACTGGCGAAGCGGTTCAGCCCGTGCTTGTGGAAGTCGATGGTCGATGGCTTGAGAAGCTTCTTGCCCTCGCTCTGTCGCAACACCCGCACATAGCAGTCGATGCAGTGCCGGATCGTCCGGTCCTCGTCCACCGGGGGACTGCTGCGGAGCCGCTCCTTCACCTTTTCCCTCAGCGGCTCCTTGAAAAGCACAAAGTCGAGGATCTCGTCCGAGACGTGTGACAGGTCCACGTCCAGCAGTTCTTCGAGCCTCCTCTTCTCCTCCCGCAGCGACGGGGGCATGGAGCGGGTCGCCCCGCTCGGTCGGTCCACTACCTCGTCCATGTACTGTTTGAGGTCCGCCGACTCCTCGGTGCTCAGGACGGACAGCGCACGGCGTTCGAGCGCCAGTTCCGGGTGGTCGGCGTACTTGTCGATGAGTTCCAGCGTGGCCACCCGGTCCCGAAGCTCGGTGTTCTTCTTGGCGTAGGTGTCGGCGTCGATCTCGTCGGCCAGCCGCAGGTTCACCAGCCGGTCCTGCTGGCCACGGACCTGGGATAGTTGCCGCTGTAGCTCGTCGGCCTTCTCCCGCGAGGCCACCTGCTCGTCCTTCGTCTTCGCCCGCAGCACCGCCACGAACCAGTCCCGCACCTCCGGGTCGGCCACCTTCAGCCGGTCGAACAGGGCCAGCACCTCGGCGTCGAGGTGGGCCTCCCTGACCCGCACGCGGGGGTGGCCCTCGGCCAGATACCCGGCACAGCGGTAGTAGACGTACTCCCGCTCCCCGCCCTTCGCCTTCTTGGTGACCCGCTCCCCAGTGATCGGTCGCCCGCAGTGGCCACACCCGATCAACTCGCCGGCGTAGGTCAGTTCGTGCGACCGGCGGGTCTTCTCCCCAAGCAGCACCTGCACCCGGTCCCAGGTGGCCCGGTCGATCAGCGGAGGGTGCTTGCCCGGACGCCACTGCCCCTGGTAGTCGATTTCCCCGATGTACGAGCGGTCCCGCAGGATCTCGTACAGCTTCGACCGCCCGAACTGGGGGGCTGCCGTGGTGTAGGTGATGCCTTCGTCGCGGAGGGCGACCAGCAGGCTGTCCAGGGTGTGGTTGTGGTGGGCGTACAGGTGGAAGATCCGCTTCACCTTCGGCCCGTTCTCCGGGTCGATCTCGACCAGCCCCCGCTTCTCGACCCGGACGTTCCGGTAGCCGAACGGGGCCTTCCCCATGAAGAGGCCACTCTCGACCCGCCGGGCCTGCCCCGCCCGCACGTCCAGCGACTGCTGCTCGGTGAAGAACGCGGCCATGTTCGCTAGCGTCCGCCGCATCATCCGCCCCGCAGGGGTGTTCTCAGTCGGCTGGGAGATGGAGATGAACGGGACGTTGTGCTTCGTCTCCAACTCCTCCAGCTTGACGTAGTCCGGCAAGTTCCGGGCAGCCCGGTCGATCTTGTAGAACAGGATGCCGTCGAGGCCGGCGGCGTGCCGCCGGACGTACCGGACCATCTCCTTGAACGTGGTCCGCTCGTCCGTCTTCGAGGCCGTCTCCGCGATCCGCCACAGCATAATGATCTCGCCGCCGTTCCGTTCGGCGAAGGCCCGAAGGGCATCCTCCTGTACGTCGAGCGAAAACCCCTCGCGCTCCTGCTCCCGGCTGCTCACGCGGGCCAGGGCGACGAACTGCTTCTTCGTGGTCATGATTGGCTCTCCTCCGTCTGAGCCGCGATCAGCCCCAGCACCTCGTAGAGTTCGCCCACCTGCACCAGCATCTCGACCGCGTCCTCAACACCCAAGGGGCGTGGCGAGTACCGCGACCACACCGCCATCGTTTGGGAAACAAGATCGGGCGTAATCCACGGCGGCGTGCCGGTTGGCAGTAGCGGCGGGAGGCCACCATGATGTTCGTCCCCTCGGCCCATAGCAGTCCCCTGGCCCCGGTGGGGCGGTAAGGGACTTGCGTCTGGCAAAAGGGTGAGCGACTCGACCGCCGCTCGACATCCAGGGCAAGCCTTCGCGGCCTGTTGTGGCCGCGATCATGTTGTTCTCCACGACGGCGTCCGCCGTGGCTCGGGATACTTTACCCACCTGATCGCGGAAGTCAATGCACAACATGTTTCAGCATAATGGTTTACAACATGTCACATGTCATTGCCGTTGACGGCCACCGTCATCCACCCCGTCATCGGGGACGCCGTCCACACACCCGTTTTCGAGTGGGCCTTTCGCTGCCATTTTCTTCCCCGACGCCCACTCCCAACGCTGACTACAATTCCGCACCGAGTTCGACAGCGAGCGGCATACCTACCGCAAGGAGGGTCGATGAGCCTGAAAGAGCTTTGCCTGAAGCACTCCCTGCCCTACCGGCGATGCCATTACGCGGTCATCACCGGCAAGATCCGGGGAGTACGTCTCCGGGGTCGGTGCTGGGACGTATCCGAAAAAGCCGTTCCCCGACTGCGGGCGTACCTGTCGAACAACAACGAGGTGAAGGTGGAAACCACCACAGGAGGAGCATGTCCGAGTTCAAGAGCTTGACCGAGTTGGGACGCCTCTACGGGGTCAGCAGCCATCAAGTGGGCCGCTGGCTCAAGCAGTTGAATCTACGAACCGCTGACGGCAAGCCGAGCCGCACCGCGTTCGAGGCTGGGTTGGTCAGTACCCGCCCGAGCAGGGGCTTCGACACTTACTTCTACGTCTGGGACGAGGCCCAGGTGCAGGACATCCTCGACGCCGCCGGCCACACCCGGTCGGCGACCGGGGGCCGCTGAAGGCCCACGGGAACATCACGGACGCGCACGTCACCAAGACGGGGAGGTCGCGATGCTGACGAACTGGTCGCATGCCCCGTCGCAAGTCATTCGTGGACCCGCAGTGGACGTGGTTCGGCCAAGCCGAGCCACACCACCATTGCCCGCACCGGCGGGGCTTCCGCGTCATGAGCGCGGGCAAGCCGTTTACCCTCCGTTGCCGTGACCCCCGTTGCTCGCTCGCCTGCCGCCGCCGGTGGGCCAGGAAGAAGTACGAGATCTTCCGCCGCTACCTGACCAAGCACCTGCCGGACAGCATGCGGCTGTATCGAGGCTGTTTCCCGATGCCGAACGGGGCATCCATCGCGGACCACAGGGCAGCCCGGAAGAAGTTCCTCCAGGCACTTCGGTGCAACCGGCAGCGTCGTGGGACGCAGATCGAGGTGCAGGCGGTCACCCACCCGACCCGGTCGTCCGAGCAGCACTACGACGTGATCCTCGTCGCCGAGAAGAACGCCCCCGTCCGTGAGGTCCGCCGGCTGATCCTGGGGTTGTGGCAGAAGGCTGGCGGCAGCCCCGCATCCTTGGTCGCCATCAAGGGGGCCGACCCCTCCGGGGCCATCGGGTACGCCTTCAAGCACTGGGCCAAGCACCAGAGCAAGGTCATGCTCTGCGTGCGGAATGGCCTGACGCAGACGTGGGGAACGAGGTTTTTCAGGGAGAAGTCGGCCAAGGAGGTCTGGAAGGAGTTGCGGGCCGAGTGGAGCAGCAAGCCCAAGCCGCAGGCGGCGGTGACGCCGGACCCCGACCGCGAAGACATCGACATCTTGTGCGACCTGTTACCACAGCGACCGGAGGATGCCATCGACCTCTCCCGGCTCGCCCACAGAGCCGGGATGACGACCAAGGAGGTGCGGCAACTGCTCGACAAGGTTCCGGGGCCGGCCATGATGTTCACACCTCCTCGCTCGGGAAGTAGCCGGTACGAACGTGGGCCTTCCCGACCCCGTTGTCGAGTTCCTCGAACTCGATGTGGTACGCCTTGCACACCCTGTCCTTGACCACCTTCAGGTACGAGCCGTGAACCTCGTCCGGCTGGGACAGGAATATCACCTGCTCGCCGGCGCGGGCCGCGAAGTACCGCAGCACGTTGCTCCGGTGGTCCGTGTCCAGCCGGGCGAGTGGGGTGTCCATGACGATGGGGACCTTGGTCCCCGACACTTTGGCGATGGCCGCGATCAGGGCCAAGGCGAAGATCTGCTCCTCGCCCGCCGACGAGTCCATCGACCGGATGTTGTGGCCCTTGTCGCCCAGCAGTTTCACGGTGCAGTCCCTGGCGATCTCGATCCTCTTGACCAGGGACTTGTGGGCCAGTTGCTTGTAGATCGCGGTCATCTCGTCGCCGAGCCGGGCGACGTACTTCGGGTAGAGGTCTTCGATGGCCTCCTCGATCAGTGCCGCGATCTTCTCGGCCTTGGCGGCACGGGCGAGGCTCGGCTGGGCGCTCTCATGTCGGGCAGCCATCCGCCCGGCCTCGGCCCGGAGCCGGCTCAGTTCCGCATTGTCGGCCTGCTCCTGGCGGGTCAGGTCGCCCATCTGTTCGCGGAGCCGCCCCGCCTGCTGGTTGAGCCGCTCCAGTTCGTTCATGTCTTCGCGGATGCGGTCCTCGACGCCGCTCAACGCCGCGATCTGGTGGCCCAGGCGGTTGAACTGCACCGTGGCCTCGTCGTGGTCGGCGAGGAGTTGTTCGAGTTCGGCCACCCCGAGCCTCTCGATCTTGTCCAGCCGCTCGATCACCTTCCGCCGCTCGCCCTCCGTCAGGTAGGTGTGACGCTCCTCCGTCGCACAGTCGGCGGGCGGCGGATGCCAGAGCGTCTCCCACACGTTGCTGACCCGCTGCCGCAGGGCCACTAGCTGGTGTTCGGTGAGTTCGGGGCTGACGGGCGGCTCCTTGGCTTCCATGCCGCCCAGGATGCGGTCCAGCTTCTCGCGGGTGTGGTTCTTGCTCGCCAGCCACTCCGTCCGCTTGATCTCCGACTGGATGGCGGTGCTAACCTGATCCCGTAGCGGCTTGCCGGCCAGGGCCAGGGCGAGGTCGGTGCGGAGCATCTGGTTGAGCCGCTCCTCGACACGCTCTCTCTGTCGGCGAAAGTTGAACTGCTCTGCCTGAAGTTCGCGGACGGTCGCTATGTTGCCGCCGGTCATGGTCCGCACGGTTCGGGTCAATTCCTCAACACGGCGTGTGATCGGCGTCAGTTGATCCTCAAACTCCTTCAGCTTTTGCCGGCTCACTTCGAGCCGAGCCTCTGTCTCGGTAATCTGGTCGTTGATCCGCTGAAGCGTCTCGTCCTCGACGTTTTCGACTCCCCTTCGCCGCTCTTGGGCGTATGCGTTGAGGTCACCTTAGAGTACCCGGAGCAGTTGCACGCCGAGGATGCCCTCCACCCCGGCCTTCACCGTGTCCGCCTTCTGCTGCTTTGCTAGTTGCTGGACCCGTTCGCCGTCGAAAAGGAAGAACTCGGTGAGGTGGAACGGGATGAACTTCCGGGCGATCACGCTCCGGTAGTAGTCGTCACGCTCCTCACGCGACGGGCGAAGCCCCGGTACTTTCACCGGCTCCTCGTCCTTGCCGGCGAACAGGTTCACCTCCTCGTCGGTGCGGCGGTGCTTGCCGCCGCCGGTGAAGTGCCAGCGGCGGACGATCTTGAGCCGCTCGACGGTGTCTTCCAGCACGATTTGGATGGCAATCGAGGTCCGCCCCTGCTGCAACGCCTGGGCGTGGAGAGCGCGTTCCATGAACTCGTCGTAGGACTTGTCCTCGTCCGAGTTCGAGGTCACCGCACGGGCGAGTGCGTGCATCCCGTCCCGCCCGTACAACCCCAAGATGAGGGCTTCCAGCAGGCTCGTCTTGCCGTACCCGTTCTTGGCCCCGATCAGCACGACGTTCTTGTTCTTCGTCGGGACGGGGAAGTCGAACTGGCCGTTGGCGTAAGCCTTCCAGTCGCGGAGTTGGATCGAGCGGAGAAACATGGTCAGTCCCCCTGTCCTTCCGTACCTACGTTGGGGTCGAGCAGTTGGTCAAACCGCTCCCGCAGACCACGCTTCCGCAGCTTCCCGATCTGCTCGATCTCGGCCTCCACCAAGTCCTCCAGCAGCTTGATCGGGATCTTGGCCTCTCGGCATCGCCGCTTGAGGGCCTCCCTCGCGTCACCCTGCTCGAACAGCGGTATCCCGTTCACGCCTGCGTCCTCCCACGGAGTTGCTCGCGTTGCTTGAGGTGTCTCTTGGCTTCCTCGACGGCGTCGTCCGCCCACATGGCCCGGATGCGAGCGATCTCGTCCTCGCTGATCGGCGACATCCCGACCTCCGTCTGGACGGCCAGGAGCCGGGCCAGGATCTCCTGCCGGGCCTCGACGGTGAACGGCCCGGCCACGGTTGTGACGCCGTCACCCATCAGGGCGATCCGCCCGTCCCGCCGCTCCACCATCCGCTTGGACCGCTCGTTCCTGAACTTCGCCAGCCAGTCGCGGAAGTCCATCAGCGGTTCGAGGTGTTCGTGGCCCGAGTCGATCATGGCCTCCATGCTCCGGTCCTTCTCCACCACGGTGCATGTCCAGCAGCCGAAGCGGGAGGACGACGTGCCGCACGACGGGGCCTGCGACTTGTCCATGACCAGCGGGCATTCGCCGCCCTGTGCGTTCCGGTACAGGGTGACGAGTTCCCGGTGGCTGCCGCCCCACGGTGGTGTCCGCTGGAGCAGCAGCAGCCACACGTCATCGGTGGTCATGTCCATCAGGGGCCGGAAGACCATGCACCCCTTCAAGTCGTCGTGCGGGTTCAGCCGCGAGCCGGCCACGTTCCGGTGGCGGTTCATGGTGACCGCCCGGTTGGCGGACTCGGCCCGGCGGACGCCGAGCAGTAACACCACCTCGCCGCTCTGGGAGATCTGCGTGCGGATGTAGTTCGAGGTCGGGGCGATCTTCATGCGGTCGGTACACCAGCGGAACATCCGCGTGGGGGCGGGGTAGCCGCGACCGATGAGGTTCACCCAGAAGGTCTGGTCCGGGTCCGGCGTGGTCTTCACGACCGTGATGGGGAGGTGCAAGCTGTCGGCGGCGGTCTGCAACCGGGCGAGCATCTTGTCGATGTACGCCATGAGGATCGGCGACTCGACCAGGGTGTCGTTGCACAGAAGGTGGACGGGCCGCTTGCGGTCGCTGGGGGCGAGGTCGAGCAGCATCTCGAAGACAAGTTGGGCGAGGAGGGTGCTGTCCTTCCCGCCCGAGTAGCCGATGATCCAGGGGTCTGTGTGTTCGGCGAGGTACTCGTCGCGGATGTCGGCTTGGGCGGCTCGGAGCCGCTCAAGCGTACCGTCGCTGATGGGGGTGTGCTGTTCGACCATGCCGGCCCTGCCGCTTCCGGTGACGGTTGTGACGCCTTTTCCGGTTTTATCGGCAAGGCGACCGGCCCCTCGACACGACAAGTCCGGTCGAGCGGCTTGCGGCAACCCCGACAGTCCTCCTGTCTTACCCGGCTCCCTGGCATGAACCACGAAGCACCGACGCCGCCCCAGAAGAGCGGCCTCGCGGTTGCCTGTGGTAAAGTACCACTTTAACATGGGCGAGGACAGGGTTTTGGGTCCTGGCGGCAGCCTTTCGGGCCACCCGTGATGTCACCACTCGGACAGGCGGCACGGTTTCTTCGTGAGCAGCGGCAGATGACCCAGCGGGCCGCTGCCGAGGCTCTTGGGGTGTCCTACGTCCACCTGAGCAACCTCGAACGCGGTAAGGCCGAACCGTCCGCCAGCCTGCTCGACAAATTCCGGCACGTCTTCGGCGTCGATCTCCACGTTCTCGCTTGGGTCCTCTTTGAGGACGACGCCCGACTCCCTGAACCCCTTCGAGGCCCCCGTCAACGGCTGGCCCGAGCCTGGAGGCAGGTGCTGGCGAACACCACGTCGTCCACGACATGATGTTGCCGGTGGTGAGTTCGCCGCCCCAGGTCACCCGGCTGTGTTTACTTTCAACTCCCTTCGGCTGGGACCCGGATTCTGGCTGCATTTACTGATCATCGCCCCTCGCTGATCGTGTTGAGTTTGGAGTGTACTCCAAAGTCGCCACCAGCGGGGAGGTCAGCAGCATGTCCATCCGAATTTACGCGAGATGCTCCAGTGACGACTAGAACGTCAAGTCGCAGCGGCACGAACTGGAGAGGTGGGTCCGGGTCCACGGGCCGCAGTCGTCCATGGTGTGGTACGAGGACGAGGGCTTCAGCGGCAGTAACGTGGACCGGCCCGCGTTCACGCGACTGATGAAGGAAGTGAAGGCCGGGGACACGGTGCTGTGCTACGCCGTGGACCGGGTGACCCGCCAGGGCATCATCCCGACCTTGCAGCTACGTCTGGATCTGAAGGCGAAGGGGGTGAAGCTGGTGTCCGTCTCCGAACCCTGGCTGTCCGACGACAACCCGGCCTCGGAGATCGTGACGGCGGTGCTGGCCTGGGCGGCAGAGCAGGAGCGGATGCGAATCCACGCACGGCAGCGAGCCGGCATCGAGGCACGCCGCGACAAGGCCACGGGCCGGTGTCCATGGGGCGGGCGGAAGGCCGGCACGCGGATCAAGGTGACCGAGGAGAAGGAAGCACTGGTACTGAAGCTCCACCGCGAGCAGACCCCGATTCGCAGGGTCTGCCGCTTGGTCGGGCTGTCGCCGAAGACGGTGTACGCCGTCATCGCCCGAAACACGACGCCGACCTCCTGATGCTGCCCATTCACTTCATCCGCCACACCGAGGACATGAGGACATGAGGACCGAGAAGACCCTGATGATCAGGTATACGGGCAGCGATTTCCGCCGCCGGTTCATCATCGAGCGTGGGGACCACAGGTACTGGACGGGCAAGGGCTGGAGTCCTGCCGTGGAGGACTCCATGTTGTTCGCCAGCCACCACATGGCCCAGAAGGAGTGCAACGAGATCTACAACGTGGAGTACGGCGGCAAGCCGACCCGCACCTTCCACTGCTCGGTCGAGGTGACCGTCGTCGGCGACGACGTGGCCAAGGTGAGCCGCGAGATGCTGCTGCGGTTCCTGTACGACGCCGTCCGCATCGACGTGGCCACCGCCGACTACGGCGACGGGCCACTCGAAGACACTCTCGTCCAGGCCCGGATGATGCTGAAAACGCTTCGGGAGCAGAGGCGGATGAAGTGACACCCCGAGCAGGGGCAGTTGTAAAGACGGGCTGGCGGTGACGGTTGTCGTCAGGCTACGTCAAGCTGCAAGGAGAAGCTGCTGGACGTGCCGATCCATTTCGGCGACCCCGGCCAGGAAGAGTTCAACTGGCGTCCAGTCAGCCCGACTCAGACCCCCGGTGATGACAGCAGTTGTCACCGGGGGTTTTTCGTTGTCCCGGCAGGGGTTTACGTCGATGTGCCGCACTGCTCGGAAGGATCGGACGGACTGCACATCTTGCCACCCAAAGACAGAGATTGCTCCTCCGGGTCACGGGGGTTGGGGCGAACGCCTGTTGGCGGTCGAGGGCGTTGCACACTTCGAGCAGCAGGGGATCGGTGTAGACCCATATCGGTAGCTTGATGTCCGAGTGGTGGAGCGCGGCTTGCGCGGTCCGTGGGGCCGGCCTGGTCGTGCTGAGGTGCGTCGCGAACGTCGTGCGCAGGGTGTGAACGTCCACCGTCCGCTCCTGTTCGTCACGCTTCGGGATGCCGGCCGCTTTCGTGTCCCGGTTGAGGATCACCCGCAATTCGGCCGGGATGGCCAAGTCCGTCCGCAGACGAACACCGTTCCCGGCCGAATTCGTCGAGGGACTCCGCCACGTCGGGGCGAAGGTCGGCGACCCGGTGCCCCTTTCCCGACGTTCCCCCGCGGGCACGGAGCTGGCGTTCTTGTTTGTCAATCATCCGTACACTCCCGGACCGAATTCCTGTCCCGTCAGTTGCGGTTCCGCCGGCGATGATCGTGAGCGGCGCGCCCAAGGAAGCGGAGTCGTTCTCGGTCGGGGACCGGGGGAACTGGCATCGACTCCGATGCGGATGACGCACCGAAGGCCTGAACGCTGAAGACTTCCTCCTACAATCACATGGTGAGCGTGCCGGAGGTGTCGCGGTCGGATCCGGGACTGTCGCAGCCCCAGCCGCGGACGGTCGTGCCGTGGCATGTGGCGACCGTCGCATAGATGTTGTCGGATTCGTTCGAGTGCGAAGATCCATGTGACAAATCTAGTGTAACATGAATAATCTCGGACGACACAAAGAGCCTAGTGGCTGTCATTATGAAAGATATGCCCAGCTGCGCAATCCCGGTTCAAGCTGACACGGGTTTCCCGTAAAGTTTCCCAAGCCTTCCATCAGACTCGGCGATTCCGCACCCCATGACCGATTTCGATTATCAACCGCTCGGCCGTGTCGTGTTCGGCCCCGGCACGCTCGACCGGCTCGGGGAACTGACCGCGAGCCTTGGCATCTCGCGCGTGCTCCTCGTCACCGATCCGGGGTTGCAGTCGGTCGGCCACCCCGAGCGCGCGGCCCGGTCGCTCCGCGAGGCGGGGCTGGCGGTGTTCACGTTCATGGGCGTGAAGGAAAACCCCACCGAGAAGGAAGTTGACGCCGGCGTGGCCGTCGCCCGGATGCACGCCGTCAACGGGATCGTCGCCGTCGGCGGCGGGTCGTCGATGGACTGCGCGAAGGGGGTGAACTTCATCCTGACGAACGGCGGCCGGATGCCGGACTACAAGGGTCACGGCAAGGCGACCAAGCCGATGTTGCCGTCCGTCGGCGTCCCCACCACCGCCGGCACCGGCAGCGAGGCCCAGAGCTACGCCCTGATCACCGACGCCTCCAGCCACATGAAGATGGCCTGCGGCGACAAGAAGGCCGCCTTTCGCGTCTCGATCCTCGACCCGGAACTGACCGTCTCCCAGCCGAAGATGCTCGGGGCCGTCACCGGCATCGACGCGGTCGCCCACGCCGTCGAGTCGTTCGTCTGCACGAAGCGGAACAGCATTTCCGAGACCTTCTCCCGCGCCGCGTGGCGGCACCTGGAGCCGAACCTCGAGCGGGTGCTGGAAGCCCCCAACGACCTGGCGGCGCGGTCGGCGATGCAACTCGGGGCGCACTTCGCGGGCATGGCGATCGAGAACGCGATGCTCGGCGTCTGCCACAGTTGCGCGAACCCGCTGACGGCCCACTACGGCATCACCCACGGCACCGCGATCGGCCTGATGCTCCCGCACGTGATCCGGTTCAACGCCCCGGCCGTCGGCCATCTGTACGCGGAACTCATCGGCGAGTGCGGCCGGTCCGACGGCGAACCCGCGTCCGAGGTGCTGGCCCGCCGCATCACGCGGATGGTAAAGGCCGCCGGGTTGCCGACGACGCTCCGCGAGTGCGGCGTCAGCGACAGCATCCTGCCCCTGCTGTCCGAGGAAGCGAACCAGCAGTGGACGGCCCGGTTCAACCCCCGGCCCGTGACGGAAGCGGACGTTCTCCAGATCTACCGGTCCGCGTGGTGAGGCCATGAAGCGAAAGCCCGCCGACGTTGCCCCGCCGGTGCTGCTGTCCGGCGGCAACCCGCAGATCCCCAAGGGGGACGGCGACGCCCCCGTGCGGGCGTACCTTGCCGCGATGCCCGGCTGGAAGCGCGACGTCGGCGTCCGCCTGGACGCGCTCGTCGTCCGCACGGTGCCGGGCGTCCGCAAGGCGGTGCGGTGGAACACCCCGTTCTACGGCCTCGACGGGCAGGGCTGGTTCCTCGCGTTCCACTGCATCGCGAAGTACGTGAAGGTCACGTTCTTCCGCGGCACGTCGCTGACGCCCGTCCCGCCGGTCGAGTCGAAGGCGAAGGACGTGCGGTACCTGCACGTCCACGAGCACGACAAACTCGACGAGGAGCGGCTCGCGAGTTGGGTCCGTCAGGCGGCCGCCCTGCCCGGCGACACCTGCTTCTAGCCGAGGGATCTGCCCGTGACGATGTCGTCCTACCCCGTGCTGTGTTACCGTCCGGGCTGCGGCCGTCCGGCCGCGTTCAAGATCGCGTCGCGGTGGAGCGACGGGGTCACGCACGAACTCAAGACCTACTTCCTGGCGTGCCCGAACTGCGTGGACGGGCTGTTCGAGCAGGCCCGCGGGAAGCAGGCCGCCTGCCGCCTCGCGCCGGGCGAAACCCTCGACCCGCCGGACGTCTTCGCCCTCGCCCGCGGCACCCGGGACCGGGAATTGGCGAAGCGGCCGGCCAAGGGGTGAGCGGGTCCGGGTGCCCCAAAACCACGCCGCTCATCGACCGAGGAACGGGTTCGGCGGGGGTTGGCCGGCCGTCACCCGGAACCGCAAGAAGAACTCCCGAACCCGCGGGTCGTGCGGGTTCACCGGGCCGGCCACGCCGATCGCGTACACGCGCTTCCCCGCCAGAATCAGCCGCACGATGCCCTGTTCCCCGGTCCGGTCGGGGTCTTGCAGGATCGCGTCCGTGGCGGGGTAGCCGTCGTGGGTGGTGGCTTGCCGCTGGGACACCTGGCTTTCCGCGAGCATCCCGTCGCGGACCATCCGGTCGATGGCCCGGTCGACCGCCGCGTCCTGGGCCTTCTGCGTCTTGCCCACGTCCGCGTCCAGGTCCGTGTACAGCACGAAGTACTTTTCCGGCGGCAGGTCGCGGTTCAGTTCCAGCCCGCGGACCGGGGTGCCGTCTGCCGCGTTCCGACTCACGGGGATAGCTTCGCCGGGAAACGCCGCCGTGAACCGGCCGTCCGGGTCCGCTGCCGTTTCAAACTCCGGGAACGCGAGCGCGACGGTGAACCACAGGCACCCGGCCACCATCGGGGCGGTCACCGCGAACGTCAGGACCGCGAGCGCCCACACGCCGAACGTCGAACGGCGCGGCGGGTCGGGATCGGCGTCCACGACCGGCACCGCGGGACCGTCGCCCGACGGGGTGAACACCGTCCGGCACGCGCCGCAGCGGACCGCACCGCCGGCGACTTCGGCCGGGATGTCGAGCGTCTCACCGCAAGTTGGACAGGTCACGGGCACGGAACACTCCTGGCGTCACTTCCCCCGGCGTTTCGTCTTTTTATGGGGCGGACGCGGCCTCTTCCCGCCCGGCTTCGGGCGGTCGTCCGCGTCCGGCGGCGGGGGCTGGTCCGGGGACAGGCGGAAGTCGAGCATTCGCCGTTGCAGGTCGACGCGGGCCACCACGACGCGGACGCGGTCGCCGAGGCGGAAGCGCTTCTTCGTGCGGCCACCGGTGAGGGAGCGAGAGTCCTCGTCGAAGACGTAAAAATCCTCGGTCAGCGAGGAGATGTGGACGAGTCCCTCGGCGGGGACTTGCTCCGCTTGCGCGAAGAAGCCGTAGTCGGCGACGCCGGTGATGACGGCGTCGAGCTTCTCCCCGATGCGGGTGCTGAGGTACTGCAGGATCTTCAGCTTCACGAGTTCGCGCTCGGCGGTTTCGGCCCGGCGTTCCATCTTCGAGCAGTGGTCGCCGAGGGCGGTCAGTTCCTCCGTGTGGCCGGACGTTTTTCCCGTACGAATCCAGCGGTCGAGTTGCCGGTGGACGCTCAGGTCCGGGTACCGGCGGATCGGGCTGGTGAAGTGGCAGTAGTGGACGCTGGCGAGCGCGTAGTGCTGGTCCTGCACCGGCGAGTACGCGGCCTGCTTCAGGCTCCGCAGCAGGGCGAAGTGGACGGCGGCGCGTTCGGGCTTGTCGGCGGTTTCCTTCAGCACGCGCTGCAACTCGAAGCGGTCTTCGGGCCGTTTGACCGGGTGCCCGAGCAGCCCCGCGAACTGGGCGAACGCCTCCAGCTTCTCCTCGTTCGGGGCGGGGTGGACGCGCCGCAGGAATGCGACGTCCAGGCACGCGAAGTGCTCGGCGACGGCTTCGTTCGCCGCCAGCATGAACTCCTCGATGATCTGGTGGCTCTCCGTGTTCTCCGCGAAGTGCGCCCCCGTCACCCGGCCGTCGCGGTCGTAGTCGAGCACCGCCTCGGGCATGCTCAGTTCCAGCGAGCCGCGCTTGAACCGCTTCTTGCGAAGCAACGCCGCGAGCGACCGCATCCGGCGAATCAGCGGCAGCACGTCCGGATCGGCCAGCAGTTCCGCCGGCTTTTCGCCGGAATCGAGTTGCCCGAGGATCGTGTCGATCTGCTCGTACGCGAACCGCTTCCGCACGCGGATCGCGCCGTTGAAGAACGAGACGTGCCCCTTCTGCAACCCCGGCGTGAACTCCATCCGCACCGTTTTGACGTACCGCAACTTCCCTTCCTGCAAGCTCGCCAGCCCGTTCGAGATCACCTCCGGGAACATCGGAATGACTTTTTGCGGCAAGTACACCGACGTCGCCCGCCGTCGCGCCTCGGCGTCCAGCGGCCCTCCGGGCTTCGCGAAGTGGGCCACGTCCGCGATGTGGACCGTAAGAACCCAGTGCTTCGTTTCCGGGTCAATGGTCACGCTGACGGCGTCGTCGAAGTCGCGGGCGTCGACGGGGTCGATGGTGATGACCGTGTCATGGGTAAAGTCCGTCCGCCCGGCGAGGTCGTCGTCGCGGAAGGCGTCGGCCTGGACGCGTGCCTCTTCGAGGGCTTCCGGCGGGAACTCTTCCGGCAGGCCGAAGGCGCGGATGACGGTGATCGTGTCGACGCCCGGTTGCGACAGCGGGCCGAGGACCTCGGTGATGACCCCCTCGCCGCGGTCGTCGGCCGTGGGGAACCGCAGCATCTCGATAACGACTTTGTCCTGCGACTTTGCCCCCTTCGCACCGGGGTCGCCCACGGAGATGCTGTGCGCGAAGACGGTGCCGTCGACGCGGACGAGCGCTTCGCGGTCCCGCTCAAAATAGGTGCCGACGAACGTGCGAGTTGCCCGCCGGAGGATGCTGACGACTTCCCCGGCGGCGTCGCCGGTCTTGGAACTTTTCCGGGTGACGCGGACCATCACTTCGTCGCCGGAGGAGGCGTCGAGTTCCTTCCCTTCGCGAATGCGGATGTCGCCGATGGTGTTCGCGCCCGGCGTGTGAGCCCGCACGAACGCGGCCCCGGAGTTCGTCCGGCGATAGATGCCGACGACGCTGCCGAACGGGTCCGCCGCCGCGACGGTGTTGTCCCGCCCGACGCTGAGCCGGCCCTCGTGAATGAGCTTTCGCAGCGTCTTGCGGAACTCGGGATAGACGTCCTCGCCGAGGTTCAGCCGCCTCGCCAGCGCCTTCGGCTTCAACGGCGTGTAGCTGGGGCGGGTGACGGCCGTCAGGATTTGGGTGATGAGTTCGGACATACACTTCAGGACGTGGAATCATCTTTCGATGAGATGCAATTGTAACACTCGCGCGGGGCATCCGGGGGGCGGATGATCGGGGCACCGCAACTCGGGCAAGAACAACGTTTCAGCTCGTTTCGACACAGGCCACAAGGGTTCACGGGCTGTTGTTCCCCGAAGAGGTCCCGTTCGCCGCACGACTCGCAGACCGGCAGGCGGGCCTGGTCAGAAATCGCGTCCGACGTCTTGCGATGGCGGTACCAACTCAACGGCGGCTGATCCCGGAATGCTTTCCACTGCTTGGGTGGCATCTGCTTTTTCATGACGTCGATTGTGAAACCGCCGAACCCGTACTCGCCATCAACGAGAAACCAGTCGCTAACTCGGGAAATCGGAAAACTCACGTCGTCGCCGTCAGATAGTCCCGGAATGTCATTCGGTTCGCTCGCAAGTATGCCATGCACCGTTTGCCCGTCGAGCGAGATTTCGGTCACGAACATGTGTTCCCCGCGCGTCGGATCATCCGGGTGCGGGAAGAACGCTTTCACCAGGGGCGTGTCGAACGCGGGCACGATCCGGAAGTGTTCCATATCGATCTGCCGGGCGAACTCGGCGAACGTCGCCTGCGCGGCGGCGATCGCCCGCTGCATGTCCGAGTCCTGGCCGGACAGCCAGAAGATGTCGTTCTCTGCCATGGTGCGATACCCCGCTGTGGTACGGTTTTGCCTCAATCGAACGACTCCGACCCGGCCGAGAACAGGTCCCCGTTCGCGCCGCCCTTGTAGAACCGCCGGCCCAGGTTGTGGTTGTACGGCGTCCACGCGCTCGGGTTGTTGCGGTCTTCCTTCAGGTCGCGCAGCACCATGTGCATCCGCGTGTCCAGGGAGTCGATCTCGTGCAGCAGCACCGCCTCCGGGGTCATCGGCAGCTTCGGGCTGCCGTGCTCCAGCGTGCCGTGGTGGCTGAGGATGAGATGCTTCAGCCGCAGCAGAAGTTCGCGCGGGAAGGCCTCGTCCGTCAGTTCCCGCACCTTGATCGCCTTCTCGGTCAGCATCTCCACGGCGATCGCGATGTGGCCGACGAGCTGGCCCTCGTCCGAGTAGCCGAAGGCGCGGGAGTACGTCAGTTCGCGGGTCTTGCCGGCGTCGTGCAGGAAGACGCCGAGCAGCAGCAGGTCGCGGTCGACGCCGGGGTAGAACGCGAGCAGGCGGTCGGCAATGTCCATCATCGTGACCGTGTGCTCGAGCAGCCCGCCGACATAAGCGTGGTGCAGCTTCACCCCCGCCGGGCAGGTGCAGAACCCGGCCATGAACGCTTCGTCGATCAGGAAGCACTCGGAAAGGGCCCGCAGGTGCGGGTTCGCGAGCTTGAGCAGGTAGCCGCGGAGCCGCTCCGTCAGTTTGCCGATGTCGTGCTCGGTTCGCGGCAGGAAGTCCGCGAGGTCGACCTTCTCCGGCTCGGTGCGTTCCAGCGAGTTGAGGATGACCTGCAACGCCCCCTGGAAGAGCTGGACCTTCCCCTCGGCGTGGACGAACTCGCCGTTGTCGAACGAGCGGAACACGTTCTCGCCCGCGTTCCAGAGCCGACCCTGGATGCCGCCGGTGCGGTCGCGGAGTTCGAGCTGGACGTAGAAGTTGCCGTTCCGGTTCGCCCGCAGTTGCTTCTCGGCGGCGACGAACACGTCGTCGAGGGTGTCGCCGTCCCGGAGATTCTCAACGTATCGCCGCCGCATGAATCCGCTTTCTCATATGGAGAGGAGGAGCACATCCGCCATCTTACCCGCTGGGAAAGAAACGGGAGGGGATTCCCTTCGAATCGGCTTCCGACCTGCGCGCCAATCAGTGCCCTGGGCTTGCCGCCCACATCATTTGGGGCAAATTCGTACTTGCGTGCGGCGAGCGGGCGCGGGATGATCTACGCACTCGCGTTTGACTTGGTTCTCTTCCATTCGCCACACTCGCCGAGGGCACCATGTCCGGGAAGAGCCGCGCGTTCACGCTCATCGAATTGCTCGTGGTCATCGCGATCATCGCGATCCTGATCGGTCTTTTGTTGCCGGCGGTGCAGAAGGTCCGGGAGGCCGCGGCCCGCACCAAGTGCCAGAACAACGTGAAGCAGCTGGCGCTCGCGGTCCACAACCACCACGACGCGCACAACCTCTTCCCGCGGAACGGCAACCCGGCGGTGATGAATCAGGGGTCGTTCGGCAACGCCTTCGGGTGGATCGCACGGGTGCTGCCGTACATGGAGCAGGAGCCCGTCTACCGGGCCGCGCAGGTGGACGTGCCGGGGGTCGGGATCACCGGGAACGCGGGGGCGGAGGCCGTGATCCCGACGTTGCTCTGCCCGTCGGACAACGCCGTCGCCCACCGGTCGTCGCGGGCGAACCCGTGGGTGGTGGGGTCGAACCCCGGCCCGTCCAACTACAAGGGCGTCGGCGGGTCCAACTGGGCGTATGGGGACTACCCGAACGCGGGGCCGACCGGCATCGCAGATGTCTTCTACTACAACGGCACCGGTGCGACGGACGGGATCTTTTTCCGCTCGGACGCACAGTTCAAGTTCCGATTCGCGAACATCACCGACGGCACGAGCAACACCCTCATGATCGGCGAGGACGTGCCCGAGTATAGCGGGTGGTGCTCGTGGGCGTACGCCAACCACACGACCGGCACGGCCGCGATCCCGCTGAACATCAACGCCAACGGCACGCCTTACGGGAAGGCCAACAACGAGGACGGAACCTGGGTCAACACCTACGGGTTTCGGTCCCGGCACGTTGGCGGGGCGGTCTTTGCGTTCGCCGACGGGTCGGTCCGATTCGTCCCCACGTCAATCCCCCTCGCGACCTATCGCAACCTCGCCACCGCGTTCGGCGGCGAGACGCAGATCGACTTCTAACCCGGAGTCGCCGGTGCCGCGCCCCCGCCTGATCCTTCTGGTCCCGCTCTTCGCGTGGGGGTGCGCGAGTGAGCCGCCGCGGGTGCCGGTCAGCGGCACCGTGATGCTTAACGGCAAGCCGCTCGCCGGGGCGCGGGTGATCTTCGCCCCGGACCTTGAGAAGGGCAACTCGTCTCCCGAGGAGCCCCGCGGCACCACGGACGACGCGGGGGTGTACACCCTGGCTTACCGCGGCACGCCCGGGTGCCAGGCCGGGGCCTACAAGGTTGCCGTGTTCGCCATGATCGACCGGTCCGGCGAGCAGAAGTCGCCGATCTGGATCGCCCCGGTCCGGTACACGGACGTAAAGACGTCCGGTCTCCGGGCGGACGTCCGTGCGAACGCACCGCCGGGAGCTTACGACCTGTCCCTGTCGCCGTAACCACCATCACCCAGCGCGTTCGGCTTGCCCGGCAGGGGGTACTGCCCAAAGAGGACGTAGCCTTCCTCGGTCATGCCGAGGGTGGCGTACGTCGCCCGGGCGCGGGCGTTGTCGCGGTCCACGTACAGCCGCAGCCCGATGGCGTCCGGGTCCGCGGCCGCGGCGGTGCGGACGTGCTCGAAGAGCGCCCGGAACACCCCGCCGCGGCGGGCGTCGGGCCGGACGTACACGCTCTGAATCCACCAGAAGAACCCGTTCCGCCAGTCGCTCCACTCGGCGGTGACGAGCGTCTGGCCGACGACCTCGCCGGCCGCCTCGGCGACGAGGTAAAACCCCTTCGCCGGGTCCGCCAGGGCGGCCCGCACGCCGCGGCGGAGAACGGTCTCGTCGAGCCGGAGGTGCTCGGTTTCCAGTGCCATTGCGGCGTTGAACGCGACGATCGTGTCCTCGTCGCCGGCGGTCGCCCGGCGGATCCGCATGGGTGCTCCTTCGGGTTCGCCAACCCGGCCGCGGTTCGGTAGAACGGGGGGAACACTGTCCGCGAGGTTCCCGCGATGGATTTGAACCAGTATATCCGCGACATCCCGGACTTCCCGAAGCCGGGCATTCTGTTCAAGGACATCACCCCGCTGCTCGCGGACCCGGCGGCGTTCGAGTACGCGATCGCGAAGCTGGCCGGCCACTACCTGACGACCGAGGTCGACGCCATCGCGGCGGCGGAGGCCCGCGGGTTCCTGTTCGCCGCCCCCCTGGCGCTGCAACTCCGCAAGCCGCTCGTCCCCCTGCGAAAGCCGGGGAAACTGCCGTACCGCACGTACAGCCTGAAGTACGACCTGGAGTACGGCTCCGCGGAACTGCACATGCACATCGACGGCGTCGTCCCCGGCGCGAAGGTGCTGATGGTCGACGACCTGCTCGCGACCGGCGGGACGATGGCCGCCGGGTGCAAGCTCGTCGAGCAGGCCGGCGGCCGCGTGGCGGGCATCGCGTTTCTCGTCGAACTCGGCTTCCTGAACGGCCGCGACAAGCTGGCCGGGTATGACATTCACAGCCTGGTGACGTACTGACTGACCCTTCCTCCATCCGTGAGGCGCGACCGTGGCCACCGACGACCGCTGGAACGAAGAACCGGACGACCGCTACCGCGACGGTTCGCCGCCGGACGTGAGCAAAGCTCAGGGGATGGTCGCCGTTCCCGCGCTGCTGCTCATCATTTTCGGCTTCCTCGGGATGCTCGTGGAGTTCGGCTTTCTTGGGGTCGTGGTCGCGAAGCCGACCATGTACGCCGACTGGCTGAACGGCGTCGTCAAGGGAATGCCGCCGGGCAAAGAGCGCGACCAGGCACTGAATGATTTGAAGAAAAACGAAGCCAAACTGCGACTCGACACGCCGATGAACATCGGCGGCACAGTGCTAGGCATCCTGATGAACATCGCGATGATAGCCGGCGGGTTGCAGATGCGGTCCCTGAACGGGTACGCGGTCGCGATGATCGGAACCGTGGTGAGCCTGATCCCGATCCACGGGTGCTGTTGCTTCTCCATCCCCATCGGAATCTGGGCGATCATCGTGCTGCTGCACCCGGTTGTGAAGGCAGCGTTCGCCGCAAACAGTCGAAGCGCGTAAGTGTCGTAGATTGAGCCGAGGTTCAACAAGTCTGCCCGGTGCCGGATGCGAGTCCGGCGACGGTCACAGAAAGGATTGAAGGAACGGACGGAGCGTGTCGTCCGGGTACAGCACCCAGGAAAAGTCCCGGCGGCGGAGGACCGCGTTGGCGGCGGCCTCCCGGCGGACTCGGGGCAGCCCCGAGTCCGCGGGCGGGACGAGGCCCCGCAACCGCTCGTTCAGGTCGCGAATCGCCGCGTACCACCGGCGGCGTTCGAGCCGGCCGGCGGGCTTCGCCGCGACGAGTGCCGCCTTCCGCCGACTCAGGTCATCCCCGCCCGCCGCGAACAACTGCGGGTTCCAGTACCGGTCGCGGTCGAGCCGGGCCAGCGTCCGCACGTCGGCCGTGTGGGGGAACGTCGGCACCGGAAGGTGCAGCGTCGCGGACAGGACGGCGAATCCCGGCGGTTCGACGCCGTAGTAGTTCCGGATGATCGCGTCCGTCACCTCGTCGTACTTCCCGCCGCCGATGCCGTGGAGGAAGAAGTCCCCGAGGAACAGCCGGGCGAACAGCGTCAGCGTGAGGGCGCGGGGGCGGACGTCTTCCGGCGACGTGGCCCGCGTTCGGCGGCCGCTCGCATCCGGTGCCCCCCAGAACGGGGCTTCGCCGGGGGCGAGGTCCGGCACCGGGTGGCTCCGGCTGCGGATGCCGTGCGACTTCCGGTATTCCCCGACGGCGGCGTTGTACACGGTCCGGAAGCGGTCGAGGTTCGCAAAGATGTCGGCGGCGAACCGGCGGAACGCCCCCGTCTTCGCGAGGCGGCTGACCGGGAGTTCGAGGTTGCGGACGCCCCACTTCCCTTCCCAGCAGCGTCGCGCCGCGGTGAACCGTTCGCCGAGCGTCGGGGCCGGGTGGCTTGCGACCTCGGCCCAGACGCGCGGCAGCAGGGGTTCGTAGCCCCAGTTCCGCCACAGCGGTTCGGCCCGCTGCGCGAACGTGCGGAACAGGTCCGCGTCCTCGATTCCGCGGTTCTCGTAAGGTGATTCCGCGTCGAACCGGTCGAAGGGGACGGCTTGCAGGTGAACCGAAGCCGGGTCGCCGTCGTGCCAGACGGGAAGCCGTAAGGCTGCGGACTTGAGGGTGTCGTTGTCGACGGTCAGGTTCAGCGCGACGCCGCCGACCTGCGAGGCGAGCCCGGCGGCGGCGAAGTTCTTGACCCAGACGCCGGGGTGGAACAGTTCGGGCTGGTGGCCGGTCAAAACGAGTGGGCAGTTGGCAGTGGGCGGTGGGCAGTCAGAAAGAAGCGAGAACACTTCGGCGCGGGCAGACGCACGTTCTTCGCGGAAGCGAGAATCGAGGAGCGCCTGGTTCGCCGCGACGAGGACCGGCCACCGGTCCCGGTCGGGGACCGCCAGCACCTCGCGATTCCCGGCCGGAGCCCGATACCGCGGCATCAACCGACCCCTTCCATTGCGGAATTCGGAACGGCGAATGCGGAATCCGGACATGCCGGCCGTTCGTCATTCCACATTCCGCATTCCGCGTTCGCGATGATTCCCCGGTAGTAGGCCAGCCGCTCGGCCGGGTCGTTGAGGACGCCGCCGAAGGCGCGGTTGGGGTCGAGGTACAGCCTCGGCACGCCGACCTCCTTCACCCGCAGCCCGAGCCGGGCGGCCTGGACCCACAGTTGCAGCGGCATGCCCCAGCCCGCTTCCGTGATGCGGAGGTTCCGCAGGGCGGGCACGCGGTACGCCTTGAAGCCGCAGAACGCGTCGGTGAGGTTCAACCCGTAGCGGGCGTTGATCTCCCGCGTGATCGTCGCGTTGATGTACCGGCGATCCGTCGGCGGCGGCGTGTCCTGGCGGAAGTCCCGGAGGTATCGGGAACCGGACACGATGTCCGCGTCGTGAATCGCTTCGAGGAGCACGGGGATACGGGCCGGCTCGTGCTGGCCGTCGCAGTCCATCGTCACGAGAATCTCGTACCCGTGGTCGACCGCGTACCGGAATGCGGTGGCGATCGCCGCCCCGTACCCTCGGTTGCCCGCGTGAGACACCCGTGCGATGTTCGGCTCCGAATCCAGCAAACGCGGCGTGTCGTCGGTGCTGCCGTCGTCGACGACGAGGATGTCCGAGGCGTACCGTCGCACTTCGGCCAGAACGCCGCGGACGTGTTTCGCTTCGTTGTAGACGGGGATGGCGAGTAGCCAGCGGGGGGTGTCCATGCCGGCTTCCTTCTGGGTGTCACGGGTGAGGAATTCGTGAAGCCGTCCCATTCTAGGGTACCCCGGCCACGCGGGGCAAACGCCTGCCGGGGAGACTGACCCGATTGGGGGAAGAAACTGACAGCAGGAATGGGTTGAGTGGCCTGTCACTTGCCGGGGGCGGCTTTCCGAGGCGGCAGCTGTCGCCCGGTGCGGA
This sequence comes from uncultured Alcaligenaceae bacterium, assembly GCA_964444365.1. GTDB lineage: Bacteria > Planctomycetota > Planctomycetia > Gemmatales > Gemmataceae > CAYUHJ01. The sequence goes on along the minus strand of CAYUHJ010000007.1, from coordinate 49,102 downwards.
AGTCGATTGGGATGACCCCGGCGGTGCGAGGGTCGGGGAGTTCGACCGCCTTTGCCCAGCGGGTGCCGTCGGCGAACTCCACGACGATGACTGCGAAGTGGAGCCAAAAGTACTCGTTGTAGGCAATGCGATTCGGGGAGATTCGGGTTGTTGTCGTTTCGGTCAGTGCAAATTGTTGAGGTTTGATGATTTCGACACGACGAGGGTCCAGGTCGAGCGAAGCATCGATGGGTTCGACCGCTGCTTGAGCGAATTCAACCGACTCTTCTCTGGTACGGAAAAAGTTGATCCAGCCGACAGTGCGAATCGGGTTGTCTTCCGGTTCTACAGAGCGGAATCGCCAGGTGCCCGAGCCCACACCGCGACAGATCGAGACGTATTCGTACCCCACCGTCCCCAACGTGACGAGTACCGTCCAGGTGCCGAGTGCGTAGAACAATCTCCGCATCGCTCACCCTCCGAGGCGTTCCGGGAGCAGCAGCACCGCGGGGTTGTGCAGGTGGCGAATCACCGCGTTCCCGAAGGCGGCCCCGATCGCGCCGTCGACGATGCGGTGGTCGAAGGAGAACGACAGGAACACGACATCGGACGGCTTCAGCTGCCCGTGCTGATCGTACACCGGCCGCTTCACGACCTTGCCGATGCCGAGGATGCCGACCTCCGGGTGGTTGATGATCGGCGTCGAGATCAGCCCGCCGATGCCGCCGATGGACGTGATCGTGAACGTCCCGCCGCGCAGGTCGTCGAGCTTCGACTTCCCCGCCCGGGCCTCCGCGCTAAGCCGTTCGATCTCCGTCGCGAGGTTGCCGATGTCCCGGCGGTCGGCGTCCTTCACGACGGGCACGATCAGCCCGTTCGGGGCCGCGACCGCGATGCCGATGTGGTAGCGGTCGTGCAGGATGATCTCCTGCGTGGCCTCGTCGAACGTGCTGTTCACGACGGGGATTTCCTTCAACGCCCGGGCGACGGCCTTCACGAAGAACGGCAGGTACGTCAGTTTCACGCCGGCCTTCGCGTAGGTGTCCTTGATCTGGGCGCGAAGGCGGACGAGGTCCGTCAGTTCGCACTCGTCCATGTACGAGTAGTGCGGAATGAGCCGGGTCGACTCGACCATCCGCTCGGCGATCTTGCGGCGAAGCCCGACGAGTTTCACCCGCGTCCCGGCGACGCCGAAGTCGAGGCGGGTCAGGTCGGTGCCGTGCTTCGGGGCCGGTTCCGGGGCGGCCTTCGGCTTCAGGAACGGGGCCAGATCGTCGAGCAGGATTCGCCCGGCGGGGCCGGTGCCGCGCACCTTGAGGAGGTCGATGCCGAGCTTCCGGGCGAGGTGCCGCACCGACGGGGCCGCGGCGGGGGTGGCGAGTGCGGCGGTGCCGTTGGCGGGCGAAGGCAACCCCTCCCCCGGCCCCTCCCCGAAGCGGAGAGGGGAGGAAGACGGTTGTTGCACAGGCGTGATCGCAGGGATATTCGGAGTTTTTGCCCCCTCTCCGCTTCGGGGAGGGGGTTGGGGGAGGGGTTCTGCGGAGCCCTCCCCCTCGTACCGCAGCACCAGTTCCCCGACCTTGATCTTCGCCCCTTCCCCGGCGAGCGTCTCGGTCACCGTCCCCTCGAAGGGCGACGGCACCTCCATCGTTGCCTTGTCGGAAAGCACCTCCATCAGCGACTGCCCGCGGTGGACCGCATCCCCCGGCTTCACGAGCCAGCGGACGAGTTCGACCTCGTACAACCCTTCGCCGACCGGCGGGAGAGGAAAGTCCATCTGTAAGCTCCGAAGAATCTCACCAGGAGCAGAGAGAAGAGTTTTTGACAGGATTGACAGGATCAGCAGGATAAGAATATCTGATCGGTTTTGATCCTGCTCATCCTGTCAATCCTGTCAAAACTCTTCTCTGAATTCACGCCACTTCCGCCGCCAGGTCGCGCATCGCGTCGCGGACGTCGTCGTATTGCGGCACCGTGTTCGTTTCGTACACCTGGTTCAGCCCGATCCCGGGGACGTGCTTGCCCATCAGCGTGCGGGGTTTGACCAGCAAGTCGTAGAAGTGATCCTCCACGACGCGCCGGAGTAGGTGCTCGCCGAAGTTGGTGACTTCCGTGTCCTCGTTCGCGATTAGCACCCGGCCCGTTTTGCGGACGCTCGTCGAGATCATGTCCCAGTCGTAGGGGAAGATCGAACGCAGGTCTATGACATCGAAGGTGTAGCCAAAGTCCCGTCGCAGTTCGTCCGCCGCCTGCGCCGCGAGCGGGAGCAGTCGGCCGTAGCTGACGACCGTCGCCGAGTTCCCCTCGCGGACGAGGTCGCCCTTCCCCAGCGGGACGAAGTACTCCTGCGTCGTCGGCCACTGGGGCTGCCAGCCGGACCGGTCGCCGACGGGGGCGTCGATCATCCGGCTCAGTTCGTCCGGGTCGGTCGGTTCGCCGGGGATGAGCCTGTCCCCTTTCACCCGCAGCAGTGCCTTTGGAAGCAGGACGAGCACGGGGTTCGGGTCGGCGACGGCAGACAGCATCAGCCCGTAAGCGTCCAGCGAGTTCGACGGCATCACGACCTTCCAGCCCGCCAGCCGGCTCGCCCAGCTCTCGAAGCTGTGCGAGTGGTACAGGCTGCCGCGGATGCCGGAGCCGGTGGGGGTCATCACGACGATCGGCATGTCGAAGTTGCCGGCCGACGCCCACCGCTGATTCCCCGCGACTTTCAGCAGGTCGATCGTGTTGAAGGCGTAGTCGCAGAACTGGATCTCGCACACCGGCCGTCCGCCGGCGTAGGCGATGCCCATCGCGGCCCCGATGATGCCGCGCTCGTCCAGCGGCGAATTCCACGCGGTTTTGAGCCCCTGCGTCGCGGTGAAGACGCCGCCCAGCGGCGGGCCGACGTCCTCGCCGAACACGTCGGTCACGCCGAGGTGTTCTTCCGCGTAGTGCAGTGCCAGTCGAACGGCTTGAACCAGCGTGGCCATGCGGACGACCGAGAAGGATCGGGGCGGCGACTCAGGGGAATGGTATACCGGAAGTTGCGAAAAGTGCGCGACGCGACTGCCGTCACTTCAACACAGGAATGCCGCCGCTCCAGCCTTCGGGGGGACGGCCGTCGGGGGTGGCGTTCGTGTCGATGAACTTCGTCATGAACTCGACCGGGCCGTCGTCCGTCAGGTCGGCGGTCACGCGGCGGAAGGTCGCCCAGTCGCCGGCCTCGAAGCGGTCGAGGGCGGCCTCGTAGAGCTTGCGGTTCACCTCGGAAATCGTCCCGCTGCCCGCGACGTCGGGGGGGAGGATTTCGCCGACGAGGACCGGCTTCTCCATCCCCTCCGGGACGATCCGGGCGACCTTCCGCACCCGGCAGAGGCTGGGGGAGTTCAGCAGTGCCAGGGTGACCGCTTCGTCCGCGAGGACGGGTACCTTGAACCGCTTCGTCGCGGACTCCATGCGGGCGGCGCGGTTGACGGCGGGGCCGAAGACGCCGATCTTCATCTGGTCCATCGAGCCGAGTTTCCCGGCGATCGCGGGGCCGTGGGCGAGGCCGACGCCGCAGACGAACCCGGCCAGCGGGTGCGACGGGTCGCGGGCGAACCCGGCGAACCGCTGGCGGATCGTGATGGCGGCTTTCGCGGCGCGTTCGATCTGGTCGGCCTGCGGCAGCGGCCATCCCCAGAAGCCCATTGCCGCGTCCCCCTGGAAGTCGCCGATGACGCCGTTCGACTCGACGATGGCGGCCGTCATCACGTCCAGCGCCTGCGACACCGTCTTCCACATTTTTCCGAGGTCGGACGCGCCCTTCTCGATGGCCCGCACGGAACCGCGCAGGTCGCAGAACAGCACCGTCACGGGCAACTCGTGCGGCGCGGTGACTTCCTCGAAGGACTTCCCCTCGCACGCCTTTCGCACTTCCGGGGAAAGCATCTGAAAGAGGAACGCTTCTCGCTGCTGGAGCGTCCGCAGCGCCCGCAGACCGGCGTAGATGTCTGCCGCCAGCTTGGCGAACTTCATGTCCCCGTCGAGCCGGGCGTCCCCCTGGCTGTCGGGGTCGAAGACGGACCCGCCGGCCCGCCCGGCGACGTACAGCCCCTCGTTCGCCGGGCCGTGGAACCGGACGCACAAGGCCCAGTCCGCGCCGGGGGCGATGGTCGCGTACTCGTTCCCGCCGCCGCCGGTCGGCCACGCGTACCGGACGTTCTCGTTCCCCTCGATGGCCCGTTTCACCAGCCGGCGGCTCGGCTGGAACGACTTCGGGTTCGGCGACCGCCACATCACCCCCCGGACCTTCATGACGGCGTCGTCCCCCGCGTTGCGGCTCGGGGTCAGGGCAACGACCGCCGCCACTTCCGAGCGCGGCACGCCGCGCAGGATCACGCGGAGAAGTTCCTTTTCCAGGTCCTCGTCCTTCGGCGAGGAGCGGATCAGGTCCGGGAGCGTCGACAGCGCTTCGACCCGCGGGGCCGGGTCGACGTACTTCAACTCGTCGAGTTCCTGGCCGCTGCGGGTCCGCTCGCTCGGGACTTCGTCCGCCAGCACCGTGAAGACCGTGCTGCCGATCTGGAACTGCTCGTTGACCGCGATGGCGAAGTCGTCTTGCGGCCGCTTGATGCTCGGGTCGTCCGGGTCGACCATCAGGATGCGGTTCTTCGCACTCTTCCACCGTTGAACGCGGAGCTCCCGGCCGTCCCACGTCAGGAGGGCGTGGAAGTTGGAGATGTGGTCGTCTTCCCGGAACACGAGGTCCGAGCCGTAGTCCGGGTTGTACTGCGGGTGCTTCGGGCTGAGCCGGGCCTCGCGGCCGAGGCGGACGGGCTGGCCGATCGGCAGGGGGAAGTCTCGGCTGACGAGATCCCGGCCGAGCTGCCGCTGGGCCTGGAGGATCGCCTTCATCTGGTAGCCGCTGGGCGTCATGGGGGAAACCGACGGGGGCGGTGGAACCGGTATTCTACCGGCCGCGGCGGCGGACAACAGCCCGCGGCGGCCCTCCGGGGCTTTCTCATCGGCCCATCAGTTTCAGCCGGACGAGGTTGAGAGCCATCTTCGCGGTGCGGCTCTGGACCTCGGACCGCGTGCCGAGCCAGCTGAACGGGAGAACCGTCGTCCCGTCCGCCGCGGCGACCGCGGTGAAGACGGTGCCGGCGGGGGTGCCGTCCGCCCCCGGACCCGGTCCCGCGTAGCCCGTGGTGGACACGCCGATGTCGCTGCCGAACCGTCGGCGAACGCCCTCGGCCATCGCCTTCGCGACTTCCTTGCTGACGGCGGTGTGCCGGTCCAGCACTTCCCGCGGCACGCCGAGTTCCCGGTGTTTCACGTCGTCCGTGTAGGTCACGACGCCGCCCAAAAGTACGGCGGACGCACCGGGAACGAGGGCGATTCGGTGGGCGACCAGCCCCGCCGTGATGCTCTCCGCGGTGGCGATCGACTTCCCCTGCTCCCTCAGCATCCGCACGACGACATCCTGAAGTTCCTCCGCGTCGGCCCCGTACACGAGGTCGCCGAGCCGGTCGCGGATCGTGCGTTCGACGGGGGCGATCATCGCCTGGGCCTCGGCGAGCGAGGGCGCTTTCGCCAGGATTCGCAGGGAAATAACGGCGTCGCCGGCCGTGATGCCGACTTCGGGAACCGCCCCGCGCCGGGTCACGTCGCCGAGTTGGGCCTCCACCGCGGACTCGCCGGCCCCGAAGGTGTTGATCTTCCGTTCGACGAACACCCCGCCGCCGACGCCGAGGGCGACGAGCCGCGGGCGGACGGTCTCCTCAAACATGCGGAACATTTCGGACGGCACGCCGGGGAGCGCGACGAAGATCGTCTTCCCGATCGTCATCCAGATGCCGGGCGCGGTGCCGACCGGGTTCGGGACGACCTCCGCCCCGGCGGGGAACATCGCCTGCACGCGGTTGCGGTCGGGCATCTCGCGGTTTCGCCGGCGGAACAGTTCGCGGATGAACTCCAGCGATTCCGCGTGTTCGACGAGCCCGACCCCCGCCACCGTGGCCAGTACTTCCCGCGTCAAGTCGTCGAGCGTCGGCCCGAGCCCGCCCGTCGAAATGACGAGATTCGCCCGCTCCCCAGCGATGCGGAAGCACGCGATGTTGTCCGCGAGGTCGTCCGCAACGGTCGTGTGGAACCCGACGGGAATCCCGATCTCCGCGAGCCGCCGACTCAGCCACTGCCCGTTGGTGTCGAGGTTCTGCCCGCTGGTGATCTCGGTTCCGATGGAAAGAATCTCGGCTTTCATCGCGGCCCCGCACGGCGTGGACTGGTGGCACACAATCTATTTGTAGGGTGGGTCCACCCGCTTCGGCGCAGTCCTACCCGAATGGCCGTCGCTCGTTGCCGCGCCGGTGGGTCTGCGCCGCCAAGCCGGCTTGACCCAGCTGCCAGGTCCCCCACCTCGGATGGACAATGGTCCGGAAAACTACTATCGTCCTGTCATGGGGCGGCTCCTCCTGCGTGGGGCCGCCCCGCCTTTTTTCCCGGTGGCTCCCGTGGCGAACCTCCGCACGCCGTTGTACGACTGGCACGTTTCCCACGGCGCCCGCATGGTCCCGTTCGGCGGCTGGGACATGCCGGTGCAGTACGCCGGGGTTCTGGCGGAGCACAAGGCGGTTCGCACCGCGGCCGGGCTGTTCGACATCTCGCACATGGCCCGCATTTCGGTGGGCGGGGCGGACGCCCTCCCGTTCCTCGAAAGCCTGTTCACGAACAGCGTCGCGGGGATGAAAAGCGATCAGGTCCGGTACGGGCTCGTCTGCAACGAAGCGGGGGGCATCCTCGACGACATCCTCGTCTACCGCTGGCCCTACGGCTTCTCCGTCGTGGTGAATGCCTCCAACCGGCCGAAGATTCTCGCGTGGTTCGAGCAGCAGCGGGTCGGCAAGAAGGTCGACATCTCGGACATGACGACCGAGACGACGATGATCGCCGTGCAGGGGCCGAACGCAGTCAAGCTCTGCGAGGGGCTGTTCGACGTGGACGTGTCCACGCTGAAGTACTACTTCGCATCGCCTGCGTTGTACTGCCGCAACCCCAGCATCGTGAGCCGAACCGGCTACACCGGCGAGGACGGCGTCGAGGCGATCGTGCCGAACGAGCTCGGCCAGTCGCTGTGGGAAGAGCTCATCGGCCGCGGGGCGGTGCCGTGCGGGCTCGGGGCACGCGACACGTTACGGCTCGAAGCCGCGATGCCGCTCTACGGGCACGAACTTTCGGAGACGATCAACCCGATTCAGGCGGGCCTCGGCTGGGCGGTGAAGTTCGAGAAGTACTTCATCGGCAAGGCCGCGATTCAGGCGGCGACACCGGGCACGGTCCGCGTCGGGTTGGAACTCGAAGGCAAACGCGCCGCCCGCGAGGGCTCGCCGATCGTGCTCGACGGCTCGCCCATCGGCACCGTGACGAGCGGCAGCTACGCCCCGTGGGTGGAGAAGTCGATCGCGATGGGCTATGTGCCGGCCGCAAATTCGGCCGTCGGCACGAAGCTCGGCATCGACTTGCGGGGGACCGTCGTGCCCGCGACCGTCGTGCCGTTGCCCTTCTACAAGCGGAAGAAGTGACTGTTCCACTCGCCAGGAGAATGCCATGGATCTCGAAACGCTTCGCTACGCCAAGTCGCACGAGTGGGCCGCCGTCGCGGACGGCGTCGCCACCGTGGGCATCACGCGGTTCGCCGTGGACCAGTTGACGGACGTGACGTACCTCGAACTGCCGAAGGTCGGGAAGGCCGTGAAGCCGGGGGACGAGATCGGCGTGATCGAGTCCGTCAAGAGCACGTCGGCGATTTACTCGCCGGTCGCCGGGGAGGTTGTGGCGGTGAACGAGTCCGCGGTCAAGGACACGGGGCTCATCAACGAAGACCCCTACGAGAAGGGGTGGTTCGTCAAGGTGAGGCTCGCGCCCGGCGCGACGACCGACCACCTGATGGCGAAGGCCGCGTATGATGCACAGATCGCGGACGAGCACTGAGTTCGAGGGGAGGAATGAAGGATGAGTCCCGCAATCGCTCCTGAGCCTGTTGAGTCGATTCCGACCCCCGTGCCGGCAAGTCCCACCGCGACAATGACCGCCGTCGATGCGGCGTGTTATCTCATTTCCTCGTCGTGGGATCGCTGGCAGTTCGCCTTTTCCGGTGCGAGCTGGGCCGATTACCAGCGACTCCTTGATGTTCGGGTCGCAGCAGGGCGGAAGGCGGTCCGAATCACCTACTCGGACGGGGAGGTGGAAATCGTGTCCGTCGGGAACCTTCACGAACGGTGGAAGAAAACACTCAGTGCCATGATCGAGACGTTTCTGATCGACACGGGGGTCGATTTCGCCCCGAGCGGCGGCATGTCGATCCGACGCGAAGATCTCGACAAGGGATTCGAGCCTGACGATTGCTACTACATCCAGAATGTCGGACTGGCGGACGGATACCGCGACTTAGACTTCTCGAAAGACCCACCGCCCGACCTTGCCGTTGAAGTCGAGAACACGCGATCGGCCGTCCCGAAGCTGCCAATCTACGCGGCATTTCGAGTTCCGGAGGTCTGGCGATTCGACGGGGAGGAACTGACGATTCTTCGCCTGGACCCTGCCGGAAACTACGTACCGGTCGCAGCAAGCGTCGCCATTCCGACGCTGCCGGTTGCCGAACTTGCACGGTTTTTGAAGCTGGCCCCGTCGGTGAAGTACCCGGAAATCGTTCGTCAATTCCGCGAGTTCGTCCGCTCGCTGCCGGCCAGTTGACTTGCCCGCATTCCCCGGAGGTTGCTTCGTGTCCGAGTACGTCTTGAACACCCCGGCCGACGTGGCCGCGATGCTGGCCCGGATCGGGGTGTCGTCGGTCGAAGACCTGTTCGCCCCTCTTCCCGCGGACGTCCGCCTCGAGCGGCCGTTGAACATCCCGCCGGCGCTCACCGAGATCGAACTGTCCGAGCACATCGCGTTGCTCGCCAAGAAGAACACGTCCGCGTCGGACGCCGTCTGCTTCCTCGGCGGCGGGGCCTACGACCACTTCGTCCCCAGCGTCGTCGACGCCGTCGCGGGCCGGTCCGAGTACTACACCGCGTACACGCCGTACCAGGCGGAAGCGTCCCAGGGGACGTTGCAGGCCGTCTTCGAGTACCAGACGCTGATGTGCCAGCTGTCCGGGCTCGACGTGGCGAACGCCTCGCTCTACGAGGGCGGCTCGGCGGTCGCGGAAGCGGTGCTCATGGCCCTCGGGTTCACCGGCCGCACGGGGGAAGTGCTCGTCGCCGAGAGCGTCCACCCCGAATACCGCGAGACGCTGACGACGTACATGGCGAACCTGAACTGCACGGTTCGCACCCTGCCGACGCCGGACGGGTTCCTGAACCCCGACGACGTGAAGGCGGCCGTCACGGATTCGACCGTCGCGGTGATCGCACAGTCGCCGAACTTCTTCGGCCACCTCGAAGAGATGCAAGCCGTCGGCGACGCGGCCCGGAAGGTGGGGGCGCTGTTCATTGCGGCGTTCGACCCGATCTCCGTCGGCTTGCTCAAGCGGCCCGCCGACTACGGCGCGGACATCGCCGTCGCGGAAGGGCAGGGCCTCGGCACGCCGCTGCTCTTCGGCGGGCCGTACCTCGGGATTCTCGCGTGCCGCTCCGAGTTCGTGCGAAAGATCCCCGGCCGACTCGTCGGCGAGACGGTCGACCGCAACGGAAAGCGGTGCTGGGTGCTGACGCTGCAAGCCCGCGAGCAGCACATCGCCCGCAACCGCGCGACGAGCAACATCTGCACGAACCAGGGGCTTTTCGCCCTGCGAGCGGCCGTGTACCTGACCGCGCTCGGGCCGCAAGGCTTGAAGGATACCGCCGAGCTGTGCCTGAAGAAGGCCCATTACGCCGCGTCCGAACTGGCAAAAATCCCCGGCGTCTCGCTGCGGTTCCCGGACCGGCCGTTCTTCAAGGAGTTCGCGGTCAAGTTCCCCGGCAACGTGGACGCGACCCTCGCCCAACTCCGCACGGCCGGCTACCACGCCGGGTTGCCGCTCGGCCGGTGGTACCCGCAGTACGCCGACAGCCTGACGGTCGCCGTCACGGAGAAGCGCACCAAACGCGAGATCGACGGCCTCGCGTCGGCGGTGCGGGCTGTGCTCTAATGGGGGAACCCTCGGAGGGCATCACATGCCGTCGCCGTTTCCCGGTATGGACCCGTGGCTGGAAGCGCCGGATCTGTTTCCGGACCTGCACGCCACGATCATCGCGTTGCTTCGCGAGTCGCTGAACGCTCGGATGCCGGCAGGGTACGTCGCTTTGGGGAACTACTTGGTCTGGACGGAGTCGCACGACGCGCGTGTCCCCGATGTCGCCGCGTTCGGACCGGTTACGCCGCCCGGTGCCGCCCATGACCTCCGGGAGTTGAGGGGACTGGTTGCCGTGGGCACCGAGCGTCAACAACGGAAAGTGCCTTACCTCGAAATTCGAGCGGATCGCGGGAAGCGACTCGTCACGGTCATCGAACTGCTGAGTCCGTCGAACAAGGTTCGCTCAGGTCGCGGGCGGCGGGCCTACCTCAAGAAACAGCGCGAGGTTTTGCGGGCCGACGCGAACCTCGTCGAAGTCGACTGCCTTCGCGCCGGCGCGTATACCAGTGCGGTGCCACGGTCGCGGGTTCGCAAGCTGGAGCCGGCATTCGACTACCACATCAGTGTCGTGGTCGCTGGCTCTGCGTCGCAGTTTTTCGCGGCCGCCTTCAGGCTTCCGGACCGCCTCCCCTCGATCGGCATTCCGCTCGACCGCGGTGTGACTCCGGTGACGGTGGACTTGCAGCCACTGCTCGACCGGGCGTACGACACCGGCCGATACCCGGAACTCGTGCGGTACGATTCCCCACCCGACCCGCCACTAACCGCGGAACAAGCGGCGTGGGCCGCCGGCATCCTAAAAGGGAAGGTGTGACATGCCGTCGCCGTTTCCCGGTATGGACCCGTGGCTGGAGTCCGCGGACCTGTTCCCGGACCTGCACGAACGCCTCGTGATTTACCTGAGCGAAGTCCTGAACGCGAAGATGCCGCCGGGGTACGTCGCGACGACGCGGAGACTCGTCTGGGTCGACCCGTTCACCCGTCGCGAGCCGGACGTGAGCGTCCTCGGTCGCGGCAGCCCCCCGTCCGGTGGCGCGGCCGTGGCCACCCTGCCCGGGTTGCTCGAACTCGGCGAGGAGGAGGTGTCGGCCGACCCGGTCGAGGTGCCGTACCTGGAGATCCTCACCGACCGCGGGAAGCGGGTCGTGACGGCGTTCGAGGTGTTGAGCCCGGCGAACAAGGCGGCCGGGTCGCCGGGGCGGACGGCTTACCTCGACAAGCAGCAGGAGTACCGGCTCGGCGGCGTCAACATCGTGGAGATCGACCTGTTGCGGGCCGGTGCCCACACGACGGCGGCGTCCCGGCCGCGGCTCGAACAGGTCGGGGGTGCGTTCGACTACCACGCGAGCGTTTGGGTCGCCGGCCCGCCGGTGAAGCGGTACGCCGCACCGATCAAGATGGCCGACCGCCTGCCCGCGATCGGCATTCCGCTCGACCGGGGTGTGCCACCCGTCACGGTGGACTTGCAACCGCTGCTCGACCGCGCCTACGACACGGGCCGATACCCGGAACTCGTCCGGTACGATTCCCCGCCCGACCCGCCGCTGACCGCGGAACAGGCGGAGTGGGCCGCCGGCGTCCTGAAAGGGAAGGTGTGACATGCCGTCGCCGTTTCCCGGTATGGACCCGTGGCTGGAGGGGGAGCAGACGTTTCCCGACTTGCACGACGGGCTGACTTACTTGTTGAAGGAGGCGATTAACGCCGTCCTTCCGCAGGGCTACGTCGCCACGACCAAGAACCGCGTCTGGGTCGACGACGAACTCCGGCGGGAACCGGACGTGAGCGTCTTCGGCCGGGATCGAAACGGGTCGCACGTTCCGAAAGAGGGTGGAGTCGCGGTCGCGACGCTGACGCGATCCGGACTATTGGCCGCGAATTCGACGACATCTGACCCCTACGAGGAGCCGTATCTGGAAATTCGCTCCACGCAGGGGAAGCGACTCGTGACCGCGGTCGAGGTGGTCAGCCGATCGAACAAGAAACCCGGCGACGGCGGGCGGACTGCCTACTTGCAAAAACAGAACGAGTACCGGGCGTCGAGCGTGAACGTCGTCGAGATCGACCTGCTTCGCGCGGGGTCGCACGTGACGGCGTTCCCGAAGGACCAAATCCCGCCGGGCACCGACTACCACGTCAGCATCCTGGTGCCGATGGCAGAAGCGAAGTGCTTCCTCGCCCCGATCCGCCTGGCGGACCGCTTGCCGGCGATCCTCATTCCGCTGGACTGGGACATCGAACCCGTCTCGGTCGACCTGCAACCCGTGTTCGACCGCTGCTACGACGGGGCCCGCTACGGGGAAATGGTGCGGTACGACGACCCGCCCGACCCGCCGCTGACCGAGGAACAAGCGGCGTGGGCCGCCGGCGTGTTGCGGGCGAAGGGGGTGTTGGCATGACGCCCGATTTCCTACGAAACACGGTCGCCCGCCGACTGTTTCGGCCGTTTATCATTCACCTGGCGGGTAGCCGGTCCATCGCGGTTCCGTCGCCGGAGTGCATCGAAATGCCACCGGAAGGGCGGTCGGCGATCGTGGAAAGCCCGAGCGGGTCGGCTCACATCGTCGACTTGCTGCTGGTGACGGACCTGGAATTTCCCCACACCTCGATCCTGGGTTGAAGGGAGCGGACATGACGACCGAAGACGTGCGAACACTCTACTGGACCGAGCCGTTTCAGCCGTTCCAGTTGGTGCTGAAGGACGGGAGAGAGATTCTCGTCGGGAGCCGCAATCACATCACCATCGCGGTCAAGGGCGAGCGGATCACGGTGTGCCCGCGGATCGAGGACTTCGAGATCATCGACCTGCCCGACGTGACCGGCGTGCGGTTGCTGGGTCCACTTCAGACGGGCGTCCCGACGCCGGGTGCCGCATGACGCCCGAGGACGATGCGTTCATCCGCACGATCGTGGACTCGCCGGGCGACGACCTGCCGCGGTTGGTGTACGCCGACTGGCTGGACGAACGCGGCGACCCGCGCGGCGCGTACTTGCGGGCGGAACTGGAATGGGCGAAGCCGTGGCGGGATGGCAACCGGCCGGGCGATGCGTCCGAAGTACGGGCGCTCGGTGCGGGTCTGGACGCGGTGTGGGTGGCGCGGGTGAGTCGGCCGCCGGTGGGGGTGTGTTGCGATCACATCAAATTCAAACAGCACCGCCCGCAACCAACACATGATGCAGTTCGTGCTGTTGAGCATCGCTTTAATCTGAAGTTGCCCATTGATTGTCAGGCATTTCTATTGAATACGAATGCGATCTGGTCGGACTCTGTACTTTTCAATACGGGAAGTGACTATCACGATCCGCTGATCTATATCTTTGCGATCATTTCGCCTGACGGCACTCCGTATGGCGGACCGGGCAAGCGATTCGCAACAACGTTTCAGTATCAACAGCTTGACTTGCCCTGGCGCATACTTCAAATCGAGCAGGGACACAGTTGGCCAGAGTGGGATGACCCGGTTGTACAGGACTTTATCCCCATCATTTGCACCGCAGAAGAGCCGGACGGTGAATCGGGCTGGCTGTCGATCGGTATAAGGGGGGCACATTATGGTGCAATTGTGAAGTTTAGCTTCGACGGAGCTACACACGACTGTACCATCATACAAGTTACGAGTACATTCGCTGAATTTTGTGGTGATCTCAAGCCAGTACGCGCTGTCTATCCGAAATTTTCCATACGTCGGAGACTGTTTGAGTCATGAACAACACCCAATCCACCGAACTAGTCTTTGAACTCTCCCGCCCCGGCCGGCGGTGTCACAGGCTGCCGGCGTGTGACGTGCCGGAGGCGGGGGCGGCGATCCCCGCCCAACACCGGGCGGACGCGCCGCCGCCCTTGCCGGAGGTAGGGGAAATTGACCTCATCCGCCACTTCAACAACCTGTCGACGCGCAACATGAGCATCGACACCAACTTTTACCCGTTGGGGTCGTGTACCATGAAGTACAACCCCAAGAGGCACGAGCGGCTCGGCGGGTTGCCGGGGTTCGCGAACCTGCATCCGCTTCAACATGACGATACCATCCAGGGGATGCTCGAACTCCTGTACGGGATGCAAGAGTACCTGGCCGAAATCTCCGGGCTGCCGGCCGTGTCGCTGCAACCCGCGGCGGGGGCGCAGGGGGAACTCGCGGCATTGTTCGTCGCGGCCGCCTACTTCCGAGATAAGGGCCAAACGCACCGCAAAAAGGTGCTCGTTCCCGACTCCGCGCACGGCACCAACCCCGCGTCCGCGGCCCTCGCCGGGTTCGACACTGTCACCGTGAAGAGCGGCGCGAACGGGCTCGTCGACCTCGAAGATCTGAAGTCCAAGCTCGACGACAAGGTCGGCGTTTTCATGATTACCAACCCCAATACATTGGGTTTGTTCGAGACGCAAATCTCCGCCATCACAAAGCTATTGCACGACCACGGCGGGCTCGTGTACCTGGACGGCGCGAACATGAATGCGATCCTGGGCATCACCCGCCCCGGCGACTTCGGCGCGGACATGCAGCACTACAACGTCCACAAAACCTTCACCGGGCCGCACGGCGGCGGCGGCCCGGGCTCAGGCCCGATCGCCGTGCGAGACTTCCTCGCCCCGTACCTGCCCGTCCCGCGGGTGGCGAAGGACGGCGACCGGTTCAAGCTGAACTACTCCGAGCCGAAATCCATCGGCCGGGTGCGGTCGTTCTTCGGCACTATCGGCATCCTGTTCCGCGGCTATTGCTATATCCGGACGCTGGGGCCGGACGGGTTGAAGGATGTCAGCGAACAGGCCGTGTTGAATGCGAACTACCTGCGAAGCCGGGTCGCGGAAGGTTATGATGTCCCGCACCCCGGACCGTGTATGCACGAGTTCGTGGCGTCCGCCCGGTCACTGGTGCGGGAGAAAAAAGTGCGGGCGATGGACGTGGCGAAGCGGTTGCTCGATTACGGCTTCCACGCCCCGACGGTCTATTTCCCGCTCGTCGTGCCGGAGGCGATGATGATGGAGCCGACCGAAACGGAGAGCAAGGAGACACTCGACGCCTTCGCGGACACGCTGCTGAAGATCAAGGGGGAGGACCCCGAATCCCTTCGCACCGCGCCGCACACGCACGTCGTCTGCCGGCCGGACGAGGTGAAGGCGGCGAAGGAACCGGTCCTGCGGTGGTCGCCGCGCTGAGGGGCCGCCGACACCGGGCCGCCCGCCACGGGTCCGCGTGCGCTTATTCCGCGGGCGTGATCCCGAGGACGACGTCGAAGTTCGCAGCGAGTTCGCCGACCTTCGACTCCTTGACCGCGGCGAACTCCACCGAGAGTGCGTCGCGGTCCTTCCCCTTCAGCGACCGGTAAATGCCGTCCTTCTCGTTCCCGGCGTGGCCCTTGATGTACAGCTGGGTCGTGAGCAGTTCCTTGCCGCCCTGCTTCACCTTCACGTGAATGTGCGGCGTCCGGCCGGGGTACGGGACGGGCTTGATGGTGCGGAAGTAATACTCCCCCTTCGACCCGGTTACGAACCGGCCGAACCCCTGGAAGTTCGCGTCCGGCTTCTTGTTCTTGCTGTCCGCGGTGTGCAGGTATACGCCCTTGCCGTCGCACTGCCAGATCTCGACGACGGCGTTTTTCAGCGGGTTGCCCTTCGCGTCGAGGATTTTCCCGGTCAGGTGCGTGACCTCCCCGACGGCCGGCGTGAGCGCGTCGTTGATGACGAGCAGGTCGTTGTCCGTGTCGAGCGGCAACTTGTCCGGGTAGAACGGGCCTTCGGTCTGCTTCGGCGTGCGGGCGAGTTCCTCGGCGAACGCGCCGCGGGTGGTGAGCAAGACCGCACCGGCAGCCGCCGAGCGACTCAGGAACCACCGGCGGCCGCCGCGGGACTGCGGACGAGACATGGCAAAACTCCGGGAAGGGGTGCGGGCAACCGGATGTTATCCCGCCGCCGATGAGACGAGCGTGAGGGGGAAATCGGGCGTCCGACGAAAAAAGACTTGCACCCGTAGTCGCCCTGCCGCTAAACTGTCGACAGTTGCCTCCTGCCGCGAATGTCGTCCCACTTCCGAGCCGGACCCGCCATGCGACTGCCCCACCTGCTTGCGGCCGCGGTACTCGCCCTTCCGTCCCCGGCGATGGCGGACGGAGCGGACTTCTTCGAGAAGGACGTGCGGCCGCTGTTGGTCGAGAAGTGCCAGTCGTGTCACGACGACACGAAGGCGAAGGGCGGGTTGCGGTTGACCGACCGCGCGTCCCTGCTCGCCGGCGGGGACAGCGGGGCGGACACCGGCCTGCTGCTGAAGGCGGTGAAATACGACGGCGACCTGAAGATGCCGCCGAAGGGGAAACTCTCCGCCGCGGAGATCGCCGTCTTCGAGAAGTGGGCGAATGCCGGCTTCCCCTGGCCCGACGCCGGCGGCCCCGCGAAGGTGCGGAAGACGTTCGCCATCACCGACGAGGACCGCAACTGGTGGGCGTACCGGCCGACCGCGAACCCCCCGGCCCCGGCCGTGAAAACCGGCGGCTGGGCGAAGTCCGACCTCGACAAGTTCATCCTCGCCGGTCTGGAGGCGAAGAACCTCCCGCCCGCACCCCCCGCGGAACCGCGGGCGTTGATCCGCCGGATGACGTTCGACCTGACCGGCCTGCCGCCGACGCCGGACGAGGTCGAGGCGTTCGTCGCCGCGTGTGCGAAAGACCGCGACGCGGGGGTGAAGCAACTCGTCGACCGACTGCTCGCCTCCCCCCGGTACGGCGAACGCTGGGGCCGGCACTGGCTCGACCTCGTGCGGTACACCGACTCGTTCGACGCCCGCGGCATCGGCGGAGAAACGGACGTCCCGGACGCCTGGCGGTACCGCGACTGGGTGGTGAACGGCTTCAACCGCGACCTGCCGTACAGCGACTTCCTCGCCCACCAGTTCGCCGGGGATGTCATCTCCGCTCGCACCGGCCGCGACCCGGACAAGGTCGTCGCCACCGGGGTGCTCGCCCTCGGCAACTGGGGCGGCGGCGACTCGGACAAGGAGAAACTGCTGACCGACATCGCCGACGATCAGGTCGACCTGCTCGGCCGCACGGTCCTCGGGGTGACGCTCGCCTGCGCCCGGTGCCACGACCACAAGTTCGACCCGTTCAGCACGGAAGACTACTACGGCCTCGCCGGCATCTTCTTCAGCACGCACATCCTGGCGAACGTCGGCCCGAAGACGAACGGCCCGCCGATGCTGAAGATCCCGCTGGAACCCCTGCCGCCCCCGACCCCCGCCGCCGTCGTGCTGGCGAAGCGGGTGACGGCGGCCAAGACGCCGGTCGTCGTCTGGCGGGGGAACCCGGAATGCCCCAACCTCCTCGCGAACGGGTCCGACGCGGAGGCCGTGCTGCAGACGATCACGATGCCGCCAAAAACCGTCGCCCTCCACCCCGGGCCGGCCACCGACGTGGCTGCGGTATGGACGGCCCCGACCGCGGGTGACGTGAAGATCAGCGGGCAACTGACCGACTTCGACCCGACCTGCGGCGACGGGTTCGCCTGGGAACTGCGACACGTCGCCGCCAAGGGCAAGTCGAAGTCCCTCGGCGGGGGCAGTGTCGGGAACGGGAAGGCCGCGAAGTTCGCGGACGTGGCGGTGACGGTCGGCAGCGGCGACCGCCTCGAACTCGTCGTGAAGCGGAACGCCGAGTACTCCTGCGACGCGACCGGGGTCACGCTCGTCGTCTCCGGCAAGGACCAGACGTGGGACTTCGCCGCCGACTGGCTGAAGGCGATGCCGGACCGCGAGGCGAAGGCGGGTGCCTGGTCCGCCGAGGAGCTGACCGGCGGCGCGGTGAAGTACACCGGCCCGTACGCCCACGGGGCACAGGAAGGCGGCGTCCCCGGCAGCCCGCACGCCGGCACCCACGACGTGAAGGTCCACATCCGCGGCCGGTACGACCGCCTCGGAACCCTGGTCCCCCGCCGGTTTCCGACGATCCTCGCCGGCCCCGCCCAGCCGAGCATCCGCACGGGGAGCGGCCGGCTCGAACTGACCGAGTGGCTTGCGCGCAAGGAAAACCCCCTCACCGCCCGCGTGATGGCGAACCGGATCTGGCAGTACCACTTCGGCGAGGGGCTCGTCCGCACCCCGAGCAACTTCGGCCGGCTCGGCGAAAAGCCGTCGCACCCGGAACTGCTCGACTGGCTCGCGACTCGGTTCGTCGAGGACGGCTGGAGCATGAAGGCCCTGCACCGCCGCATCCTGCTCTCAGCGACCTACCAGCAAGCGGCCGACGGCGACCCGGCGACCGCGAAAGCGGACCCCGAAAACCGCCTCCTCGGCCGCTTCCCCCGGCGTCGCCTCGAAAGCGAACCCCTGCGGGACGCCCTGCTCGCGGTCGCCGGCACGCTCGACCCGAAGCCCGGCGGGCCGAGCGTACGCGACTTCAACAGCCCGCGGCGGACGCTGTACATCACGACGATCCGCTCCGACCGCACCGGCTTCGGCCCGCTCTTCGACGTGGCCGACAACACCGCCCCGACAGACAAGCGGACCGTGTCCACGGTCGCGCCGCAGGCGTTGTTCCTGCTCAACCACCCGTTCGTCGCCGCCCGCGTGAAAGAACTGGCGAAGCGCGTGGAAGCGTCCGGGAAGGACGAGTCCGCACGGCTGGCGTTCGCGTACCGGTTGCTGTACGGCCGACCGCCGACCGCGGACGAAGAGAAGATTGCGACCGGATTCTTGAAGGCGGGCGGCGGCTGGGAAGGGTTGTGCAAGGTACTGGTGTGTGCGAACGAGTTCATGTATCTGGATTGAACGAATCTTCTCCCCTCTCCCCGTTGGGGAGAGGGGCGGGGGTAAGGGGCTAACCTCAGACCTGTATCAGCGAGGTCAACGGGCTGGAGTCAAACCCCTCACCCCTAACCCCTCTCCTCAACGGGGAGAGGGGAACCGATTCAATACAAGGATCTGCCATGCTCCCATCCACCCGCCGCGACGCGCTACGCACGTTCGCCAACGGCTTCGGGATGATCGGCCTCGCGAACGTGATTGCCCAGGAAAGCCGGGCCGCGGCCGACAACCCACTTGCCGTCAAAACGCCGCACTTTCCGGCGAAGGCTAAGCGGGTCATCTTCCTGTTCATGTCCGGCGGGCCGAGCCACGTCGACACGTTCGACCCGAAGCCGAAGCTCGCGGAAATGAACGGCAAGCCGCTACCGTTCGAGCAGCCCAAGCTCGTCCGCACGAAGACGAGCAACCTGTTGCAATCGCCGTTCAAGTTCCAGAAGCACGGCAACAGCGGCATTGAAGTGAGCGAACTCTTCCCGCATGTCGCAACTTGTATTGACGACCTGTGCGTGATCCGCGGCATGTATGCGGACAACATCAATCACAACGGCGCGTGCCTGCAGATGAACACCGGGGAGCAGGCGTTCTCCCGGCCGAGCCTCGGCTCCTGGCTGCTCTACGGGCTCGGCAGCGTGAACCAGAATCTGCCGGGGTTCGTCGTGCTCAGCCCCGCGCAACCGGCCCAGGGCGCGCCGCTGTGGTCGTCCAGCTTCCTGCCCGCCGCCTTCCAGGGCACCCTCGTCGCCGACATGAACAAGCCGATCGACAACCTCCCCGCGACCGGCGCGAACCTCGACCGGCAACGCGCCCAACTCGACGCCCTGAAAGCCCTCAACGCCCTCCACCGCGACCGCCGGCAAGACGACTCCGCCCTCGCGGCCCGGATCGAGTCATTTGAACTCGCGTACCGGATGCAGAAGGAAGCGCCCGAGGCGTTCAATTTGACCAAGGAAACCGCAGAAACGCGGAAGCTGTACGGGCTCGACGACAAGACCACCGAGATCTTCGGCAAGCAGTGCCTGCTCGCCCGGCGGCTCGCGGAGCGGGACGTGCGGTGCATCCAGGTGTATCACACGGCCACGTCGAAACGGTCGAGCTGCCAGCTGTGGGATCAACACGGCGGGCTCAAGACGGAACTGCCGGCCAACTGCGCGGCCACCGACAAGCCCATCGCCGGGCTGTTGAAAGATCTGAAACAGCGCGGGCTTCTCAACGACACGCTCGTGCTCTGGGGCGGCGAGTTCGGCCGCACGCCGACGGCGGAAGGGAACGACGGCCGCGAGCACCACCCGTTCGGGTTCACGATGTGGATGGCCGGCGGCGGCATCAAAGGCGGAATGACGTTCGGCAAGACGGACGAGTTCGGCTGGCACGCGGTTGAAGACAAGGTTCACGTCCACGACTTACATGCGACGATTCTGCATCAGATGGGGCTGGATCACGAAAAGCTCACCTTCCGCCACTCCGGCCGGGACTACCGGCTGACCGACGTCCACGGCCGGGTGGTGAAAGAAATTCTGGCGTGAGCCGTCACATCTCGGGCCGGGTCAGGCGGTCGTACGCGCCGTTCCGGTCCAGGATCGACCGGCCGTGGTCGTAACGGTCGCCGGCGTTGACCGTCACCAGGAAGCGGCCGGCCTTCACTTCCTCCTCGTAAAACCGGGCGTCTTCTTCGGGAATGCCCCAGCCGATCAGCGCCCCCGCCAGTCCGGCAATCGCGGCCCCGCCGACGGCGTTGAGCAGGACCGTGCCGAGCGTGCCGATCGCGAGCACCGGGCCGACGACGGGGATCACCCCCGCGACGACGCCGGCCCCCACAAGGGCCCCGCCGATCGCGCCGGCAGACGCGCCGAGCATCGCCCCTTCGTCGACGAGCGTTTCCCCCTTGCCGTTCTCCTTCGAGGTGGTGCCGTCCGCGTTGCGGGCGATCAGGCCGATGTGGTCGTCCGAGTAGCCGGCGGCTCGCAGGTCGCGGACGGCGCGTTCGGCGGCGTCGCGCGTGTTGAACACCCCGACCACGGTGGAATATGCGGTTGCGGTTGCCATGTTGAGGTCTCCGAAAGGAAGTGGGAGAGCCGGCCGGGCTGATCCCGGTCGTGTCAGCGGCAAGAAAACACCTAGCAGACGCCGTGCCGGGAGTTGACCGGGTCGTGAACCGCGTCGGCAACGCCGTGCCCAAGTGGAAACTCGGTGAGGCTTCGCCGCGGTGCGGGCAATCCGATGCAGACCAGAGGTGATGAGAGGGCGCGGCTTCCCTGCCAGCAAAACACCGGGGCCGGGGTGGTTTCCCACCCCGGCCCCGGTGTCGGATTCGGTCCCGCTCGGGCTTATTCGGCACCGGGCAGGAGGTTGATCTTCGGCAGGGGGATGTCCTTGGCCGGGCCGGCGAACACCGTGTTGGCCTTCATCACGAACTGCGACCGGTCCGCGGACAGCGTCGTCGCGACCCGCATCCCCGGCAGCGACGGGCTGACGCTCGCCACCTTTTGCTCCAGGGTCGGGTTCACGGTCGGGAGGGCCTTCGCCGTGTTCACGCCGGTCGGCGTGTTCAGCAGGTTCGTGCTCCCCGCCCCGGCCCCGGCGCTCATGCCGGTCGGGCCGCTCTCGGCCGCGGTCGTCTCCACGCTGCGGACGGCTTCGTCGGATTGCGGGATGGTCGCCAGGTCCTTCCGGCTGCCGCCGTCCAGGGTGACTTTCACCGGGGCCGGCTTGGTCAGGTCGATCGTGTGGACGGAGACTTCCTTCTTGTCGGTCCCGTCGAACCGGGTGACGACGAGTTGGGCCTTGTTCCCGACCGCACGACCCAGGGCCGACTTCACGTTCACCGTGTAGGAGCCGGAGAACGCTTCGACTGCCGCGTAGACTTCCGACCGCTCGCCGTCGGCCTGGTCCAGGATGTCGGACTTCAGCACGCCGCCGCCGGTCGTCCGCTTGCTCGTCGCGGAGCAGGTGGACCCGCTCGGCTCGACGACCACGAGGTCGAGGTCGGCCGCGCCCTGCCACCGGAGTTCGATGACGATGTCGCGGGTCTTCTCGGCGGTGAGCACCTTGGTCAGCCGCTCGGCGTCGGCCTTCTTGCCGGCCTTCTCGAACCGGGCGGCGATCTTGCTCGCCCGCTCGGCCGCCTGCTTGTGGTAGTCGATGCCGTCGTCGTTCCACTCGCGGCGGAGGAGGTTTTCCGTCGCCCAGTGGACCACGTCGGCCTGCACGTCCGTCGCCCGTTCCGCGTACACCAGGGCGTTCGCGTAGGGGTTCGGCATGTTCGGCTCGATGTCGGCGGCCCGCTTGCAGAAGGCGACCGCGGCTTCGACGTGGCCGAGTTCGCTTTCCGCCTTGGCGGCCTTCAGGAACGCCTTGGCGTCCGTCGGGTCGAGGTCCACCGCGGACAGGGCGGCCCGTTCGACTTCGGCCGGGGCGGCCTTGTTCGACTGGAGGGCGATCTTCAGGGCGTCGAACGCCCAGCCGCCCGTCGCCCGGCCCTTCCGCAGCCCGGCCTTGATGGCCTCGACCGCGTGGCCGTACTCCTTCACGTCGAACAGCACGTCGGCCGCCGTCACCACGAGGTTCGGGTCGGTGATGGCCCGGTCGAACGCCTCGTTCCAGAGCTTCTGCGGGTCCTTGTCGGCCTTCGCGACGATGGCCTTCGCCCCTTCCTTCGCGTTGACGAAGCCCTGGCCGTCGACCGGCTTCTTCGGGTCCACCGCGAACTGGCCGTCGCGGTTGAGGCCCGGGCCGCCCGCCCCCATCGCCTCGCCCGGCTTCTTCAGCTTGAAGGACGAGTTCGGGTGGTAGCGGGTGCTGCCGCGGACCACGAGGGCGAGGGCCGACGGGTAGTACCCGAGGGAGTTCAGTTGCTCGGTCGGGACGACCGGGCCGGTCGTCTCGCCCGTTTCCGGGTTCACGGTCGGGGTGACGCCGACGAAGGTGTCGTCCCATTCCCGGTAGGCGACCGTGGTGCGGATCAGGTCGATCAGGATGTTCGCCTGGTTGCCGCCCTGGATGCCGAACTGGCCGCCGAGGTTACCGAACTGGCCGAGCTGGCCGCCGGTCACCCCGAAGATTCCGCCGCCGATGCCGAGGTTGGCCTGCTGGCCCATCTGGTTGAAGCCGGGGCCGCCGAGGACGCCCATGCCGGCCGCCCCGCCCATCCCGAACTGGTTGCCGACGCCGATGGCCCCGCCGCCCAGGTTCCCGAACTGCTGGGCCTGCCCGATCGCCTGGCCGGCGAACTGGAGCTGGGCACCGAACAGCGCGAGGTTCTGGGACAGGGCTTGCTGGTTCACGGAGTTCGGGATCGGGATCACGAGGTCCGCGACTTCGAACGCCCGGAACTGCTTCTCCGTCAGCCGCACGTCCTTCGGCACGATCTCGATGTACTCGGGCCGGACGATGTAGCTGGCGTCGATGTCGAGGAGCACCACGTCGAGGAAGCTGCCGAGGGTCACGCCGTTCAGGGCGGACTTCAGCTTGAACTTCTTTTCCATGATGTCTTCGCCGCCGCCCGCCGCCCGGAACAGCTCCTCGCGGACGAAGAACGGCACCTGGAACTTGTCGCGGAGCGTGTCGAGGAGGGCCTTCAGCGACAGCCCGTCGAGCGGGGTTTCGAGGTTGACCCGCTTGCCTTCGAGGATCGACTGCAGCCGCTTCATCGTTTCCGGCACGTCCGCCCCGATGGAGCTGGACGTGTACCGGGCCTGCCGGGACGCGGTCAGTTCCTTCCACACCGCGGCGGGCGGGAAGTGGACCGGCGGCTCGTCCGGGTACGGGACGAACGACTTCTCGACCTGCATCATCGTGAGCAGGTAGCGGTCCTGGCGGATCCGCCGCAGTTCCAGGGCCTCGCGGAGGTTCGTGGCGGCCTGGCCGATCCGGTAGCCGGCGAACGCTTCCGGCGGCACGGTCTGGCCGCGGGTGACGCGCTCCTGGATCATCACCTGGGCTTCCTGATACGCGAGCTCGAACCGGGCTTGCTGCATCAGTTGCTTGAAGGCGTCGATCCGGGCGCGGGTCTGTTCGTCGATGGTCAGCTGGCGGTCGAACTCGGTCAGCCGCTGGCGGGCGGCGGCGACCCGCTCCCGCTGGGCGGCGAGGTCGCGCTTGATCTGCCCGCCCTTGGCGGACACTTCCCGCATCGCCGCTTCCAGGTCGGTCGTCAGCACGCGGCGGAACCGCTCGGACAGCTGGTCGTTGCCGAGGACCGCGTCGCGCTGCCGCTTGAGGTCTTCGTAGGCGTTGTCCGGGTCGGACGACAGCAGCCGGCGGGACCGGCGGAGGGTTTCGTCCACCAGCACGCGGAACTCTTGCTCTTGAATCGCCTGGGCCGCCTTGGCCCGGTCGATGGCAGCGGCGTCCGGAGCAGCGGCTGGCGGGACCGCGCCGCCGGGAGCGGGTTGCTTCGGCTCGGGCTGGCCGGCCTCTTGCAGCCGCTTCTTGCCCGGCTCGTAGGTCGCCTTCAACTTGTCCTTCGTCAGTTCGCCCTTCCGCATCTTCTCGATGATGCGGGCCCCGGCCTGGACCTCGCCGGATTCCGGGTCGATCTTGGCGGCGGCCTCGAACAGCTTCTCCGCGTGGTCGAGCCGGTCGGCGTTCATCGCCCAGACGGCCTGCGTCATGAACTCGTCGCGGAACAGGCGGAACTGCTCGTTCGCCATCGCCAGGGCGCGGTCGGCCCCGAGGATCGCGGGCGCGTCCTTCGACGCGGAGTTCTGCCACTGGTGCAGCATCGCGTTCAGGAAGAAGTTGTCCGCTTCCGGCTTCGGCAGCGCTTCCTTCAGGGTCATCGACACCTTGGACCCGTTGACCCGGCCGGCGACGGTCGCGGTCAGCTCGGCGACATCGCCTTTCGTCTTGCCGACGACGAGGGTCGCGCGGTCGGCCCGCAGCGGCGGCAGCCGGGTCGGGAACGTCTCGACCACGTCCTTCCCGAACGCGACCTTGTCCGTGCGGAGGACCGGCACGTCGAACGACGCCTTGAGGGCGTTGGCGGCGTCGGTCCGGGCCTTCACGGTGGACAGGTCTTCGCTGACGCGGACGACCGCGCCGCCGGTCAGGGTCGCGAACCCGTGCAGGTTGTGCGGGTGGAGCTTGACGCCGATCGGCACCGCGAAGAAGGCGATGTCCTTGTCGGCGAGCCGGTTGCCGAGGTCCGTGCGGACCTGCTCGGTGAGCGGCGTCTTGGAGGCGGCGGACTCGCCGTCGCCGAGGTACAGGATGATCTGCTGCCGGCCGCTCCCCTCGAACTGGGCGGCGGACTTCTCGAGGGCCGCCTTCAGGTCGACCGCCCCGGAGCCGTACTCGCTCTCGGCGAGGCGGGCGACGGCGACGGCGACGGCTTCCGAGTTCGCGGGCTTGAAGCCCTGCGTCAGGGAGCGGGTGGCGGAGGCGTCGTCGATGTTGGCGGTCCAGACGTCGAACCGGTCGTCCGGGCCGGCGTCCTTGGCGAGCGTTCCGAGGACGACCCGGGCGCGGTTGAGGTTCGCCCCGGCCTGGCTGGCGGACGTGTCCACCATGACCAGGACGTCGCGGGGGCGGGCCGGGGCGGCGGCGAGGGCCGGCTTCACCTGCCACGCGAAGACGGTCTCCCCGGAGCGCAGCTTGTACGCGAGCGCCGGGGAGTGGGTGAACTTGGTGCGGGCCAACTCGTCGGCGAGTTGAGCTCCGTCGGGTCGGGCGGCGGCGGGTTCGGACGAGCCGGCCGGCTTGCCGCTCCGGACGTCGCCGAACACGGTGGTCCCGATCACGGCGGTGGTGGCCGCCAGACCCAGGACGCCGGTCAGCAGCCGGAGCCGTTTGACGAGGGTCATTGCCCAGGCGCTCCTCTGAGGGGGGTCGGACCGGGGGAAGGGAGCCCCGGCCGGACGAACGGAAACGTAGG
This sequence comes from uncultured Alcaligenaceae bacterium, assembly GCA_964444365.1. Lineage (GTDB taxonomy): Bacteria > Planctomycetota > Planctomycetia > Gemmatales > Gemmataceae > CAYUHJ01. The sequence goes on along the minus strand of CAYUHJ010000007.1, from coordinate 23,387 downwards.
TGAATCGAGTCTACCGGACAACCGGGGTCAGCGCCCAACCGAAACCTTCGGTTCGGCGAGGAGGACGACCGCGGATTGCGAACGGCCGGCACACCCGGCCCCACCGGCCCGACCCGCGAGTGGGGGTCGGTGCAACTCTAACCGGCTGAACGGGCCGGGGCTTCGGCCGTTGGCGCGAATCCGCGCGGGGGGCCGACTTCCCCCACCGGACGACCCCCCCGTTGCGCACCGACGCCCCGGCTTCCGCCGGGGATTTTCGCTTGACACCACGCCGTAACAACCTACGCTTTTTTGAGATGGGAGATGAGGGCCGTGGCCCGAGCAAACCTCGACGCCCGCGCCACCGTCTCACCCCGACCCGACCGGGACGGTTGCACCACTTCTCCCGGATCGGTTGGAAGGAGAGCCCCCGGAATGAACCCCAACATGCCCCCGGACCCGCCGGCCTCGATCTCGGCGGCGGAGTTGCGTCGGCGGCTGCTCGCCTCGACCCCGCCCCCCGCGGCCGGCCCCGAAGCCCCCGCGAAGGGCTCCTCGTCCCTGAACATGGGTGACGTCCTCAGCAAGCTCCGGATGCCCGGCCAGAGCGGCGCGGCCCCGCCGCCCCCCGTGATGCCGGACGTCGCGCCGGAACCGGCGGCCTACTCCCCGGCGGCGACCATCAACCGCCGGCCCCCGGTCGCCCGCGGCAGCCTGGACGTCGGCGGCTCCAGCTTCGGCATGCCCGCCTCCCCGTTCGGGATGGAACCGCCCCCGGCCGCCGCGGCCCCGGCACCTGCTCCCGCTCCCCAACCCGGCGGCGGCGGATCCGCCGCCGCGGACCCGGCCGTCGCCCGGCTGAAGGAAGAGAACAAGGAGCTCCGCAAGCTGCTCTCCGAGATGAAGCAACTGCTTCAAGAGGCGAGCGAGGCCGAGACCCAGAACGCCGCCAAGATCTCCGAGCTGACCCAGGCCCTCACGGAGAAGCAGCGGCTCGTCGACGACCTGCAAGGCCAGATGCAGGCGATCGAGGAGCAGATCGCGAGCGGGGCCCTCGGCGGCCCGGCCCAGACCGGCCCGCCGAAAACCCGCACCGAACTCGAAGAGTGGGCCGACGAGCTCGAGCGCGACCAGGCCAAGCTGGCCCAGGAGCGCAAGAAGATGGACGAAGACCGCCGGCAGCTGCGGGACGACGAGGAAGCCCTCGAGCAGCAGATGCGGAACATGGAAGTGTCGATGGCGAAGGAGCGGGCGATGATGGCCCGTCAGGAGATGGAACTCAAGCGGCTGTCGTCCGAGATCCAGCACGAACTCGAGATCATGCAGCGCGGCGACGCCTCCCTGCGGCAGCAGATGGAAAAGTTCCAGCGCCGCGCCCAGGACGTCATGCAGGGCAAGCTCGGCGGCGGCCCCGGCGGCCCACCCCCGACCCGGCGGTGAGCCTGCTACGACCCCCTCATGCGAACGCCCGTCGGTCCCCGACGGGCGTTCGGCGTTTGCGGCTCACCCCGCCGTTTCCGGCTCGTCTCGCGACTTCAGAACCCACCCGAGTCCGACGACGAGCAGCATCGTGGCGAGCGAGCCGAACGCTAGGAACGTCGGCCACTGCGGTTGCGGGAGCGAGAACCGCGCCGACGGAGGAAGCGTCTCGGGAAGTTTGAGCTTGTCCGAATTCGCGTCGAAGATTTGGCCCGCCTTCCACCCGCGTCCGAGTCGTACTTCCGCCACCTGGCCCAGGGTCGTATCCTCCGCCGCGATATAAGCGTCCGCGCGAGGGATCTTCAACTCCGTCCCCTTCGGAACTGCGACCCAGAGCAGCGGTACTTCAGCGTTCGCGTCGATTCCGTCCATTTCCGCGAGGTACTTGGCCAGTTGGTCCGGCGACGCGGCCGGCCCGAGTTCTCTGAGAGCGACGGCCGCCTTCGCGTCCGCGGTCGGAGTCACTTGGCCGAGTTCCACTTGCCGGTGCTGCCAGCTTGTCAGGTCGCGGGGGATGGTGTCGCTGAACATCAGGAACGCGAGCAGCACGCCGCCGATGGATCCTCCCGCGATGTACCCGGACGCGAGCAACACGCCAGGGCTCGTCTCGGACTTGCGGATCGCGTCGACCTCGGCCTGGGCTCGCGCCTCGGGGTCGTTTCCGGCGGCGGCGATTGCGGCATCCGCTTCCGCGGCGTACTTGCGGTCGACCCACCAGCGGACCACCCCGCCGAGGAAGATCGGCGTCGAATACTGGAGCGGGACGTACAGCCCGACGGCGAAGGCGAGGGCCGACACGCCGCACAACTCCAGCATCACGGCGATCATCGCGCCGATGGCGACCATCGTCCAGTTCAGGTCGCGTTTGAGCACGCCGTTGATGACGAGCCCGAGCACCTGCGTCTTAGGGGCCTCGAACTTTCGCTCGACCGGCGTGCCGTCGTCGCGCTGCGTGAGTTGCCCCATGATCGTGTCGTCCCGGACGATCTCGATCTTGCCGCTCGTCGGGTGAACGAGGTACCGGCCCGGCTTCGCCTTCGCCGCCTCGGCGACTTCCGGCCTGGGAACGTAATTCTGCTCGGGTCGCTTGGCCGCGACCTCGTCGTTGCGCGTGTCGAAAATCTTGTACGTCATGCCGTCGTAAGTTTCGGACTGCTTCAGTCGGCCGAGTTCGTCGGGCGTCAGGGTCAGAACCGGCAAGTTCTCGGGCTTCCGGCTGTGGATCGTGCCGGGGGCGTTCAGCCCGTAGATCAGCGTTCCGCCGATGACCAGTGCGGACGCGAGCGCCCCGACGAGAATCGCGTACTGCATCGCCCGCGGCGTGCCGCCGACGAGGAACCCCGTTTTCAGCGACTGCGCGACGGTCCCCCCGTTGGAGGACGCGATGCACACGACGGCCGCGACCGACAGGGCGAGCACCCGGTCCGTTGACGTCGTGAACCCGAGGGCGAGGAAAATGAGACAGGTCACCATCAACGTCGCCGTCGTCATCCCGGAAATCGGGTTCGACGACGAGCCGATTTCCCCGGTCAGCCGGGCGGACACGGTCACGAACAGGAAACCGAACACGACAACAAGCAAAGCCCCCGCGAGTGCCCCGGCCACGCCAACGTCTGCGGCCAAAAAGAGAGCGAGCACCGCGAGCAGCCCGACACTGCCGAACAAAACCACGCTCAACGGCATGTCGCGGTCGGTGCGGTGGACCTCGCCCGCGGGACCGCCGCCCGCGCCGCCGAGGCTGGATTTGAAGCTGCGGAAAATGATCGGCAGCGTCTTGAACATGCTGATGATGCCCGCGGACGCCACGCACCCGGCCCCGATGTACAGTAGGTAAGCGTTGCGAATCTCCGAAAGGGACATCTCGGCGATCGGCTTCCGCCCCGGCGGGACGCTGTTCGGGTTCGTTTCCCCGATGAAGTAGATCGTCGGCAGGATGACCAGGTAGCCCAGCACGGCCCCGCCCATCATCATCGCGGAGGTCCGCAACCCGATGATGTACCCGACGCCGAGCAGTTCGGACGCCATCTCACACGAAAAGACGGCCGCCTTGTTGATGAAGGTGAGCGGCACCTTTGCGGTCGTCACGAACAGGGCCATCCCTTCGGTGACGATCTTGTGCAGGATCGCGAGCCCGAACCCGATGAACACCGTCTTCCCGGTGGTGCCGCCCTTTTCGCCGGAGATCAGCACCTGGGCGCAGGCGGTTCCTTCGGGGTACAACAGCGTGCCCGGCTGCCCCGGCCGACCGTGCATTTTCACGATGAACGCCCGCCGGAGCGGGATCATCGCCAGAATGCCGAGTATCCCGCCGAGGACAGAGACGACCATCACCCGCGGCAGGTCCATGCCGTAGCCGAGCAGGAGCAACGCCGGCATTGTCACGCCGACCCCGAAGGCGATCGACTCGCCGGCCGAACCCGCCGTCTGGACGATGTTGTTTTCCAGGATTGTCGCCCGACGGAAGCCGAAGGCGGAGGACAGGCCACGAAACAGGGTGATCGCGAGGACTGCCACCGGGATCGAGGCGGACACCGTCATGCCGACTTTGAGCACGAGGTACAGCGACGATGCCGCGAAGACCAGTCCCAGCAGCGAGCCCGTCAGCACGGCGGACAGCGTGAACTCGTGCGGGGACTCTTCCGGGGGCACGAACGGCTTGAACGACGGGTCGGACATCGGGGGCACCGGTCGGGGCGGAGAGGGGGGTAAGCGGATAGAGTCGCCGCCCGGCCCCGTGCCGGCAAGCCCCGTCAGCCCGGCGGGTCGTCGAGTTGCAAAAAGATTTGGATCTCCGGCTCCGTGACCGGCCGGGCGAACTCGCACCCGATCCGCCACTGGCACCCGACCGGGGTCCGGCTCACGACCCGCGCCTGCACCCGGACGCCGGTGTCCGGCTCGCGGGCGGAACTGACCAGCAGGTACGAGTCGACGAGCACCAGCGTGTCGACGATCAGCCCGAACCCGCCCTCGGACACGTCCACGGCGTCCGCGTCGACCGGCACGCCCGGCCGGCGGTCGTTCAGGAACAGCACCTTCACCGCGATCGGCACGCGCGGGAACCGGCGGCGGTCGGCCGGGTTGTCGGCAGGGGTTTCCGGCTCGGGCATGGACGACCGCCTCGACCGTGGGAGAAAGTCATTCTGGGAAGGTTAAACCCCCGCGTCCGCCGAAGCAAGGCGGGAGAAGCGCCGCGGCGGCTCCGCTTTCGGAAAGTCGGGGTTGCCAGAATCCGAATCGTCGCGCATCTTATGCGGTATCAGACGACGAGCCCGGAGACGATCGGGTCGAGTTGGGAGACCGCTCCTCACTTTCTGGCCGAACACCCGAGGAATGCGGGCAACCGGGCGAATCGAACTGGAATCCGGGATCGGCCCCGGTATACTTGAAAGTGGCGGTCGGGTTCGGCGAACCACCCAACACTGACCGTCCCCATTTTTCGCACGGCTTCTCACGAAGTTCATGCGTCTCGGAATTCCCCCCAAGTTGTTCACCGTGTGAGTCACCTGGGCGAATCTCCCGAACCCGTGTGGGGTTGATCGGGGGAGAGGGAACGAGAAGGAACTGGCTCTGCAACCGTGATGGCACCCTTTTGATCCCGAAGCGAGTACTGATCCGCGGGTGACGGGCACACCGAGACGCCGGGCACCGCCCCGTCGTTTCGACCCCGACCCCACGACTCTTTCTGTCCCATTTCAAGGATAACTCCAATGCCCGACGCCAAGAGCGTCGACGGGTCGCCCCGACCCATCATCCGCCGACGCATCATCCGCAAGCCGGGTGAAGCCGGGAGTCCCACTTCGACACCCCCGTCCGCGGAACGACCCACTTCCCCCCCCGCGGCCGCGGCCGAATCCCAGGACCGCCCGCCCGAGCAGCCCGAACGCCCGGTCGTTCGCGTCGACCGCCCGGCCCCCGCCGAGCGGCCCGTTCGCCCCGCCGGCCCGCCGGTGCGCGAGACCTTCGACCGCGCCGAGCGTCCCGCCCCACGGGCGGCCGCCAGCCGGCTCGACGACCTGTACCGCATGCCGATGCCGAACCTGTTCAAGCTGGCCGAAAAAGAAGGCATCCACGAACACACCGGCATGACCCGCGCCCAGCTGATCGTCGGCATCGTCCGCCGACAGATCGAGCGAGGCGAAAAGGTCACCGGCTCCGGCACCCTCGAAGTCCTGCCCGACGGCTACGGCTTCCTTCGCAGTGCCGCCCACAACTACCTCGCCAGCCCGGAAGACATTTACGTCTCCCCGAGCCAGATCCGCCGGATGAGCCTCCGGACGGGGCTCGTCGTGGAAGGGCCGATCCGCCTGCCGATCGAGAACCAGGACAATTTTGCCCTGATGCAGATCGAGCTCGTCAACGGCCGGCACCCGGAGGAAGGCGCGAGCGTCACCAGCTTCGAAGACCTGACGCCGTTGCACCCGAACGCCAAACTGCGGCTCGAAACGACGCCCGACGACCTGAGCATGCGGATCGTCGACCTCGTCACGCCGATCGGGAAGGGCCAGCGCGGGCTGATCGTCGCCCCGCCGCGGACCGGGAAAACGATCCTCCTCTCGAAGATGGCCAACGCCATCACGAAGAACCACCCGGACGCCTACGTCTTCGTGCTGCTCGTCGACGAGCGGCCGGAAGAAGTGACGGAAATGCAACGGCTGGTGCAGGGCACGAACGCCGAGGTGGTGGCCAGCACCTTCGACGAGCCGCCGGAAGAGCACATCCACATTTCGGAAATCGTGCTCGAAAAGGCGAAGCGGATGGTTGAGAACCGGCGGGACGTGGTCATCCTGCTCGACTCCATCACCCGCCTGGCTCGCGCCCACAACACCGAGGCCCCCGGCGGCGGCAAGCTGCTCTCCGGCGGTCTCGACTCGAACGCGATGCAGAAGCCGAAGCGGTTCTTCGGCGCGGCCCGCAACGTCGAGGAGGGCGGCAGCCTGACGATCCTGGCCACCGCGCTGATCGACACCGGTAGCCGGATGGACGACGTGATCTTCGAGGAGTTCAAGGGGACCGGCAACAGCGAACTCCACCTCGACCGCCGGCTCGTCGAGAAGCGGGTCTACCCCGCCATCGACGTCAACCGCAGCGGCACGCGGAAGGAAGACCTGCTGCTCACCCCCGAGGAATTGCAGAAGGTCGCGATCCTCCGCCGGGTGCTGGCCGACATGCACCCCGTCGAGGCGATGGAACTGCTCGTCAACCGTGCGAAGAAGACGAAGACGAACGTCGAGTTCCTGATGACGATGAACCTGAGCTAACCCTTCGCGATTTGCGAAACCCGCCACCCCCGAGAACGGAGAGCCGTTGTCGGGGGTAGTTTTGTCCGCCAACACGGTGGAACAACAATGGCCAAATCTTGTTGGTTCACCGAAGAGATGTGGATATCGTGCGACGATCTTTTCTCATTTGGGAGAGGGCTCCAAGCTCTTGTGCATTCGGGAGTTGAGTGTCTGACCGACAGAAAGTTAGATCTATTTGAAGTCGCTTGTGCCAGAAGAGTTGCTTCGTACTCGCCATCCTGTTTGCTGCATCAAACCATCGAACTTGCGGAAATAGCTGCAGATGCTGAAGATGGCCCGCTAAGTGTGAGACCTCTGACAACGTGGGATTCTATTCTGTCAGAACTAGATGATTGTGGAAATCCTCCCGAATATCAACTTCGCCCCCCACTTGATCCGCTTACATATGCTGCCCTCAATTTGGCTCATAACCTTGCGAATCCTGAACAGGTTGGTGCAAGGATTCGACATATTCCTGGATGGTCTGCCACACTTGCCGCTGAAGCGATAGGCGTTCCAGATTCAAATCCGGAGCACGCGATTCAGATCAGGTTCCTCCGCGACATCTTCGGCAACCCCTTCCGCCCCGTGACGTTCGCCCCCGAGTGGCGGACCGAAGCCGCCGTCGGGATCGCCGCGAAGATGTACGATTCCCGCGACTTCGGGAACATGCCCGTCCTCGCCGACGCGCTGCAGGACGCCGGGTGCGAGCACGCCGACGTCCTGTCCCACTGCCGCGGCGACGGCCCCCACGTCCGCGGCTGCTGGGTCGTCGACCTCGTCCTCGGCAAGGCGTGACTTCCCGCGAACGGCGTGCGATAATTCATCACCCGCACCGAGGTGACATATGTCTGCCGAAGACGCCGAACGCCGCATCCGCGAACTGGAAGAGCAACTCCAACGCGAACGCACCGAGAAGCAACTGTTCAAAGAGACCGTATACGGCCTCCTTCGCGACACCGTGCCGGCGGATTTGCCGACGGAAGACGAACTGCACAAGCTCGTCACCGCACCCGAAGGGAAACCGATCTCTGCGGTGCTCGACGAACTCGAACGGGAGTTGTCGTGACGGCCGACCGCTACCGCGTCACCAATGCCGACGACGTGCGAGAGCAGTTTGAAGCCCTCGCAGAAGTCGCCCGGCAAAGCGGTCAACTGCGCTTATTCGTTGCCGCAAGCCGGTGGATTCTGGAAGAACTGGCCCGTACTCCGCACGAGTTCGGCGAATCGTGGGGCCAACGGCCCGGTTCCCGATTGGTGCTGCGTCGCGGGTTCGCCGGGCCGTTGTATGTCGAATACGCGATCGACACGGATCATCGTGTCGTCTTTCTCCGAAGGTTCACGTTGCGGCGATGAACGCGAAACCTGCCACCCCCGAGAACGGAGAGCCGTTGTCGGGGGTGTTGTTGTTAGCGCTTCAACTGAATCGTCGAGAGGTCTGTCATGATCGAGAGCGAATGGCTGGCGTGTGATGAGCCAGAGGAGATGTGGGTATATCTATACGATCTCAATCAATTGGATCGTCGGAAATATCGACTGTTTGGCTGCGCGTGTGTCAGAGACGTTTGGCAAGACCTACCGAACGAGTTGCACCGTGAAGCGATTATGGTTTGTGAGAGATTCGTAGAAGGGCAAGCAGAGTTGCAGGAACTGGATCAGGTCCGAAAAGCGGTTCAGAACACTTATGCGGGGATTGGTGACATTATTGCTGATTTCAGTGCACTGCGTATCGCCGATCTGTGCCACCGAGTGCCTCATTTCCCGATGGGCACGGGTTCGTCTGGGGGTATTGATGCTGTCGCTGCTGAAATCCGATTTGACCAAAACACTCCATGGCATGTCGCACATAAGCAAGCGAAAAAACTCTATTGCAAACTGTTTCGTGACATCTTCGGCAACCCCTTCCGCCCCGTGACGTTCGCACCCGAATGGCGAAGCGAAGCCGCCGTCGGGATCGCCGCGAAGATGTACGATTCCCGCGACTTCGGCAACATGCCCGTCCTCGCCGACGCCCTGCGAGACGCCGGCTGCGAAAACGCCGATGTCCTCGCCCACTGCCGCGGCGACGGCCCCCACGTCCGCGGCTGCTGGGTCGTCGACCTCGTCCTCGGCAAGGCGTGACCCCGGACGATGTCGCCGGCACGGCCGAACTCACGTCGTGGTTCCCGGAATTTTGAGTTGACTCGGGGCGAAATCCGACCGACACTCTACTTGCCTGCCAGACCGCCTCGTCCCTCGCTCGCACGCCCGGCGACTCGCAGGATTCCCACCCCACCCGCCTTTTCTCGTCCGATCGGGAGCCCTCCCATGCTGCCATTCCACGGAGTCGGTGCCGGTCCCCGCTTCTGCGACGGCCTGTCCCGCCGCAACTTCCTCCAGGTCGGCGCGTTCGGGGCCGGGCTCACGCTCGCCGACGCCCTCCGCGTTCAAGCGGCGAAAAAGGCCGACACCGCCCCCGCGCGGTCGAAGGCGTTCAAGTCCGCAATCTTCGTCTACCTGCCGGGCGGCCCGTCGCACCTGGACATGTACGACCTGAAGCCGGACGCCCCGAAGGAGTTCCGCGGTGAGTTCAACCCGGTCGCCACGAACGTCCCCGGCGTGCAGATCTGCGAACACTTTCCGATGCAGGCGAAGATCTGGGACAAGCTCGCCGCCGTGCGGTCGCTGACTTCGGTGGACGAGCACTCGGACAGCCTCGTGATGACCGGCTACCCGGAGCGGGTGAACGTGACGGCCGGCCACCCGTCGTTCGGGGCGGTCGTGTCGAAGGTCCGGTCGAACGAGTCCGCGTCCGTCCCGCCGTACGTCTCGCTCCGCGGGATGAGCCGGGGGACGGAGCCCGGCTTCCTGGGCGTGTCGCACCGGCCGTTCACCCCGAGCGGTCCCGGCAACGCGAACCTGTCCCTCGCCAGTGGCGTGACCCCGCAGCGGCTCGACGACCGCAAGGCCCTGCTCGACAAGTTCGACGACGTCCGCCGGGACATCGACGCCAGCGGCACGATGAACGGCCTCGACAGCTACACCGAACGCGCCCTGGACATGGTCACGAGCGGCGTCGTCCGCGACGCGCTGGACCTCAAGAAAGAAGGCGAAAAGGTCCGCGAGAGCTACAAGGGCGTCGAAAACTTCCTGACGGCCCGCCGGCTCGTCGAGGCGGGCGTCGGGTTCGTGACGCTCAGCTTCGGCGGGTGGGACACGCACGGGAAGAACTTCGAGTCCCTGAAAAAGCAACTCCCGGTGCTCGACCGCGGCATCGCCAACCTCGTCACCGACCTGCACGACCGCGGGATGGGCGAGGACGTGGTGCTCGTCGTGTGGGGCGAGTTCGGCCGGACGCCGAAGATCAACATGAACGCCGGCCGCGACCACTGGTCCCCGGCGATGGGCGCACTGGTCGCCGGCGGCGGGCTGAAGATGGGCCAGGCGGTCGGGGCCACCACCGAGAAGGGCGAACGCCCGAAGGACCGGCCGTACACGGTGCCGCAACTGATGAGCACGCTGTATCGCGCCATCGGCATCGACCCGTCGCAGACGTTCGCCAACGGCAGCGGCCGGCCGATGTACATCCTCGACGACCGCGAGCCTGTGAAGGAACTGATCTAAGAATTTCACCACAAAGGCACAAAGATCACACAAAGGGTCACAAAGAGGAAAACCAGAAGTTCTGATGTCTTCTTTGTGGCCCTTTGTGTGATCTTTGTGCCTTTGTGGTGAAATCTTTCTCACCTGCCGCCCGGCAATGCCTGCTATCATTCAGTTATTGCATCCCACCCGCCATCCCCGTTCCCTGGGGCTTCCGATGCGTACCCTCGCACTCGTCGCTGCTTTGGTTGCGTCCCCGCTGTTCGCCGCGGAACCGGTGAAGGTCACGGGGATCGAGCCGTTCCCGAAGTCGCTCGCGATTCGCGGGGCCGACGACGCGCCGCAACTCGTCGTCACCGGCACCGTCAACCCGGCGAAAGTCGTCGACCTGACGAACGCCGCGGCGTACAGCGTGTCCGATCCGAAGATTGCCCGCGTTTCGCCGGAAGGTCGGGTGTTCCCGCTCGCGAACGGGTCCGCCGAAATCGCCGTCTCGGCCGGCGGGCACACGGTGAAAGTGCCGGTCAAGGTCGAGTCGATGGAGGCCCCGCTTCCGATCAACTTCACGAACCAGATCGAACCCGTGCTGACGAAGCTCGGCTGCAACGCGGGCGGCTGCCACGGGAAAATCCAGGGGCAAAACGGCTTCCGGCTGTCGCTGCTCGGGTTCGACCCGGACCTCGATTACGTCACGCTCGTGAAGGAAGGCCGCGGCCGGCGGCTGATGCCCGCCGCCCCGGATGCGTCGCTGTTTCTGACGAAGGGTGCCGGCGTCGTCCCGCACGGCGGCGGCAAGAAGACGGAAGTCGGGTCCGAGGAGTACAAGATCCTCCGCCGGTGGATCGCGTCCGGGTTGCCGTTCGGCAAGGCGACCGACCCGGTCGTGACGAAGGTCAGCGTCTTCCCCGAATCCCGCGTCGTTGACCGCAATTCCCGGCAACAGCTCGCCGTCGTCGCGCACTACTCCGACGGCACCGCCGAAGACGTGACTCGCCGGGCGCTGTATGAGAGCAACACGACCGACGTGGCGACCGTCAACGAAACCGGCGTCGTTTCCACGCTGAACATGACCGGCCAGGCGGCGATCATGGTCCGGTTCCAGGGCTACGTCACCGTCTTCCAGGCGGCGGTTCCCCGGCCCGGCGATCCCCCCGCGTTCGCGTTCGAGCCGAAGACCGTCGTCGACCAGCACACCGCGAAGAAGTGGAAAGAACTCGGCATCGCGCCGTCCGAACTGTGCACCGACGACCAGTTCATCCGCCGGGTGTACCTGGACATCACGGGCACGCTGCCGACCCCGGTCGCCATCGCGGCGTTCGCCGCCGACAAGGCCGCGGACAAGCGGGACAAGCTCGTCGACAAGTTGCTCGACTCGCCGGAGTACAGCTTCTACTTCGCGAACAAGTGGGCCGACGTGCTCCGCGTGAAGCGGCGGAACCAACCCGACCGCGCCGCCGGGACGCTGTCATTCCACACCTGGATCCGCGACGCGATTCAGGCGGACAAGCCCTACGACGAGTTCGTCCGCGACATCGTCTGCGCCATCGGCGACGAGACGAAGTCCCCGCCGACGGTGTGGTTCAAGGAAGTGCAAACGCCGGAACAATTCGTCGACGACGTGAGCCAGGTTTTCCTCGGCCAGCGGCTCGCGTGTGCGAACTGCCACCATCACCCCTACGAAAAGTGGACGCAGGACGACTACTGGGGCCTCGCCGCGTTCTTCGGCCGGGTCGGGAAGAAGACGTTCCCGATTCCTGGGGCGAGCAACAACAACGGCCGCAACCAGTTCCAGGTGATCTTTACGAAGGCGTCCGGTTCCGTCACGAACAAGCGCACGAACCGCCCCGCGGACATGCGGCCGCTCGACGGCGAGGCGATGACACTGTCCAGCGAGGAAGACCCCCGCATCAAGTTCAGCGAGTGGCTGACCGGGCCGAAGAACCCGTTCTTCGCCCGGGCCGTCGCGAACCGGTACTGGGCTCACTTCTTCGGCCGCGGCATCGTCGACCCGATCGACGACATGCGGGTGACGAACCCGCCGTCGAACCCGGCCCTGCTGGACGCGCTGGCGGCGAACCTCGTCGAAAACAAGTTCTCGCTGAAGGCGCTCATCCGCACGATCACGAAGTCGCGGACGTACCAGCTGTCCGCGGTGCCGAACGAGTTCAACCAGTCGGACAAGCAATCGTTCGCCCGCTATTACCCGAAACGGTTGCAGGCGGAAGTGGTCTTCGACGCGGTCTGCATGGTGACCGAGAGCCCGTCGGACTTCCCCGGCCTGCCGAAGGACCGCAACGCCCCGCAGCGGGCGCTTCACCTGCCCGACGAGTCGTTCGGGTCGTACTTCCTCGACGTGTTCGGCCGGCCGCAACGCATCAGCGCGTGCGAGTGCGAGCGGGTCAACGAGGCGAGCCTCGCGATGACCTTGCACATGCTCAACAGCCAGGAGGTGCAGGACAAGATCGCGAAGGCCGGCGGCCGGGCGGACAAGCTGGCAAAAGACCCGCGGAGCGACGACGAAAAAGTCGCCGAACTGTTCGTGCTGGTCGTCGGCAAGAAACCGACGCCGGACCAGATGTCCCTGGCCCGCGAGCAACTGGAGAAGCACGAGAAGAACAAGAAGCTCGCCTACGAGAACATCCTGTGGGCGCTGTTGAACACGAAGGCGTTCTTGTTCAACCAGTGATTCGGGGTGCTCCCCAGTCTTCGAGCCGCAACCCCGGCCCACGGCCGTTCGCCGGGGTTGCGGCTCTGGTCTTGTTTCGGATAGAGGCTGCTCGCACTCGCTCTTGTTAGATGAAGGAAATCCGAGCGCTGACGTCGTATTCAGACTTCGATTCCTCGGAGCCGAACACGCCCAGGTAGACGTCCTTGCGTCGACCGTTCACGTTGACCGTGACGACGGCCTACCTCGCAGTGGTGGACGTAGACCCCACTTCGAATAACTACGGTCGGGTCGTGCACCGCCTGGCGATGCCGAACCCCGACGACGAACTGCACCACTTCGGCTGGAAGATTTGCTCGTCGTGCCACGGCAAGCCCGGCGACCGGCGGTACCTCGTGGTTCCGGGGTTGAAGTCCGGGCGGGTCCACGTCGTCGACGCGGCCGACCCGCTCGCACTCAAAATGCACAAGGTCATCGAGCCGGCGGCGATCGCGAAGAAGGCCGGTCTGTCCGCCCCGCACACGGTCCACTGCCTCGCGGACGGCACCGTCCTGCTGTCGATGCTCGGTGGTGCGAATGTTTGATTCAACTGCCGTCGACTCTTAACGTTCAGTTTGTCGCACGGGACGACCGGGGTTGCGGCCCTCGATCTTGGCCAACAGCGTGGCCCCCGACCCTTCGGCGAGGTGGTTGATCCGCACCAGCGAAACCCGCCCGATGGAATCGACGGTTGTGGCGAAGATCGGCAAGTCATGCCCCTCCGGACGGAGTCCCGATCAACCGCGACAGGAGCCTCGTCGTTGATACTGAACCTGATAAGTGACAGATGGATTGGCCGCGGGCAGAGGCCGAGCCGACAGGCTGCCGGACTGAAATGTCTTGAAAGATGGGCCATTCGCGAGCTCGACACTCGATTGGGCAACCGGCCGGCTCCTCCTCTGACGTGACAGAGTCAGCCCACGGTGGGGCAGAGTGGCGGTTCTCGTCGTTGACAAGCCGCACAAATCCGATCATGTTAGTAGAGTAATCGACGCCGACCCTCGGTTCTCACCCGACGGTCGATTCGGCGAATCAGGTTGGACCAACGTTCGGCAACAGGGGCCGGGAGTTGATCCGCGAAACGACCTGTTTCGCCCAGCGATTACGACTCCTCCGGGGCGACAAGCCCCTTCTCTCCGACATTGCCGGCGACCGGCGTCGCTGGAATCTCGCCAAACCGCGTGAGCGGTTGGAGATGCCCTGTTCTCATCGGGAGCGAACGATGCACATCCGACGGCGCGCCCCGCGGCGGGCGTTCACCTTGATCGAACTGCTGGTGGTCATTGCGATCATCGCGGTGTTGATCGGCCTGCTCCTCCCGGCCGTGCAGAAGGTCCGGGAGGCGGCCGCCCGGGCGACGTGCTCGAACAACCTCAAGCAGATCGGCCTGGCGCTCCACAACTACGAGAGCGGCCGCGGCAAGTTCCCGCCTGCCGCCGTCTGGCGGTCCGACCCCGCCAACCCGCCGGCCCCCCCCGTCCCGAGCGGCTGGTACCTTCTCAACAACGGCGTCGTGGACAACAATGCCTCGGTTCGGCACTCCATGTGGGCGTTCATCCTGCCCGAGTTGGAGCAGGGGCCCCTATACGCGAAGTACGACTTCCACGAGCACTGGACCCGCGGCGTGAACGCCAACCTGAGTGCCGCCGACATCAAGACGTACCAGTGCCCGTCCGCCCGGAACCCGCGGAAGGACGACACCAACAGCTCCGGCGTTCCGCTGGCGGTGCCGGTCTCTTGCGGCGATTACGCCCCGCTCAGCGGCATCCACCCGAGCCTGAACAACGCGACCCCGGCGATCGTCACCCCCCGCGGCGACACGAGCGGATTCTTCAAGAACGTCTGGTTCCCCGTCGACCCGACGAGCCGCATCGCGGACGTGACGGATGGGCTATCGAACACGATCGCCGTGGTGGAGGATGCCGGCCGGCCGGAACTCTTCATCGGCACCGTGAAGCAACCGTTCCCGACCCCGGCGACGACGACCGGCGGGTTGCCCGACAAGAGCAGCTACGGCGGGAACACGCAACTCAACGGCTACGTGTCCGGAGCAGGTTGGGGCCAGCCGCGGAATCAGATCATCGTCGGCGGGTGGAACAAGGCCGGCGGCACCTACTACGGCACGACGATGATCAACGGCACCAACTCGCAGGAGACCTACTCGTTCCACACGGCCGGGGCCAACGTCCTGTTCGGCGACGGGTCGGTGCGGTTCCTCCGCGAGAGCATCGCCGCCGAGGCGTTCGTTTCCTTCGTCACCAAGTCGGCCGGGGACATCCCGGGCGACAACTGAGGAGGTTCACGTGAAGATCCATTCGCTCCAGATCGTGCTCCTCCCGGTCGCCTTCGCGGTCATCGGGTGCGGCGGCGAAGAGCCGATTCCCAAGGTCCCGGTGCAATCGGTGACCGGACAGGTTCTGGTCAACGGCAAGCCGGCGGCCGGCGCGGTGATCCAGTTCGTCCCCGCGAACAGCACCGACCCGAACGCCCTCCGCCCCTACGGCAAGGCGACCGACGACGGCAAGTTCACCCTGAGAACCTACGCCGAGGGCGACGGCGTACCCCCCGGCGAGTACCTGGTCAGCGTGAAGTGGCCCGGGCCGAAGTCGGCTCAGCCGGCGAAGGTGGTCGACGACCCGGACGGCGACGGAGCCGTGATGGGACCGCCCCGCGACTACTTCCGCGGCAAGTACGCCGACCCGCGGACGAGCAACATCAAGGTCAAGGTGGAGCCGGGGATGACCGAGATTCCGCCGTTCCAACTGTGATCTGCTGAGACACCCCCTCACCGCCGACGGCCGACGCGACCGGAGAGCGCGTCGACCGTGGCCGCGACAACCCTGTGTCGCGGTACGGGCCGGGAAGTGAGGAGCCCGGCCGGGCGGTGAGGGGGTTTCTTGTTGACAGCAATCCGAAATCACTCGCCGGCGATCCGTTGATTGCCGGGAAACCCGACTCCTCATTCCCGACTTTACCGACCCCGCACCGCGAGGCCATTGTATGTCCCGATCGTTGACGCACGGCGGGTGGACCGCCGCGCTGCTCGCCGCCTTCGCCGCACCGGCGACCGCGGCCGACCCGCCGCCGAAGCCGACCAAGGAAGGCATCGAGTTCTTCGAGAAGAAGATCCGCCCGGTGCTCGCGAAGAACTGCTACTCGTGCCACGCCGGCAGCGTCCAGGCCCGCGGCGGCCTGCGGGTCGACACCCGCGTCGGCCTGCTCATCGGCGGCCAGACCGGCCCGGCCGTGGTCCCCGGCAACGTCAAGAAGTCCAAGCTCATCTCGGTGCTGAAGTACGAAGGCCCCGAGATGCCGCCGGCGGACCAACTCCCCGCGGACGTGATCGCGGACTTCGTCAAGTGGGTCGAGATGGGTGCCCCCGACCCCCGCGGCGAGGAGACCGAGTACAAGCCCAAGAAGAAGATCGACTACGAAGCCGAGCGAAAGCAGTGGGCGTACCAGACGCCGAAGAAGCCGCACGTTCCCGAGGACAAGTCCGGTTGGGCGACAAGTGATGTCGACCGCCTCGTCCGCGCCAAGCACGGTGCCACCGGGGTGACGCCGGTCGCCGACGCGGACGGGTTGGTCTGGCTCCGCCGGGTGTCGTTCGACCTGGTCGGGCTGCCGCCGAGTGCCGAGCACTTCGCCGCCGTCGAGAAAGATGCGTCGCAAAAGACCCGCGAGCGGATCGTCGACGAACTGCTCGCCTCCAAGGCGTTCGGCGAGCGCTGGGGCCGCCACTGGCTGGACGTCGCCCGGTTCGCCGAGAGCACCGGCAAGGAGCGCAACTTCACGTATCCCGTCGCATGGAAGTACCGGGACTGGGTGATCGACGCGGTGAACGCCGACAAGCCCTACGACCGGTTCATCCGCGAACAGGTGGCCGGCGACTTGCTGCCCGCTCAAACGTCCGCGGACAAGGACGCGAACGTGATCGCGACCGGGTTCCTCGCCCTCGGGCCGAAGGGGCTCAACGAGCGGAACCGCGAGACCTACCTGCTGGACATCGCCGACGAGCAGATCGAGAACGTCGGCCGCACGGTGATGGGCCTGAGCGTCGCGTGCGCCCGGTGCCACGACCACAAGTTCGACCCGGTGAGCATGAGCGACTACTACGCCCTGGCCGGGATCTTCCGGAGCACGGAGCAGAAGTCCGGGATCCAGAACCGGGTTCGCAACACCGGCCAGCCGAACTGGCTTGCGGTCCTCCCGTCGAAGGCGGCCGGCTACGAGGAACTCGTGTCCAAGGAGTTGCTGGCCGAGATCAAGGTGCTGGAGAAAGAAGCCCGCGCGAAGATCGACGACCTCCGCCGGACGCGGGAGTCCGCGACCGCCGAGGTGCTCGCCGCCGTGTCCGCCGCGAGTGCGGTCGGGCCGCAGAACTTCAGCTTCGCGCCCACGGTGCTGCCGAACGGGGACATCATTCCGGCCCGCGAGGTGGACACGGAACCGGAGCCGGAGTCCAAGACGCCACCGAAGCCGGGTTCGTATGAGGACATCCGGGCGAAGCAGCGGGCGCTCGGGAAGGTGAACCGCAAGCTCGACGTGTTGAAGCTGAAGCTGGCGCGGGAGACCGCCCACGCCACGGCGGTCGCCGTCGCCGACCTGCCCGACCCGAAGGACACGGCCATCCGCCTCCGCGGCGAGGCCGACAACCACGGCCCGGTCGTCCCCCGCGGGTTCCCGAAGATCGTCAGCCTCGCGAACCCGCCGAAGGTCAACGAGAAGGAGAGCGGCCGGCGGGAACTCGCCGACTGGCTCACCCGGCCCGATCACCCGCTGACCGCCCGCGTGGCCGTCAACCGCATCTGGGTCAAGCTGTTCGGCGTCGGCATCGTTCCAACTCCGGACGACTTCGGCGACCAGGGCCAGAAGCCGACCAACCCCGAACTCCTCGACTACCTCGCGGTGACCTTCGTAGAAGACGGGTGGTCGCTGAAGAAGACCCTGCGGACCCTCGTGCTGACGCGGACGTACCAGCTGTCCGGCGCGGACGACGCCAACAACCTCGCCAAGGACGAGGCGAACGTCGCCCTGTGGCGGTTCAACCGCCGGCGGCTCGACGGCGAGGGCCTGCGGGACACGGTCCTCGCGGCCAGCGGTCGGCTCGACACCAACCGGCCGACGGGCTCGCCCGTCATCGACCTCGGCGTGCTCGAA
>CAYUHJ010000007.1:4537-5194 GCA_964444365.1 uncultured Alcaligenaceae bacterium | reverse complement strand
GTCACGGACTACACGCCGGTCGAGAAGGAGTCGCGGCACCGCAGCGTGTACCTGCCGGCGCTGCGGAACAAGTTGCCGGAAGCCCTCGCCGTGTTCGACATGCCCGACCCGAGCCTGGTCGTCGGCACCCGCGACGCGACCACCAGCCCCGGGCAGGCGCTGTACCTGCTGAACAGCCCGTTCGTGCTGGAGCAGTCCGGCCACCTGGCGAAGCGGCTGCTTGCGGACGAGAAGCTGGACGACGCCGGGCGCGTGGACGCGGCGTTCCGCGCGGTGCTCGCCCGCAAGCCGACGGCGGCCGAGCGGGACCGGGTGCTGAAGTACGTGAAGGCCGCCGGCGACGACAAGCTCGCGGCGTGGACCCGGTTCGCACAGACGCTGGTCGTGCTGCCCGAGTTCCGGTTCCTGTTTTGATTCTTGTCTCCCCTCTCCCCGCTGGGGAGAGGGGTTGGGAGTGAGGGGAGGGCCTTCACCCCCTGCAATCACAGGCTCGGGCGTGACGTTGACCCCTCACCCCCGGCCCCTCTCCCCGACGGGGAGAGGGGAGAGAAACCCAAACGACACGAGATCCCGATGAATCTGTTCGTTACGCCGAATCAGAACCGCCGCCAGTGGCTGCGCACCACCGCATGCGGCTTCGGCAGCGTGGCCCTCGCC
>CAYUHJ010000007.1:0-4527 GCA_964444365.1 uncultured Alcaligenaceae bacterium | reverse complement strand
ACATCCTCGCGTCGGAATCGGCCCGCGCCGCGGACGGTCGCACGAACGGCCACGGGGCCGCACTCGACGCCCCGCACCACACCCCGAAGGCGAAGCGGGTGATCTTCGTCTTCCTGCAAGGGTCGCCGTCGCAGCTCGACACGTTCGACTACAAGCCGCGGTTGCAGAAGGACGACGGCAAGCCGCTGGCCGCCAACTCGGGCAACCCGACCAAGTACCTCGGCTCGCCGTGGAAGTTCAGCCAGCACGGCCAGTCCGGGCACTGGATCTCGGAGCTGTACCCGCACGTCGCCAAGCACGCGGACAAGCTCTGCGTCATCAAGAACCTGACGACGGACATCCCGAACCACCCGCAAGCCGTGCTGCAACTGCACACCGGGGCGTTCCGGTTCGCCCGGCCGTCGTTCGGGTCCTGGCTGCTGTACGGGCTCGGCACCGAGAACAAGGACCTGCCCGGCTTCCTGGTGCTGAACCCACTGACCCGCGTCGGCGGCGTGCAGAACTACTCGAACGCCTTCCTGCCGTCCCGCTTCCAGGGGACCGGCATCGGCACCGAGGGCGTCAACATCGCCAAGGCGGACCTGGGTCACGTCTCGAACAGCAAGTGGGACGCCGACGCCCAGCGCGGCCAACTGGACCTGCTCGGCGACCTCGACAAGGCCCGCCCCGTGCGGACCGCGAACGAGAACGACCTCGACGGCGTCATCCGCTCTTACGAACTCGCCTTCCGGATGCAGGGCGCGTTGCCGAAGCTCTTCGACCTGGCCAAGGAGAATAAGGAAACGCTTGAGGAATACGGCATCGGCACCGCCGAGACGGACGACTTCGGCCGGCAGTGCCTGCTCGCCCGGCGGGCCGTCGAGTCCGGCGTGCGGTTCGTGGAAGTCACCTCGGTGGGCTGGGACCACCACGCGAACCTGCGGCGGGACATGGTCCGCGGCTGCAAGGCGGTCGACCAGCCGGTCGGGGCGCTATTGGCCGACCTCGACCGCCGGGGCCTGCTGAAGGACACGCTCGTCCTGTTCGGTGGGGAGTTCGGCCGCCAGCCGATCGGCCAGTCCGCCGACGGCCGCGACCACCAGGTCGACGGGTTCACGATGTGGCTCGCCGGGGCCGGGGTGAAGCCGGGGATCTCCTACGGCGAGACCGACGAGTACGGGGCGAAGACGGTCGGGAAGAAGACCCACATCCACGACCTGAACGCGACCCTGCTGCACCTGCTCGGCCTCGACCACGAGAAGCTGACCTACAAGTACAGCGGCCGCGACTTCCGCCTGACCGACGTGTTCGGGAACGTCGCGACGGACATCCTGGCCTGAGCCCCCACCCGTCCGGGGGGTCAGCCGCCGCCCGCCTCACCGCCGTACCCGCGGGCGAGGCGGGCGGCAACTCGGGCGGCGTGCTCTCTCAACTCCGGCACGGCGGTCCCTTCCACGTCCCGCCCCCGGACCTGTGGCCCGACGTAGCTCAGGACCGCGGAGGGGTTGCCGTCCACCCCGATCAACTCGCCGGTCTCAGCCACGTCCAGGCCGACGCCCAGAGGGTCTGGCCTCGCCAACCCCGACGCAAACAAGGAAGCGATCACCGGATTGGCAGCTGCCACCGCGGCCGTCGTCGCGGGGCCGGTACAGTTCACGACCATTCCGACCGTTTGAACCTCCTTCGGACCCCCGCCGCGCTGGAGCAACCGGACCTCGACACGATCTCGCTCGGGTCGGGCGTCCGCGACCCGTGCCGCCCGAACCGTCAGCCACCCCGTGGCACGAAGTCGTTCGATGGCAGAGGCCGTCTCCGGGGCGGCACGGTGGCGGTGAACGTCCCAGAACGGCCGGGCGTGTCGCAGGAACCGGTCCTACTCGCGCTTCCCGAGCCGCCGCCAGAGTTCGGGCGTCACCGGGCGGATCGAGTCGATGACCTGCCGCCAGTCCCCGCCGGCCGCCGTCACCGCCCGGACCCGGGACCGAACGGCGCGGACGCACGCACTCGCCGTCTGAATCCGATCCAGTTCTTCCGGCCTGTGACAGGGGGCAGCGGGCGGAACGTTCGGGTCGTGGGGGCAGGGCGTCGGACCCCGGCGGGACACCGCGACAGCCCCGCTGACGCCGCGCGCCGACAGGTCGATCGCGATGTCGAACATCGCCAGTCCCGTGCCCACCAGCAAGACGGGGCGATCCCCGGAACGCCGGACAAGTTGCCGAAGGGCGTCGAGTGGTCCCTCGGGCTGACCAACGAGGCGGGCTACCTCTTCGCCCTGCTCGACGGGCTGGCGGTCGCGAACTTCCTGCCGGCGTTCGCGGCGTGGCTGAAGGAGGCCGGCCGAACGTCGCGACTTGCACGGGCCGGCAAGCTTCCGCACTATGTTCTGCCCGATTGCTCAATCAGTCTCCGATGGGATGAGATTGAGCCGCTGATCCGGCAATCCCCCTCTTCGGCAGCCCAAGAGCTGGGAGGGCGTCCCAATGGCTGACGTACTTCCGCTTCGCCGAAAACCTTCGACTGCTCCCAACGCCACGCCGCTGACCGCCGACGCCAGCGCGACCGAGAAGCCCACCACGACGCCCACCGGCCCAGCCGCCGCCGCCAGCCCGCCGGCACCCGCCGCGGCCCCGGCCGCCGCCCCGCCCCCCGAACCGCCGATGCCCATGGCACCGAGCGCGGGCCGGAGGTTGGAAACCAGCTCGCCGGCGATCTGCCCGGCCTTCGTCCACTGCAACCGTCCCCACAGCGGGCGAAGTGCCTGACCCCACCCGTAGCCGGACTCCGACGACCGCGACGAGGCGGACCCGCCCTTGCCCTTGCCCGACCCGCCGCCGAGCGAGACGAGCGCCCAAACGCCTTCCCGGATGTCGGCGACCAGTTGGGCCATGTTGTCCCCGGCGTCGGCCGTGCGGCCGCGGAGGGCGGCCGACGCGAGGCTCTTGTCGAAGTTCCCGTCCGTCGGGCTCGTGCCGACGCCGAACACGCGGGCGGTCTGGGCCATCGCCCCGAAGGAACTCGTCTGGGCCAGCAACTTCGAGATCACCGTGGCGAAGCCGTCCACCGACTGGCCCTTGTTCCGGGCCTAACTCGCCGCGGCCTCGATCTGCCGGACCAACTGCCCGCCCGCGCCGTCCCCGGCCAGGTCGCCCCCGGCGGGCCGCGACTTGGCCATCGCGTTGATGGTCTCGGCCAGTTAGTCGATAGACGCCTGCAGGTCGCTCTCTGCCATCGGCTCATTCCTCCCCGCCGAACAGACGCGCGATCAGTTCGGCCCACTCCCGGTTTCGGGTCGCCTGAACTCTTCCACGGAGCGCCCAGACGCCCACGCTCTGGGCGTAGGTCATTCGCCAGGGCGGGAGGCAGCCGTAGACGGCGGCCCACTCGCAAAAGGGCGGGCGGCTTCTGCCAACTCCCCCATGAACCGCATGAACTGCGCGGCCAGGTTCACCCGCTCCGTCAGCGTCATCCCGCCCCCCGAATCGTCCAGCGGGGCGACGCCCAGTGCGACGGAGCACGCGGCGGAACCCAGTCCGCGGCGGCGCACTGTTTCTCGCGCAGGTCCGCAACGACCCTCGACACGTCGACGCCGGGCGGGGCCGGCGGCGGGGCGAGGGCGATCGTCCGCAAATGCTCGCCCCAGTCGTCGCCGTGTTCCTCCTCGAACCTCGACCACGCTACAACCGGGTCGGCGTGCCGTCGGGCCGGACGTAGAACCGCTAGGCGTGCGTGCGGAAGGCGAGTAGGACTTCGGCTACTGTGAGGTGCTTCTTCCGCGACGACGTCACCGCCTCCGAAACACGGAACTCGGCCACGATGCGGGCGTACTCGGCCTTGGACTCTTCGGACCCGTAGGGGCCGAGGAGGATGTCGCGGCGCTGTCCGGTCCCGGTTCTCACAGTGACGACGGCTTGACCGGATTGCTTGTGAAGGCGGTAGGACGGGACGGGGTTCCGGGATCGGGGCATGCGACCTCCACGGGTTTTGCGGAAGACTTCCGCAGAATCCCAGGGATTTGGCCGCTCGCCTCCGACCGTCGGAGGGTAAGCAAATGCTTCGGCTTCAAGGACTTACTTCAGTGCCTCCGCTCGGGCTCGAACCGAGGACCCGCTGATTAAGAGGCGAGTGAAAGCGTCCGTGTCTGGGGCCGAGGATTCCCCACGAAACGCAGGGTTTTCGCACAGTTTCGACGCCTTCGCAATCCCACCTATCGGGGGCAAAAAAAACCATCGAATTGCGGTAGTTTTGGCCTTACCGCAGTAGTCAAAAGTAGGAATCGCATGTACACCTAAGCGCGCTGATTCGCCGTCAACGCGGTGTTGCGTTCGCGGTGAAAAGAAGGGCGGCGAGTTGTCAAAGACCCAGGTCGTCAGGCCGCCCGCGGGACTCGAACCCGCCACCTCCCCACAAGGGGGAGGCTCGCCGACCGAGGGGCGGAACCGCGTCAGTGGGCGCCGTTCTTCCCGTTCACGTGGAAGCCGTTGCCGTTGACGCTACCCGTCATCCGCTCGAACAGCGGCTTCGGGATCGGCTTCGGGGCGTGCGGCTTGG
>CAYUHJ010000006.1:0-90986 GCA_964444365.1 uncultured Alcaligenaceae bacterium | reverse complement strand
AGGCCCGACGGGAAGCGCAACGTCGGGCCTCGAAGACTCGACCCGACCTACAAGACTCGTCACGCTCGCCATCCCACCCTCGAAAGCTGTATGGCCACCGCCGCCCCGCCGCCCGTCGCCCGCTCGAACCCCGCGTCGCTGGGGGACACGCTCTTCGGCGCGCTGTGCCGGTCGGCGGGCCTCTTCGTCCTCGCCGTGGCGGCCGCGGTCGTCGTCACCCTCGTCGTCCAGGCGTGGCCGTTCCTGACGCGGGCCGACAGCTACACGATGCTGACTTCGTCCGACTGGGACCCCGGCCGGGAGAAGTTCGGGGCGCTCGTCTTCATCTTCGGCACGATCTCCACGTCCGCGATCGCGATGGCGATTGCGGTGCCGCTCGGGGTCGGGGCGGCGGCGTTCCTGTCCGAAATCGCCGGGCCGCGGGTCCGGTGGGTGTCGGCGTTCTTGCTCGAACTGCTCGCCGCGATCCCGAGCGTGGTGTACGGGTTCTGGGCCATCGAGTTCCTCGCCCGCCGCGGGACCGGGCCGTTCTTCGCCTGGGTCGGGCTGGAGAACCTCGCCGCCGGGCAGGGGATCCTGGCGGCCGGGCTCGTCCTCGCGGTGATGGTGCTGCCGTACATCACGGCCGTCAGCTACGACGTGTGCCAGGCGGTGCCGCGGTCGCAGCGGGAAGGGGCGCTGTCCCTCGGGGCGACCCGCTGGCAGACGATCCGCTCGGTGGTCCTGCCCTACGCCCGGCCGGGGATTATGGCCGCGTGCTTCCTCGCCCTCGGCCGCGCGATCGGCGAGACGATGGCCGTCACGATGGTCATCGGGAACTCGATGGTGCTGCCGAAGTCGGTCACCGAGTTCATCGCCGCGACCGGGGACGCCATCCCGAGCGCGATCGCGAAGCAGCTGCCGGAAGCGGCGGCGGAGCCGGAGAAGAAGGCCGCCCTCATCACGCTGGGGCTGCTGCTGCTCGCCCTGACGCTGGTCACGAACATCACGGCCCGGGTTCTGATCGGGTTCCTGACCCGGCCGCGGGCGAAGAACTCGTCGATCCCCATTCGCGAGTTCGACCAGCCGTTCGTCCCCCCACCGCCGGACGAAGTGCTGGCCGCGTCCCGTCGGACCGCCCTGGCGTGGGACAAGGTGATGACGGTCGTCCTGGCCGGGTGTCAGGTCGTCACGGTGATCCCGCTGTTCCTGATCCTCGGGTACATCACCTACCAGGGGGCCGGCGGGCTGGACCTGGACTTCTTCACGAAGCTGCCGAACGACAAGGGCGGCCGGGGGCTCGGGCACGCCATCGAGGGGAGCATCGTGCTGGTCAGCCTGGCCACGGTGTTCGCGGTGCCGGTGGGGGTGCTGGCCGCGATCCTCCTGGCCGAGTACCGGACCAGCCGGCTGGCGTTCCCCGTCCGGTTCGCGGCGGAGCAGCTCGGGGGCGTGCCGTCCATCGTGATCGGGGTGTTCGCGTACTCGGTGCTGGTGTACCCGCTGTGGGCCACGAAGACGTGGGGGTTCTCGGCCTGGGCCGGGGCGTTCGCGCTCGGGGTGATGATGCTCCCCGTCGTGATCCGCGCCACGGAAGAGGCGATGCGGCTCGTCCCGCACGGGCTGCGCGAGGCGAGCTACGCCCTCGGGGCGACCCGACGGCAGACGGTGCTGAAGGTGGTGCTGCCCGCGGCGCTGCCGGCCGTCATCACCGGGGTGCTCCTGTCCGTCGGCCGGATCGCCGGCGAGACCGCCCCGCTGCTCCTGACCGCCTACGGGGCGAACTACTGGGCGCAGTCGCTGTCCGACCGGACCGCCTTCCTGCCGTACTACATCTTCAACTTCTCCAAGAACCCGAACGAGGACGACATCCGCCTCGCCTGGACCGGGGCGTTCGTCCTCAT
Organism: uncultured Alcaligenaceae bacterium; assembly: GCA_964444365.1. Lineage (GTDB taxonomy): Bacteria > Planctomycetota > Planctomycetia > Gemmatales > Gemmataceae > CAYUHJ01. The sequence goes on along the minus strand of CAYUHJ010000006.1, from coordinate 89,103 downwards.
CCTGCTCGTGCTGGCGCTGAACGTCGGGACGCGGCTGGTGTCCGGAAAGCGGCAGGTCGCCGCGTCGCGGGCGGATTGAGCGGGGAAGAGATCGGGTGAAGGGGCGGAGAGGGGCGGGCGTCACCGTCGCGAGATGAGACCCACGGTCAGCGGGCGGCCCGCGTTTCGGCGAACACGTCGGCGAGCACCCGGCGGAGCATCTGGCCGGTCGTCATACCGCGGGACCGGGCGGCTTCCTCGATCGCGGACGCCTGCCAGCGGGGCAGCAGCAGTGGCAGCTCTACCACTTCGTGATCCAGGCGGGCGGGCTCCCCGACGGGCAGTCCGACCGCAGCGTCCGTCCATCCGGCAAGAGGCGGCATGGCTGCGACTCATTTCCCATGAAAGTTTCGTGACAGCTGAACGTCGGGTGGCGGTCCCTCGGGCTGTGCGTGAACGCAATGCAACCCCGATGCCACGCGGCTGCTCGCGGCCGTGGCGAGCGTTGAACCCTACTATTTGCAACGGGTTTCGGAACTTTCGCCGGGACCGATTCTTCCGCCGTCGCCTAATCCTTCGGCAGTCCGTGCGCGAACCCGCGCACGAAGGTGGAACCGCTTCGGTCTGCGCTGTGGGTGAAATCGGCACCGTCGCACCCGTTCGGGGCGAAAACCGGAAAAAAGGTTGCGGTTCATCGTGAAGCGGGAACAATAACGGCATACCCTTTCTTCCGACCCAGATTGCCTGGTCCCCGATTCTTTCGTTTCGTGCGGACCGCGCCGGCCCGACGGCCGCTTTGCCCGAAGGTGTGCCCCTGCCACACGTTCGGGCGAGGAAGTGGGGTGTGCCGGAACTCCTGTGGAGCACGCCATGTCCGCCGACAACCCCGCCGCCCCGCAGCCGCCCGAAAACCAACCCGACCAGTCCACCGTCTCGGTCGGCAACCCCGAACCCCGGGAGCCGCTGGGGCCGGACACGGACATGCTGACGGACCCGAACGGTCTGCCGAAGGTGGCCGACCTGACCCCGCCGCCGCCGGACGTGGACGCCCCGACGGAGTTCGTCTCGACGGCGGAGCAGACCCGCCCGACCCCGGACTTCCCCGGCCCCGAAGCCCCGGCCGGGTCCGCGGCCGACCCGTTCCCGGAACTGCCGACGGATTCCTTCGCGTTCGTGAGGTTGCCGCCCGCCGCCGAGGCGGTCCCCGACCCGTTGCCGGACCCGGAGCTGCCGGCGGACTCCGTGCTGCTGCCGCTGCTCGGCCAGTCGGAACCGCCGGTCGCCGAGCCGGTCGACGTGCCCGTCCCGGACCCGCTCCCGGACGACGATGCCCTGTCGCACTCGACCGCCGCCCAGTCCCCCGCGTCGGGCTGGACGGACTACTCGTTCATCAAGTCGGTCGAATCCTTCTCGGACGAGATCCCGGCGAAGCCGCCGGCCGACGACGTGCTCGCCGCCCCGCTGCCGGAAGTCGCGGTCACGCCCGGCTACGGGGACGTCGGCGGGGCGTCGGACGTGTTCTCCGACCTCGCCGCGCCGTCCGCCGACGACCTGCCCCCCGCCCCCGCCGCGAGCCCGGCGGCGATCCCGTCCCCGCTGGCGGAACTGGACCTCGGGGACGACCCGCCCAGGGCGAGCGCGAACGACGAGTCGACCGACAGCCTGTTCGCACACCTGGCCGTCAACGCCGCGCCGGAGGCACCGCTCGCGGAGGCGGTTCCGTCCTCCGGCACGGACCTCGGGCACCTGCCGGACGACCTGTTCGACGACCCGAAGGCGGCCCTCGTCCCGGACCCCGAGGCGGACGACGCGACGCTGCTCGGCGAGCCGTTCGACGACATCCCGATGGCCGAGTCCGCCAGCGGGGTGGACCTCGCCCCGGCGGCCGGGCCGGCCCCGGCTCTGCTCCCGGACCGCGGGACGGACCTGTTCGCGCTGGACGAGTCCGAAATCCCGGTGGGGACGCCGGCGTCCGAGGTCGTGGTCGAGCGGCCGGGGGACGTCCCGCTGATGCCGCTCAAGGACATCGACGACCTGTTCTCCACGCTGACCGCCGACCCGACCCCGCCGGCCGCCCCCGCCGCGGGTGCGCCGGCCGCCCCCGCCGGCGACAGCGGGACGGACCTGTTCGCGCTGGACGAGTCCGAGATCCCGATGGCCGCACCCGCGTCCGAGGTCGTGGTCGACCGGCCGGCGAAGTCCACGCTGGTGCCGAACGAGAACATGGACGACCTGTTCTCGACCCTGACCGCCGAGCCGCTGCCGGAGGCCCGGCGGACGGTGAACGACCTCGGGGCGAACACGGAGAAGGACACCGACGTCGAGTTCGACCAGCTCACGGCGGACCCCGCGGGCGGCGGGTCGAACCTGTTCGGCGACGCGCCGATGGGCTTCGGCGGGAACACGTCCGGCGTCAACCTCCTCGCCCCGGACTCGCACGCCGCCCCCGCCCCGCGGTTCCCCGGTGCCGCCGAGAGCATCTTCGGCGACGAGCCGAACGAGCCGATCGGCGGCACGTCCAGCATCTTCACGGACGACCCGCTCCCGTCCCGCGGCAGCGGGGACGTGGACCAGATCCCGCTGATGCAGTCCACCGACCACGGGCTGAGCGCGGCCGCCGCCCCGTCGGCGCTCGAGCCGGACGTCCTCGGCGGCGACCCCCGGGACATCGGGATCGACGAACTGCTGGTCGGCCCGGTGTCGTCCGCACCGGGGGCGATCTCGTTCAACCGCCCGCCGGCCGGGTTCGACCCCCTCGACGAGGCCGAGCAGTCCAGCGGCAACGTCGACTGGTCCTCACCCCCGGCCCCCGGCGGGTCGGAACTCGTCAAAGTGATCGTCAACGAGTCCCCGGACGCCGTGTCCCAGCCGGAACTCGACCTCGACGACCCGCTCGCCTCGCCGGGCGCTCAAGAGTCCGAGTTCGAGATGCACGTCCTGGGCTCGAAGGCGGTGGTGGACCTGGACGAGCCGAAGAGCGACGTGATCGAGCCGCTCGCCGAACTCCCCGCCGGGCTGCCGTCCGAGGTGAAGGAAGACCCCGTCCGGGCCGGGTCCGCGTGGGAGGTCACGGTGGCGGGCGGGTCGCAGGCGGGGCTCGGGTCGTCGATCATGCCGGGGGCCGTCAAGCCGGTCGCCCCGTCCCAGTCGGGCTGGATGTCCCCGTCGATGGCCGGCCCCGCGTCGGGCTGGCTGTCGTCCCCCGGCGTCGGCCCGACGTCCGGGCTGTTCGCCCCCCCGGTCCCGCCCCCGCAGAGCCCCGTCCGCGGCGGCTCGGACGAGGTCCAGCTCGAAGACCAGCCCGACCCGAGCGAGCCGAAGACGGCCCCGTCCCGGAAGATCGCCCCGGCGGTCGACCCGCTCGCCGAGCCCGCGGGCAAGGCGTCCATCGGCGGCTGGGTCGCCGGGGCGCTGGTCGGCGTCCTGCTCGGCGGGGGCGGCGTCGCCGCCGCGTTCCTCGCCGGGATCGTCACCCTGAGTGACACCAAGCCGGCCGTCGTGAAACCGGGCCCCGGTCCCGGGCCGGGGTCCGGTCCGGGACCGGTCGCCCCCGGCGCGACCCCGACCCTCGCACAGGCGAAGGCCCTGCTCGCGAACGGCGACCCGGTGGCGGCCCTGCCCGCCTTCGAGGCGGCGGGCGACGACGCGGCCGTCGACGTCCGCGCCGCCCGCGGCCAGGCCCGGTGGATGGCCCGCGTTCGCGAACTGTCGAAGACCGGTGACGTCGCCAAGGCGTCCGATGCCGAACTGAAGAAGGCGGAGGCCGACCTGCAAAAAGCGGTCGACGCCGGCCAGGACAACGAAGCCGGTGTGAAGGCCGCCCTCCACCTCGGGCTGCTGAAGGAGGTCACCGGCGACACCGACGAGGCGAAGAAGGTCTACGAGAAGGCCGCCGAGAAGTTCCCGGACGCCAAGCCCGTCTTCGACGCGGCCCTGAGCCGGATCAAGGCCCTGGCCCCGCCGGAACCCGCCACGAAGGAAAGCCGCCTGACCCCCGCGGACGCCGAGCGCCTGACGAACGCCGTCGCCCTGACGCTGCTGATGCTGCAGGCCGACCCGCCCGCCGCGAAGGCCCCGTCCGAGCCCGGCTTCCTGTTCTGGCAGGCGGTGAACGAGGCGTCCGCCGGGGACTACGCCGCCGCCGTGAAGACGATCGCCGCCGCCCGCAAGCTCCACGACGAGAAGCGGCTCGCGAACGTCGGCAAGGGCGTGAACCCGACCTCGGACCCGCTGGAACAGATCTTCCTGCGGGCGTGCGACGACCTGTCCGCCTACTGGACCCTCAAGCGGGACGTCTACGAGCACAAGGCCCTGAAGCCGCTCCTCGCCGAGAAGGGGGCGAAGCTCAAGGACGTGCTCGACAAGCTCTCCGACGGCGGCGACCCGACGGTTCTCAAGGACTTGAAGGCGAAGCTCGACAAGGCCGAAAAGGACTTCAAGGAGGCGGACACGCTCGCCAAGAAGTACGAGACGGACCTGACCGCCGCGAAGAAGGACCTGGACGATTCCAAGAAGCTCGCCGATGACGCCAAGAAACTGGCGGACGACGCGAAGAAGCTCCTCGACGACAAGACGAAGGAGTACGACACCGCGGCCGGCAAGCTGAAGTCCGCGGAAGAAACCGTCGGCGGCATCATCAAGGAGCTGAAGGCCAACAAGCTGATCCCCGAGGACACCGACCCGGCGAAGGTGCCCGCGCTCATGAAGGACATCGCCGCGACCGCCGCGTCCGCCGACGCGAAGAAGGCCGCCGAGGCGCTGCTGAAGGCGAACAAGGAGATCGAGGCCGCCAAGGCCGAGGTGAAGAAGGCGGAGCAGGACGTGGCCGACGCGAAGAAGGCGGCCGCCGACGCGAAGGACGACGCGGACAAGAAGGTCGCCGCGGCCAAGGCGGAAGCCGACAAGCTCGTCGCCGCCAAGCTCGCGGACTCCGTGAAGGCCCAGGACGCGCTCAACGCCAAGATTCGCGCCGAACAGGCCGCCCGGGAAGCGGACCAGGTGAAGTTCAAGAAGGACCTCGCGGCCGAGGTCGAGAACATGAAGAAGGAAATGGCGGCCCGCGAGGAGCGGTTCTCGCTGCTGCTGGCCCAGGCCCGGGCGGGCGGGCCGGTGCCGCTGACGACCGGCGAGAAGGCCGCGAAGGAGCGGGCGGGCCGGGTGTTCGGCACCGGCGTCGTGGCCTACGAGGCCGGCCTGTTCGACAACGCCGAGGCCGCGTTCGAGGCCGCCACGAAGGAAGACCCGAACGACGCGCGGTACTGGTACTTCCTGGGCCTGACCCGGTACGCCAAGGGGAGCACCGCCCCCGCGGACGAGGCGTTCAAGAAAGGGGCCGAACTGGAAAGCCGCAGCAAGCCCGCGGCGTCGGTGATCTCCGCGTCGCTGGAGCGCATCCAGGGGCCGTCCCGCCGGGTGCTGGCGGCACACCGGCCGTAGGGTTCTAACGGTGAGCGAACGAGCGGGGCGTGAATGCTTCTTCAGAGGTAAGCACGCCCCGCTCGTTACCGGTAGGTGAGTGGTCTGTTGCCGACTCGCCTGGGCAAAGATACCATTCAGCCCGAGGTTTCCCGATGTCCACGCAACTGATTCGATCCGACCCCGCCGTCATGATGGGCAAGCCCGTCGTGGTCGGCACGCGGATCACCGTGGAACTCATCCTGCGGAAACTCGGGGCCGGGGAAAGTTTCGACCAACTCATCGAGTCACACCCCCGGCTGAGCCGCGAGGCAATCTTGGCGGCGCTACAATACGCGGCCGGGGCACTCGGTGCCGAAATCGTGCGACCGGCAACGGCCAGGCAGTCGGCATGAATCTGGTCGCCGACGAAAACATCGACCGCGGCATTGTCGAACGACTTCGGCGCGACGGCCATACCGTCGATTGGATTGCCGAGCTGTCACCCAGCGTATCGGACGAAGAAGTTCTTCAACGCGCCTCAAGCATCCCGGCCGTGCTCCTCACGGAAGACAAGGACTTCGGCGAGTTGGTCTACCGGCGCGGGCTCACCCACGCCGGGGTGATTCTGATCCGGCTTGAGGGTCTCGACAATGTGGCGAAGGCTGAAATTGTGTCGCGAGCCGTAGTGGAAAATGAGCCGGAGCTGTCGGGGGCGTTCGTGGTCATTTCCCCCGATGCGGTGCGTTTGCGTAAACCTCGTAGCGGCGGGTGACGCTTGGGTTGCCAAGCTGGACCTCTCGTAACGGCCGCGAGACCTCGACCCACCTCCCTCACGCCGTGCCCGCTCCACTTCCCATTTCCCGGCGGGAGTTTGCGGGGTAGAATTCCAATTCCCGGTTAGCGCCTGTCCACCTCCCCGCGGAACGATTCCCGATGGCCGACCGCAAGTTCGCTCACCTCCACCTGCACACCCACTACAGCCTGCTCGACGGGTTCAACCGCATCCCGGAACTCGTCAAGCAGACGAAAAAACTCGGGATGAACGCCCTCGCGATCACCGACCACGGGAACCTGTACGGCGCGATCGAGTTCTACAGCAAGTGCCGGGACAACGACATCAACCCCGTCATCGGGTACGAGGCGTACCTCGCCCCCGGCGACCGCACGCACCGCAAGGCCGCCCGCCAGGGGGAGGCGTACACGCACCTCACGCTGCTCGCGAAGAACGAGGTCGGGTTCAAGAACCTCATCAAGCTGTCGAGCATCGCCTTCCTGGAAGGGTTCTACTACAACCCCCGGATCGACAAGGAGGTGCTGGAAGCCCACAAGGAGGGGCTCGTCTGCCTCAGCGGGTGCCTCGCTGGGGAGTTCAACCAGCACATCCTCGCGGAGCGGAAGGACAAGGCAAAAGACCTTGCGGCGTGGTTCGCGAAGCACTTCGGCGACGACTTCTACATCGAGATCCAGAACAACGGCATCGGCCTGCAAGACCTGTGTACCCCCGTCGCCGCCGAGATCGCGGACGAGCTCGGCGTGCCGCTCGTGGCCACCGCCGACGCGCACTACCTGTGCAGCACCGACGCGGAAGCCCACGACGTCCTGTTCTGCATCAACACGGGGAAGAAGCGCGACCCGCGCAAGAAGCAGTACCCCGAAGAGAAGATGCCGAACCCGTACTACGTGCGGTCGCCGGAGGACATGTACAAGCTGTTCCCGGACTACGAGGACGCGGTCGCCCGCAGCCAGACCATCGCGAACGGGATCGACATCCGGCTCGACTTCAAGAAGCGGCACTTCCCCGTCTTCAAGACGCCGAACGGCGCGACGGCGGACGACTACTTGCGCAAGCTCTGCTCGGACGGCGTCTACGAACGCTACGGCAGCCAACCCGCCCAGGCCGTGTGGGACCGGCTCAACCACGAGCTCGCGATCATCTCGAAGATGGGGTACTCCGCGTACTTCCTCATCGTGTGGGACTTCGTCCGGTACGCCCGCGAGAACAACATCCCCAGCACCGCCCGGGGCTCGGCGTGCGGGGCGGTCGTCGCCTACGCCCTGTACCTCAGCCACGTCTGCCCGCTGGAGTACGACCTGCTGTTCGAGCGGTTCCTCGACCCGAACCGGACGGAGCCGCCGGACATCGACATCGACTTCTGCCAGGAGCGGCGGGAGCTCGTCATCCAGTACGTGAAGCAGAAGTACGGGGTCGAGTCCGTCGCGCAGATCGGCACGTTCGGCACGCTGGCGGCGAAGGCAGCGCTCAAGGACGTCGGCCGGGTGCTCGACATCCCGCTCGACCGCGTCAACCACATGTGCAAGCTCGTCCCGATGCAGGGGGCCATCGCGAAGAGCCTGACCGACGCGCTGAACGAATCGCCGGACTTCCGCCGGGAGTACGACAGCGACCCGACCACCCGACAGTGGGTCGACATCGCGCTGAAACTGGAGGGCACGAACCGCAACGTCGGCACCCACGCGGCCGGGGTCGTCATCGCGGACGGGCCGATCACGAACTACGTCCCGGTCCAGCGCGTCGTCCGCAAGCAGGACGACCAGGAGGGCGGCCGGACCGGCGACGCCCTGATGACGACGCAGTGGGAGATGGGCATCCTCGAAAAGGTCGGGATGCTCAAGATGGACTTCCTCGGGCTGCGGAACCTGACGGTCCTCGACGAAACCGTCAAGCTCGTGAAGCGGACCCGCGGCGAGGACATCGACCCGCTCCAGTTCCCGCTCGACGACCGCGCCACCTACCAACTGCTCCAGCGCGGCGACGCGAAGGGCGTCTTCCAGCTGGAAAGCGAGGGCATCCGCGAACTGCTGAAGCAGATGAAGCCGGACAACATCCGCGACCTGATCGCGGTGCTGGCCCTGTACCGCCCCGGCCCGCTGAAGGGGGGCATGGTCGACAGCTACGTGAACCGCAAGCACGGCCGCGAGACGTGGGACTACCCGCACCCGGTGTTGAAAGAAGTTCTTGATGAGACATACGGAGTTATGTGTTATCAAGAGCAAATTATGCGGATTTTGAACCGCCTCGGCGGGATCGAGCTGTCCAAGGCCTACGCCGTCATCAAGGCGATCAGCAAGAAAATCCTCGAGAAAATGACGGCCGCGAAGGCGGACTTCCTCAAGGGCTGCGGCGAACGCGGGGTCGCGGCGGAGATTGCCGAAGATATATTTGAAAAGATTGTATTTTTTGCGGGCTATGGTTTTAATAAAAGTCATACGGCCGCTTATGCACAGATCGGGTATCAGACCGCCTACTTGAAGACCCACTACACCGCCGAGTTCATGGCCGCGCTGCTGTCGTCGGAGATCGACGACGGCAACAAGCGAGACGTCATGGTCGACCACATCGCGGACGCGCGGAAGCTCGGGGTCGCGGTCGAGCCGCCGAACGTCAACGAGGGCCGGGCCGGGTTCGACGTCGTGAACGGGAAGATCGTGTTCGGGCTCACCGCCATCAAGGGGCTCGGCCGCAACGCCGCGGAGGAGATCGTCCGGGCACGGGAGGCCGGCGGGCCGTTCAAGGACCTGTTCGACTTCTGCGAGCGGGTCGACACCCGGACCGTCACGAAGGCGGCGATCGAGAAACTGATCAACGCGGGCGGCATGGACTGCTTCGGCAAGAACAGGCGGCGGGCCACGCTGCTGACGCTGCCGCGGGCGGTGGAGGCGTCCGAGCAGAAGGCGGCCGACCGGAAGCGCGGGCAGAAGAACATCTTCGACGTGCTCGACGCGGAACCCGAGGCGAACGGCACCCCCGGCGTCAACCGCCACGGCCTCGGCGAGGGCGTCCCGCACGTGGAAGAGTGGCCGGAACTGGAGAAGCTGAAGTACGAGAAGGAGGCCCTCGACTTCTACATCTCCAGCCACCCGCTCGCGCAGTTCGACGACCAGCTCCGGCGGTTCCGCACGCACCACGCCGCGGACCTCGCGAAGGTCTCCGGGAGTGCCGAGGTCCGCATCGCGGGGATGGTGACGGAGATCGTCCCGAAGGTGGTGACGAAGGGCCGTAACCAGGGGAACCGGTGGGCGATCGTCCGCGTCGAGGACTTCTCCGGGTCCGTGAAGTGCATCCTGTGGTCCGACCAGTTCGCCCGGTTCAAGGACGACGTGACCGCCGACGCGATCCGCCTCTTCGAGGGGAAGGTCGAGTGGCGCGAGGGGTCGACGGAGCCGGACCTGATCGTCGAGAAGGTGCTGACGCTGGACCAGGCGAAGGCGGACTTCACCCGCGGCGTCGTGCTCCGGATGCAGTACGCCGACGACGAGGACACGCTGCGGAAGCTCGACGGCGTGCGGGTCGTGCTCCAGCGGGCGAAGGGCTCGACGCCGGTCTACCTCGCGGTGCGGGACGGCGTCGGCAAGACCGCCCAGTTCAAGCTCGGGGCGGAATACTTCGTGAACCCGACGGCGCTGCCGGTGGAGCAACTGGAAATGGTCCTCGGCAACGGCTCGGTGCTGTTCACGTCGCGGTGACGGCGGTCGCCGGCCCTTCCGCGCCGCCTACAATTCCCGCATGACCGCCCGCCGCACGCTTCTGGTTCTGGGGTGCGGCACCTCGCTCGGGGTGCCGCAGATCGGCTGCGACTGCCCCGTCTGCCTCTCGCCGAACCCGAAGAACCAGCGGACCCGCTCGTCCGTGCTGCTCCGCCTGCCGGGCGGGAACCTGCTGATCGACACGACCCCGGAACTGCGGCTCCAGATGACCCGGGCGCGCGTCCCGGTCGCCCACGCGATCCTGTACACGCACTACCACGTCGACCACCTGTACGGCCTCGACGACGCCCGGCTGTTCCCCAAGATGCTCGGGGCGGCGGTGCCGGTGTACTGCACGGACGAAGTGGAGGCGGTCGTCCGCGACGTGTTCCGGTACGCCTTCGACCCGGTCAACGCGAACCTGCCGGCGGGCCACCTGCCGCAGATGACCTTCCGCCGGATCTCGCCGACGGAGCCGTTCGACGTCCTCGGCGAGCGGGTCACGCCGATCCCACTGGTCCACGGCCGGTTCAACTGCCTCGGCTTCCGGGTCGGGGACATGGCGTACTGCACCGACGTCAGCCACGTGCCGGAGACGAGCTACCCGCTGCTGGACGGGCTGGACGTGCTGTTCCTCGACGCCCTCCGGCCCGAGCGGCCGCACCCGACGCACTTCACGATCGAGCAGGCCCTGGCGGTGATCGCGCGGGTCAAGCCGAAGCGGGCGTACCTGACGCACACGTCCCACGAGATCGACTACGACGAGTGGACGGCGAAACTCCCGCCGGGCGTGGAACTGTCCTACGACGGGCTGCGGGTCGAGTTTTGACGGCACGCCATCTGGTAGGTCGGGTCGAGTCTTCGAGGCCCGACATTGCGTTACGTCGGGCCTCGAAGACTCGACCCGACCTACCAGAACTGCGCTTCCCTACGCCCGGCCGTGTGGCGAGACGGCCACCGCGGAGCCCTTCGCCAGCGACACGGACACTGGCTCGGCCCCGGTCATGACGGCCCACTCGCGGCCGTAGAGGGTGCCCCAGTCCACGTCGATCTTCCGCTCGCGGATCGGGAACACGTCCCACACGGGGTGCGTCACCTCGTACTTCAGCGTCCGGCCGCGGTGGCCGGTGCCGTAGCCCCACGACTGGTTCAGGAAGAAGTCCGCGTCCGAGCCGGGCGCGATCGGCGACGCGGTCGGCCCGGCGGCGGCCCACAGGGTGTGCGACCGGCCCCCGAAAGGAATCGTGTACGACACCGTCACCGCGTCGGGGTCGGCCGTCACGGTGCCGGTCACCTTCGCGACCCGGTAGGGCTCGTTGTAGATCAGCCGGGCCATGACGGAGACGATCGGCTTCGGCACGAACTCGCGGACGAACACGACCCCGCGGGTGTCGCCGTGGCGGACGTAGAACCGCAGGTTCCACTCGGCGAAGTCGCGGTGCCAGGGCCACCCGACGCCGAGGACGCGGGTGTCCAGGAACTGGAACCCGACGAGGCTGGCGAAGCACCGGCCGTCGCGGAAGTCCAGGTCGATACCCGTCGGGAGCAGGGGCCAAAGTAACGATTCCGGGACGGCGTAACTGGCCACGATCAGGTGTTCCCACCGGGCAGTCAGGAACGGGCGGCGAGAGCGGGCGGGCGACATGCGTCCTCCCGGAGAAGGGGAATCGGACGCGAGGATAACCGACGGGGATCGGGGTTCGCAACAACCCGGTCCTTCTTTGACAGGGTGACGCAGTGTTTGAAGCGTGGCCGATTCAGTCGGTCACTCGCTCCGCGAGTGACTTCGCTTCCACCCTCGGAAACGAGTGTTGCGTTCTCGGAATCTGAGCCCGCAACTCGCGGAGCGAGTTGCCTACTTTCACGCACTGCGTCGCCCTGCCTTCTTTCAGAGCCGCGGACGGGAACGGGTCACGGCGTCGGCGCGGGCACCGGCTGTTGATACTGCGTCTGCTGCACGCCGGGGTCGGCGACCGGGCTGGCCGGTGCGGTGCCGGGCACGACCGGGGCCGGCGGGGCACTCGTGACGGTCGCCAGGAACTCGCGGGCCGGGTCGAACTGCGGGTTCACCCGCAGGGCCAGGTCCATCTGCACCTTCGCCTCGTCGACCCGGTCCATGTCCGCGAGCACCCGCCCGAGGAAGTACCGGGCTTCCGCCTCGGGCATCAGCTTCATCAGCGTGTCGAACGCCTCGTCCCACTTGCCGGTCTGGGACAGGGCGTACCCGAGCGTCTTCTGGTAGGTGCGGTTCTCCGGGTCGAGGGAGAGGGCGTACCGGGCGGCGTCCGTGCAGGCCGGCCAGTCGCCGAACCGGGCCTGCATGGCGGCCATCTTGTGCGCGAGTTCGTGGTCCTTGGGGTGGTGCCGCAGGGCCGCCTCGTACCCCTGGATCGCGCGGTCCTTGTCGCCGGCCCGGGCGTACAGCTTGGCGAGGCCGATCAGGGCGGCTTTGTTCTTCGGGTCGGTCGTCAGCACCTTCTGGTACCGCTGCCGGGCCGCGTCGATGAGCGCGTCCCGCTCGACGGCAGACTTGCCCTCGACGAACGCGCCCTCGACTTCCGTGTCCGCGAACGCGAGTTCCCCCTCGATGCCCAGGCCCATCCCCTTCTTCCGGGAGATCTTGGGCAGCGCCTTCTCCTCCGGCGGGCCGGGGAACCGCGGGGTCGAGGTGCCGCCCATCCGCGACAGCAGGGACGGCTTCCCGTCGGCCGGCATCGGCAGCCCGCCCGGCGGCATCGCCTCGTTCTTCTGGAACAGGTTGCACCCGACCGACGGGGCGAAGAGACCGACCAGTGCCCACCGGCGAAGCCGTCGCCCGTCCATGCGCCACCCCGTTCTCAGAGCCGCGGCCGCGCGGGAAGTGCGCGGCGTACCGGTTGTATCGGCCGCCGGGCGGGGAATTCTGAGAAAAACTTTGAAGCCGGTGAAGGACGGGCCGCGGAAGGCAGGGCTCATCCCCGGCCGGCGGCGACCGCGGGGGCCGGGGTCGGCCCGGTTGCCTGGGTGAACCGGGCTTCGTAGTCCGGGTGGTTCGTGCCCAGCAGTCGGTCCCAGATGTTGAAGTACAGCCCGTAGTTGGCCTGGAACTTCTCGTGGTGCTGGGCGTGGTGGGTGACCGAGTTCAACACCCAGCCGGCAGGCGACCGCAGGAACCACCGGGGGAAGATCTCGTACCCGCAGTGGCCGAACACGTTGAACGTGATCTGCCACAGCATGAACGCCGAGAACGCGACCGGGTGGGTCGGGATGGTGAACACGACGAGCGGACCGATCCCGGCCTGGACGAGCGCCTCGGCCGGGCTGAAGGCGTAGGCCGCCCACGGGGTCGGGCTCGTGGACAGGTGGTGGGTGCGGTGGACCCGCCGGTACAGCCAGCGGTGGTGCATCAGCCGGTGCGTGGCATAGAAGTAGGCGTCGTGCGTCAGCACCATCACGCCGACGCTCGCCACCAGCCAGCCCCAGCCGTAGTCGTCGACCTCGGCGTACATCCGGGTCCACCCCGACAGGACGGCGAACACCAGGGCGACCGTCACGACCCCGAAAATGGCGATGCTCCGCAGCGAGTGGAGCACCTCCCGGCGGATCTGCCCGGCCGCCGGGTCGCGCGGCCCGACCCGGCGGTGCCGCAGCCGGGCACGGAGCAGCACGTAGAAGGCGACCCAGACGGCGGACGCCAAGAGGACGTACCAGAACAGCTCGCCGAGCGTGCTCCCCAGAGAGGCGCGAACGGACACGGTCAACAAGTCCCAGACGCTCATGACACTTCCCCACATCCGGGTGGGCGATTCGAGGGCACCGGTTCATCACCCCTTCGGGGCGGTGGCGGCCTTCGGCTGCGTCTGCCAGAAGCGATACCGCACCTCGGCCCCTTCCGGCACGTACACCACGACCGGCAGGCGACTGTTGTATCGGATGAGATACGGGGGACCACCGAGGGTGACGAACCGGTCCACCAGCGGCCCGCTGCCTCCTATCAGCGTCGACAAGATCCCGCCGAGGTCGGAGACGACGTACCGGGTGTAACCCCAGCCCTTAATCGTTACTTCTTCGATCTTCCCGCAGTACACCTTGTGGTTCACCATGTCGTCCTTGATCGTCTTGCCGACGATGAGTTCGACCTGGAGCAGCGACTCGTCGGGTTGCTCGGGCAGCCGGATGACGTGCCGCACCATCCCCTTCTCGGCAGGCGGGAACGGCTTCAAGTCTTTCTCCAGCTTCGCTTCTCCCTTATCCCGGTCCACCTCTTGTGCGGAGAGCCGCTCGGCTGAGCCCGCGACCGCGAGCAGAAAAAGACAAACTGACGTCGCTTTATACATTTGCATCAAACCGCACCTCGTTGAGTGATGGGCACCTCGTACGACGAGGACCACCCCGGTTTGGTTTCAGCGGGTCGGAGATTTTTAATCGACGCGCGAACCGGCCGGGCCGACTCGTTGATGCCGCCGGAGTCCGGCCATACACTGCCCCGAACTCCGCCCGCTCCCCCGACACCGGATGCCGTATGGCGACCGCCGCCCTGCCGTCCGCGGACCCCGCCGCCGCGGCGTCGACCGCGATCCTCTCCGCCCTCTCGGACGGGTTTGCCGGCAACTTCGCCGTCCGCCTGTGGACCGGCGAGACCTGGGAGCCCGGCACCGGCCCGGCCCCGTTCACCCTGGTGCTGAAGCACCCCGGCTCCCTCCGCGCGATGCTCTGGCCGCTCGACCCGGTCGGCCTCGGCGAGTCGTACATCTTCGACGACTTCGACGTCGACGGCGACATGTTCGCGTTCACCGCCTGGCTGCGGCACGTCGTCCGCCTCTCGGACTCGCGCACCCTCTGGGACAAGCTCCGGCTGATGCGCGGCCTGATGAAGTTGCCCAGCCGCAAGAACCCGCGGGACGTGTCGAAGGCGGGCCGGCCCACCGAAGGGGACCACAGCAAGGCCAACGACCGGGAGGCGATCTCGTACACCTACGACCTGCCCGGCGAGTTCTACCGCCTGTTCCTCGACAAGAACCTGCAGTACACCTGCGGCTACTTCGCGCACCCCGAAGAGGACCAGGACGCCGCCCAGGAGCGGAAGCTCGACTACGTCTGCAAGAAACTGCGGCTCAAGCCCGGCGACCGGTTCGTCGACTTCGGCTGCGGGTGGGGCGGACTCGTCGTCCACGCGGCGAAGCACTACGGCGTCAAGGCGGTCGGCGTCACCCTGGCGGGCGAGCAGGCGAAGTGGGCGGAACGCGCCATCGCCGAGGCGGGGCTGACGGGCTCCGCGAAGATCGTGTACTCGGACTACCGCGACTTCCGCGACCCGGAGGGCTTCGACAAGGCGTCGAGCGTCGGCATGGGCGAGCACATCGGGGTCAAGAACCTGCCGGTGTTCTTCGCAAAGGTCTACGAGAACCTGCGGCCCGGCGGGGCGTACCTACACCACTGCATCACGCTGAAGCCGTTCACCCCGTACCCGCGGTGGACGGCGTTCGCCCGGAAGTACGTCTTCCCCAACGGCGAACTCCAGACGGTGCTGCGAGTGCAGGAAAGCGCCGCCCTCGCGGGCTTCGAGATTCGCGACGTGGAGAACATGCGCGAGCAGTACGTTCTGACGCTGGAGGCGTGGGTCCGCAAGTTGGAGGCGAACCGCGAAGAGGTGCTCAAGCTCGTCGGCGACGTGACGTACCGCATCTTCCGCCTGTACATGGCCGGCGCGACGATGGGCTTCCGCTCCGGCGTGTACGGGCTGAACCAGACGCTGGTGGTGAAGCCGATCGACGGGGACGCGAAGCTGCCGCTGACGCGGGCGGACTGGTACCGGTAGGGTGGGTCGAGCGCTTCGCGAAGACCCACCGGAGAGGGAAGCGACTGTTGCCAGGCCGGTGGGTCTTCGCCGCAAAGCCGGCTCGACCCACCCTACGAGAAAGCCCTTATGCCGCGACCTTGAGCACGGTCGGCAGGCATTCCATCAGCCCCTGGACGTGCTTGCAGGCGTGCTTCGGGTCGTCCTCGCCGCGGTAGACGGCGTCCGCGCAGGAGCAGTGCCAGCGCTGGCCGCCGGTCGGGGTCTCTTCGAGCGCGACCTGATACGGCAGCCGGCCGCCGAGCACTTCCCAGGTCATCACGCAGCCGGGCTCGCGGGGGGCCGGGTTGCGGTACGTCACGCGGAAGTGGTACGGGCTCGGCGTCCGCTTCCGGTCGGGGCCGGGCAGGAAGGTGGTCAGCATCACGACGGGCGAGCGGGGGGTGGCGAGTTTCATGGCGTCCTCGGGTCTTTCTTCTGACCCATTTTACGCTGGATGCCACGGGTTCCGAATGTCGGTAGCAGCCGTCACTGCGGGTCGAACACGACGCGGAAGCCGATGCCGGTCTTGGCGGAGTCCCAGGGGTACTCGCTCTTCAGCCCGGCGATCTTGGACGGGGTCAGCACCTCGGGGATGTCCCACCCCTGGCCGACGACGATCACCTTGGGGGTGACGGCCGGGTTCGAGCGGAGGTCGAGGGGGCCTTCGACCGTGCCGTTGGTCCACTCGAACCCGTTGGAAATGAGTCCGCGGACGCCGTGGTGGCTGACGTCCGGGGTGGCGCGGGTGACGGGCCACGGGCCGAACTTCAGCCCGAGCGCGACGCCGAGCTGTTCGAGTTCCTCCTCCGTCGGCTCGGTCTGGTTCGGCTTCGGCTTCCACTTCGCGAGCAGGTCCGGGATCGCCCCGCCGGGGCCTTCGAGCGCGTGCAGCCACTGAATGTAGGTCGGCAAGCTGCCGCCGAGTTCGGTGGCGACGAGGCTGGCTTCCGGCATGGTCAGGTTCACGACGGGCACGTCGGCCTGCGCGCCGGCGATGCCGAGCGGGTCGCCGATCTGGGGGAGCGCGCCTTCCCGCCACATGCCGGGCAGCAGCGGCGGCGCGTCCTTGCCGAACCGCTTGCGGAACTCGGCGACGGCGGACCGGTCGTTCCGCTCGGCGGCCTCCCACACGGCCTTGTAGACGCGGTTCGAGACCTTGTCCCGCAGCATGTAGAACGGCGGCGGGTCGGTGTTCCGGGCGGGCGGGACCGCGACGGCGACCAGCTTCGTCCCGGCGACCTCGCGGGACAGTTCCTTGTGCATCTTCCGGCCGTCGGGGAGCGTCACCGTGCCCGCCTCGGCGGTCGGGGTCCAGCCGGGGACCGCGAGGATCTTCTCCGGCGGCGTCGGCGGCGGGGCCACCACCACGGGCGGGGTGGGGGAGAAGACCGCGACGTAGATCAGCGCGGCGACGGACACGAGGAGCACCAGCGCGAGCGCGACCGTCAGCGGGCTGACGCGGGACCGCGGCGGGCCGAGGTCGAGGTCGACGGCCGTCTTCACCGGCACCGGCGTCGTCGCCTGCCGGAGGGCCTTCACGAACGCCTTGCAGTTCGGGTAGCGGTCGTCCGGGTTCTTCGCCAGCGCCCGCAGCAGGACGGCCTGCTCGGCCGGCTCCAGCGGGTCGAGGTTCGGCGTCTCCGTCATGTGCTGGATCGCCAGCTCGTGCATGGCGGCGGCCTTGTACAAGTTCCGGCCCAGCCGGGCGGACACGTAGGTCGCCGCCAGGCTGTACTGGTCCGAGTGCAGGCTGATCTTCTTGTTCCACGCCTCCGGGGCCATGAACAGCGGGGTGCCCATCTCCTGGCCGACGGTCGTCTGGGTGTGCTCGTGCATCCGGGCGAGGCCGAAGTCCGCCAGCTTCGCGTACCCCTTCAGGTGCAGCAGGTTCGCCGGCTTGATGTCCCGGTGCGACACGTTCTGGCTGTGCAGGTAGTCGACCGCCTCCGCCACCTGCTCGAAGTAGGTGATGAGGTCGTCCACCGGGACGCCCATCAGCCCGCGGGACTGGGCGTCCTTCATCATGTCCGTCAGGCTGCCGTCCGCGAGTTCCATCACGATGATGAGCCGGTCGCGGAACACCCAGTACGCCTGCGTTTGCAGCAGGAACGGGTGCGTCATCTTCTTGATGGCCTCGAGCGACTCCAGCTCCCCGACGCTCGCGGGGTGGTCCAGGCTCCGGAGGATCTTCTTCACCGCGACGCGGAACCCGCCGGGGGCGAGGGCCTCGTACACCTCGCCGAAGGTGCCCTGGCCGAGCTTCCGGAGGAGCTTGTACTCCAGTTCCGCCGGAAGCGTGTCCGCGGGGACTTCATTCAGGTCCATCTTGGACCGCGACTTCGACCGGGACTTGCTCGCCCCCTTGGACTTCGCCGCCTTCCTGGCCTTCCGCCGGCGGTCGTCGTCGTCCTCGTCGCGGAGGACCGGCTCGATCTGCTCGATCATCGTCCCCGGCGGCCCCGCCTCCGGAGGGACCGGGGGAACGTCCCGGACCTGGGTCTGGGACAGGATGAGTTCGGACGTGGAGTTGAACGCGACGCCGTCGTCGCGGTTCGGGGGGGCGGCACCGAGCCGACCGGCGTTCGCCCCGGCGGACTTCCCCGCGAGCCGGGCGAGGCCCGCCGCGAACGGCTCGTACACGGTCGGGAAGCGTTTCCGGTATTCTTCCGCGGAAGGCCTGTCCGCGAACCGGTGCCGAACCAGATATTCCTCCAGGAGCAGCGTCACCGGGACGGCGTGCGCGGGGAGGTCGTCCGGGAACGCGGCGAGGTACGGGTCGATCCGCACCGGGAGGTGGGCCTTCGCCCGCAGTTCCAGGTCCGTCTTGAGCAGTTCGATCAGAACGGCCTGGCGGTGCGGCGCGGACCGGGACGGCAGGAACGACGCGGGGTTCGCGGGCTCGTCCGGGATCCACGCCTCGTGGAACCGGTCGACCCGTTCTACCAAGTCCGCGTATTGGGCATCCGTCAGGTGCCCGAGTTCGCCCACGCCCGGCATCCGGACCCTCCCCGGTCTAGAATCACCATTATAGCCCCCCGATCGCGGCGGCCGAATCGCGAATCCGCCCTCCCGATGAGAAGGTGACGACCATGCGGACGATCTCCCGGTCGGCGGTCCTGTCTGTCCTCGTTCTCTCGACTGGGCTGCCGGCCCCGGCCCAGGAAAAGCCCCTGCCCCCGGCCGACCGCACGCCGGTCCTCCGGGTGAATCCGGGCGGGCCGTCCGCGCCGGTCCCGTGCGTCGCGGTCAGCCCGGACGGCTCGACCGTCTACGTCGCCGGGCTCGACAAGCTGGTCCGCGTTTACGCCCGGAAAGACGGCAAGTTCGCGGAAGCCGCGCCGCTGCGGGTGCCGCTCGGGCCGGGGAACGCGGGGGCGGTGAACGCCGTCGCCGTGTCCCCGGACGGGAACTGGGTCGCCGTCGCCGGCCGGTCCCCGATGCGCGACGAGGCGAAGTTCTCCGAAGACGGCCTGATGGTCGACACCCGTCGCATCCCCCCCGACATGCGCCGCGACCTGGGGGTGATCTACCTCTTCGACCGCACGAACCCGAACGGCGGGAAGGTCCTCCGCGGCAACCTCGGCGAAGTGCGGTCCCTCGCGTTCGCGAACCCCTCGCCCGCCGCCGGCCCGGTCGTCGTGTCCGCGTCCACCGAGTTCGACGAGAAGGGCAAGCGCAGCGGGCACGTCCGGACCTGGGACGCGAAGACCGGCACGGAACTGGACGCCCGGAGCGGCTTCCCCGGCTCGACGACCCGCCCCGGCCTGGCGGCGTGGCCGAACGCGGCGGGCAAGGTCCGCGTCGCGGCGTCGTGGCCGGAGGTGGACCCGAAGGACGACGGCGCGCTATTTATGTGGGATGTCGGCCAGAAGAAGGCCGAGTCGTTCGCCGTCGGCGGCTGGAACCTCGGCCTCGCGCTCCGGCAGGGGAAGAATGGTCCGAGCGACTTGATTTCCAGCGGGTTCGTGAACCTCGGCGTCGCCGGCCGGCCGCAGTACGGGCAACTCCTCGTCCGCCCCGCGAACGGCGGCGAGGAACGCACCGTCAAGTTCCCGTTCGCGGACGGCAAGCACTTCTTGCCGCTCGCGGTGGCCCCGGTCGGGGACGGCTTCGCAGTGCTCTTCGAGACGGCCCCGCCGGAAGCCGGCAACCCCCGCCCGGCCGTGTTGCGGCTCCTGTCCGCGGATGGAAGCGTGCGCGGGGAAGCCGTCATCGCCAAGCTGTCGACGGCCCACCTGCCCTCGCTGGCCGCGTCCGCGGACGGCAAGACGCTCGCCGTCGCGGGGTTCGACGACCACCGCATCGAAGTCTTCGACACCGTCGCCCTGGCCGCCGGGAAGGAAGCGTCCCAGCGGTTGCCGGGCGCGGTCGGCGGGTTCCGCCGCGTCCACTTCGTTGCCGGCAACCGGCTCTGGTTGCAGGCCCGCGGCGACGACATGGACGGCGGGACCGTCTTCCACCTGGCGAACCGCAGCGTCGCCGAGAAGGCCGTCGGCGACAGGCTCGACGCACCCACGGTCCCCGCGAACCTCGCGCTGTCCCCGGCTAACAAGGACGCGAACGAGTGGAAGCTCACCGGCGGCGACGCGACACTCGCCACCGTGAAACTGCGGCCGCGCGAGCGCCCGACCGCCTACGGCTACCTGCCGGCCGGCCCCGCCTGGAACAAGAACGGCCCGGCCGTCGTCGCGGTCGCGCACACGAACCCCGAAGACGCGGTCCACCTCGTCACGCTGTTCGACGCGAAGTCGGGCAAGCCCATCCGCTCGCTCGCCGGGCCGGAGCAATCTGTCCGCTGGCTGGCGTTCTCCGCCTCGAAACCGTTGCTCGCCGCCGTCGGCGACGACCCCGTCGCTTCGGTTTGGTCCATCAAGGACCTCGATAAACAGGTCGGGTTCCTCGAAGGCGTCGAGTTCGTCGACCGCGGCGAAGGCCCCGTCGTGACCGCGATCGACCCCCGCGTGAAGGGGATTCCCGAGGGGCTGAAGGTCGGCGACACCGTCGAAGCCGTCGGCGGCGAGAAGGGGGAACTGGCGGCGATCAAGTCGTTGCCGGGGCTGTTCTGGGACGTCCGCTCCCGGCCCGTCGGCGGCAAGGTCGGCGTCCGCGTGAAGGGGAACGCGAACCACTTGCTGCTCCCCGTCGGCCACGGCGTCGAGCAGCGGAACCCGCTCTTCTCGCTGTGGATTGCGCCGGGTGTGAAGCCGGGAGAGCGCGAGTGGGTCGGCTGGAGCCCGCACGGGCCGTACGACGCGAGTTCCCCCGTCGCGGAAGCGAAGATCGGCTGGGTGACGATGACCGGCGACCCGGCCAACCCCGTCACCTACGCGGGAGCGGACCAGTACCGGAAGACGTACTACCGCAAGGACGTGCTGCGGTTCCTCGCGGAAAAGGGCGAACTCGCCGCCGCGATCGACGCCCACACGGACGAGTTCCCCCCGCCGCCGCCGAAGCTGCGGGTCCGCGTCGAGGGGGAACTCCCGCAACAGGCCGGGCTGCCGCTCTTGCGGGCGAAGTCGACCGCGCTCGGCGTCAACCTCAGCGACGTAACCGACGATTTCCCACTGGAACGCGCCGTCGTCCGCTGGCGGGCCGTGCCGCCGGACGGCAAGCCGGGGGCCTGGAAGGAAGTCGCCGTCGCCGGGCAGGACCGCACCTTCACCGTCGACCTCGGCGAACACCCGTGGGTTCGCGGCACGCACGCCTTCGAGGTCGCCCTGCACCGCACGCCGACCTCCCCGCCCGCAACCGCGGCCGTCTCGGAAGTGAACTTCGTCCCGACCGCCCCCACGGTCGCGGCCCTTGTCGGCGGCAAGCCGGCGGACGCCGTCGTGACCACCGAGGCGAACACCGTCGCCGTCTCCGCCAAGGTGGAACTCGGCACCGGCGGCCCCGCGGACGTGGTCCTCGACTGGACCGGACCCGGCGGGGAGAAGGGTTCGACCCCGCTCTCCGACAAGCCTTCTGAATTGAAACTGACCCCCGGCACGACGACGGTTCGCCTGACGGCCACGACCCGGGACGCCGGCAAGTTCGCGAAGCTGGAGTCGGGCGGCACCGAGTTCCAGGTACGGTACACGCCGGAAAAGATCCCGCTGCCGCCGCGAATCGCGAAGTTCGAGGTGTCGACCCCGACCGAATCCCAGGACATCGGCAAGCAGTCGGTCCTCGTCACCGACGTGGCGAAGTTCGACCTCTCGACGACGTTCGAAGCGGCCGACCCGATCACCGACGTGGAGTGGGACGACGGCGACGGGACGTGGCACGCCGAGAAGCACGTCGCCGCGAAGAAACTGGCCGACGCTCGTCACATCACGCTGACCGCGGGGAAGCCGACGACCGTGCGGGTGCGGGCGAAGTCCGGCAAGGGGCCGTTCGCGGAGCGGGGCGTCACCCTCGCGTATCACCCCGCGCTGCCGGCCGTCAGCATCGCGCCGATCGAAGTGGGCACGTCGGTCACAACGCGGGTGCTCTCGCTCACGGGGGATTTCCAGCCGGTTGGTGACGACCCGTTCAAGGTGCAAGTGGTCGTCACCCCGGCCGGCGGCGGGGACGCGGCCAGCGTCGACGCGGTGCTGAACCCGGCCGCGAAGACGTGGTCCGCCACCGTCGCGCTGCGGCCGGGCGTCAACCGCATCGGGCTCGTCGTGAAGAACGACTGGCGGTCGGACTCGTTCGCCAACCTCGCCACGGTCGCGTTCCGGCAGCCGCCGCGCGTGTTCGCCGTGGCCCCCGCCGATGCCGGCGAGTCCGCGGTCGCCGACGTGTCCGCGACCGTCCTGACCGCCGCCGACTTCCCGCCGACGGACGTGATCGTGAACGGCCGCATCGTCGAAGCGGCCGCACCGAAGAAGCTCGGGGCCGCGTTCGGCATCGTCTTCTGGCAGGTGACGGCCCCGGCCGTGCCGGTGAAGTCCGGCAACGACTGGGCCGAGAGTCTGCGGCTCGCCGTGCGGAACGCGGACGGTGACAGCCCGGTGTCAGTGGTGCCGGTGAAGCGGAAGGTCCGCGTGATCCCGCCGCCGATCGTCGCCGTCGCCGACGGCACCCGCGACCGCGCCACCGACCAGCCCAAAATTCCCGTGCGGTTCAAGGTCGCGTCCGAGTCGAAACTGGCCCGCGTGGAAGTGTGGCTCGCCCCCCGCGGCGGCGACCTCGAACGCGCCGCCAGCGTCGCCCCCGAAAAGTTCGTCGCCGGGCCGGACGGCGTCAGCGTGACGGCCGAGGTGCCGCTCGAACTCCGCCCCGGCGTCAACCGCGTCCGCGTGCTGGCCGTCAACGACGGCGGCGAAACCGCCCAGGAGTTCGCGGTGTCGTACACCCCGCCCGCGTTCCAGGTCGTCGTCGACGCCGTCGAAGAACTGTTGCCCGGCGGCGCGATCTCCGACCCGTTGAAGATCTCCGACGACGCCTTCCAGTCGAAGGCCGGGCTGGTGCAGGTCCGCGGCCGGGTGAAGTGGACCGCCGAGGACGCGCAAACCGCCCGCGACCCGAAGCTGGCCGTCGTGCTGATCGTGAACGACCTCGAACACGTCCCCGTCACGCTCGACCCGCAGCAGGGCCGGGCGATGGAGCGGACGTTCAAGGTGCCGATGTTCCTGAGTGCCGCGAAGTCCGTCGTCCGGTTCGCGTTCCGGTCCCCGGCCCGCGACGCGGCCGCCCCCCAACAGTCCGCCGACTCCGCCACGTTCCGCGTCCGCTGCGAAAACCCGCTGACGGAGCAGCGGCTCCACCTCGTCGTGGTCGGCGTGGACGAGCCCGCGGCCAAGCGGGGCGAACTCGGCAAGCGTGTCGTCAGCGCCCTCGGCGGCGTCATCCCCGCGGGCCGGGAAGACGGCTTCGACCGCGGCGAGTTCACGCACAAGGCGTTCGCGAAGGCCGTGCTCTACCCGCCGCTGGTGGGCGAAGTGGACGACGGGAAGGTGGCCTGGGTGCTCGACGAGGTGAACCGCGAACTGAAGCGGCTCGGCACGGCGAAGCCGGGGGCCAAGGCGGGCGCGTGGCTGAACGACGTGATCCTGCTGTACTACCAGGGGAAGGACTGGGTCGCCCCGGACGGCCGGCGGTGGCTGCACACCAGCCGGAGCCAGCGGTACTCGGAGGCGGCCGCGACGCGGTTCGCGATCCGCGTCGACGGCCTGCCCACGACGCCGGGCGTGCGGCTCGTCGTGCTGAACGACCTGCAACATTCCCCCGACAAGCCCAAGGTTCCCGAGAGCACCATCGCGAAGGCCGAGGGGCCGCCGACGATCTGGTTCGGGTGGAAGGATCTCGCGTCGCGGGAGCGGTGGTTCGCGATCATCCAGCGGGCCATCGCCGAGCAGTCGTCGGTCGGCGGGGTGTTCGACCTGACCGGGAAGTTGATCGCCGAAGACCCGGAAAAGGCAGGCGTGCAGCAGGCGTATATGAGAGGAGAAGTGCGCAACCGGCCGCTCGGCATCGGGGCGAAGCCCGTCAACCCGTAGGACCGGCCCGACCGCACCGCTCGCCATTCCTCACTGCCGTCACAACCCGCCCACGCGGACCCGGAGCCGACGCTCCGGGTCCGCGTGCCTCATTTCCGGGCAGCTGATACGGTGGTTCCGGTCGAAGGAAAGTGTCGTGAGGTTCGACTTTTTTCCCCGTCTCCGAACCCCGATGAGGCGCACGGACGCGCCGAGGAGGACAGGATGTCCCGGATTGGCAAGCTGTTTCAGGTCGCGGCCGCGGCCGTGGCGATGGGCGTGTCCGCCGAGGTCGCGCTCTCCCAGGACGTGACCCCCGCGGGCGGGCACCGTGCCCAGTCGGCCCCCGTGGTCCCGTGTCCGGTCGTCCCGTACACGCCGACGACCCCCGGCACGAGCCCGACGACCCCCGGCACGAACCCGACCAGCCCGACGACCGACCCGCTGCTGGAGCCGACGCCGTCGTTCGGCAGCGCGCAGTCCGGGGCGGGTGCGGGCGAAGCGATCGCGCTCGGCGGGTACATCGACAACGCGCGGCCGGTGACGATGTTCCGGCTGCGGACGGACGCGGCCTGGGGCAACAACCGGCCGGACCGCGCCGAGTTCTTCTACCCCAAGTGCGGGTGCTTCGGCACCCCGGACGCGAAGGGCCCCGGCATGGGGGTCGGGATCGAGACGAACGTCGACTACCAGGAGCTCCTGCCGTACTTCGAGTACGCCATCAGCCCGAACCTGTCGATGTTCGTCACCATCCCCGTCCGGTTCATCAACCCCACCCGGACGGCGAACGCCACCGGCCTGGGCGACGTGCAGTTCGGGGCCAAGTACGCGTTCGTGAACAACGCCGACCGCGTGTATTCGCTGCAAGCGATGGTCACGACCCCGAGCGGGGACGGCGGGCTCGGGCTCGGGGCCGAGAACTGGCGGATCGAACCGGGCCTGCTGTTCCTCGAACAACTCAGCTGCCGGTGGGGCGTGTTCGGCGAGTTCAAGGACTCGATCAACCTGTCCCGCAGCAGCGACTTCACCGGCAACGTGCTGCGGTACGGGCTGGGCACCAGCTACGCCGTCGCCCAGAGCGACCGCGGGTACATCGCCCCGGTCGGCGAAGTGGTCGGGTGGACGGTGCTGAGCGGCAAGGAGCTCCGGGCGGGCATGACCCCGGCGGTCGTGTCCGCGTCCGGCGACACGATCGTCAACGCGAAGGTCGGGGTCCGGTTCGGGTGGGGCGGCCCGACCCGCGACGCCCAGCTGCCGAGCGGCTCCGACCTCTACATCGGCTACGGCCGCGCCCTGACCGGCGAGGTCTGGTACAAGGACATGTTCCGCGTCGAGTACCGCAAGATGTTCTAACCCGGACGCCCGCTGGAAGTGAACGGCACCCGGTACCGGGTGCCGTTCGTCGGTTACCGATCGTCCCGCTGGTCCCGCCGGGTCCGGTGGGGGGCCGTCGCGACCTCCCGCCAGTCCAGGTATTGCCTCCGCCCGACCAGTGCGAGCACCCCCGCCGTCAGCAGGATGAGGCCGAACATCGCCACCGCCAGCGCCGTCAGGAGCATGACGAGTTCCTCCTCCGGTGGCAGGCCTGCTCCGCCCGGCCCGATCCCGGGCAGGGCCCCGAGCCCGGCGACCGCCAGGACCACCGTCAGCCCGAGGTAGAGTGCGCCGAACGCCAGCGACCCGACCGCGTTCCCGCGGGTGTCCTTGGCGGTCCCCTTCACGGAATTCCACCCCGCCGAGACGAACGCGATCCCGAACAGCAGCCCGCAGCACCCGCCCGGCGCACCGCCGGGGTTCTCGCCCGCGGCGACGAGGGCCGTGTTCAACAGGCCGCCGAGAAACGTCATCCCGCCGAAGATCAGCCACAGGACGCCCGCGATCAGGACCGTGGCCGGGAACGGCACGTCCGTCGGGAACCGGTCGTCGGCCGGGATGTCGTCGGGGTCGATCACGGGCGGGCCTCCGGGCGGGACGGGAAGGTCGGGGTCAGTTCGAACGTTCGCCAAGACGGTCAAGGTTCCCGGTGCCGCGCCTGGTCCTCGTGCCACGCCGCCAGTTGGCGTTCGCCGAGGCAGCCCAGCAGGCCGGCCAGCCCGTAGACGAGCCCGACCATCCCGACCGCGGAATACGTCATCACATCGAACGGCGTGCGGGGTCGGTCCGCTCGCTCGACGGCGCTCAGAAACACGACCACCCACAGGAGCAGTCCGATCAGCAGCGACGCGATCGCGGTCCCCGTGATGTTCCCGGCCCGACCGCGTGCGGCCTTCCAGCCGTCCCAGAGAAAGACCGAAACGAACGGCAGCAGACACGCCGCGCCGGCACTCGAGTTCCCGCGGAGCATCTCGACGAACGCGGCGATCGTGACGGCCGCGATCAGCGGGGCCGAGACGGCGACCCACAACCACCCCGCGTACCGCACCGGGGCCGGGTACTCGACCGGCGGGCCGTCGGGTTCGGGGAGTTCGTCCTCCGGCTCGTTCACGGTCACCCCCGGCGGGCTGTCTGCGGGAAGGGGTCGCCCGGCTCACCAGCCGTCGCGGTCCCCCACCGGGTCGCGGCTCTGCGTCTCGTTCTGCCACGCCGCGTACCGCCGGCGACCGCTGATGACCCGCACCCCGGCCAGAACGAACAGGAGGCCGACCACCCCGATCAGGCCGGCGAACGCGACGGCGAACCCGGCGAAGAGGATCGCCGCACACCCGCACGGCCCGGCCGCGGCGGGGCCGTGCGCCTCCCCTTCGCCCCAGACCCCGAGCGCGACGGCGGCGGCCACCATCACCGCCCCGAAGACGACCGACACCACCCCGTAGCCGACCAGGACCGCGGGCGAGACCAGCCCGTGCATGGTCCGCCACCCCGACCACACGAAGAACGCCGAGACCGGGACCGACAGGGCGGGGCCGGCCATTTTGGTCAGGTCCAGCTGCCCGCCCGCCGCCCCCAGCACCAGGAACGGGCCGAGGACCGTCACCACGGCCGCCCCCACCCACACCCCGTACCCGAACCACACGCCCCCTGCGAACCGCACCGCCGGGGGGACGGGCACCGCCGCGGGCGGGGCGAAGTCGTCGTCGAAGTCCTCATCCTCGTCGCGGTCACGGCCGGTCATGGTACCTCCGGGCGATGGGGCCGCACCCTCGGGGGCCGAACGGGGTCAGCCCCCACAACCGGTGCCGCCGACGGCCTCGGCCATTACCTTCAGTTGGATCACGCTGCGCTCCTGCTCCTTCTCCAGGTACGCGCGGCCCTTCTTCACGTTGATGTGGTCCCACGGCAGCCGCTCGCCCGTCGGTCGCTGGCGGTGCGTGTAGAAGGCCGGGTCGATGCCCAGGTCGCGGAAACTGTCCCACCACAGGTTCGGGCGGATGCACTCCTTCCAGCCGTCGAGCCGGGCTCCGCGCTTCCACGCCTCGTACAGGCCCGGTGACACCCGCCTGTCACCGCGGGTGAGGATGCCTTCCAGCAGGCTCGTTTCGATGTCGTGCTGCTTCACTTTCACGGCCCGGTTCCGTTTCTGGCGGTGCAGGTAGTCGCCGGCCCAGCGGAAGTAGTCGCGGGTCTGCATCCCGTTCCACTGGTACGGGGTGTGCGGCTTCGGCACGAAGTTCGACACCGACGCGGTCACGTCCTTGTACCGGCCCGTGACCTGCTTCGAAATGTCCGCGATGACCTCGGCCATCTCGATGATGCCGTCGAGGTCGACCGTGCGTTCGCCGGGGAGCCCGCACAGGAAGTACAACTTGACCTTCTGCCAGCCGTGTTTGAACGCCTCGCGGCAGCCCTCGTAGAGGTCCTCGTTCTTGATCCGTTTCCGGATCTGTTCCCGCATGTCGTCGCGGGCCACCTCGGGGGCGAGCGTCAGCCCCGCCTTCCGCACGCCCTGGATCAGCCCCGGCAGGCTGCGAAGCTGGTGGTTGATCCGCAGGCTCGGCAGCGACACGTTCACGCCGAGCGGGTGGAACACCTCGTGCATCCGCTTCACGAGCTGCTCGAAGTACGGGTAATCGCTGGACGAAAGCGACAAGAGACTGATCTCGTTCGTGCCCGTGTTCCGGTAGCTGTCGAGGGCGGCCTGCACGATCGCCTCGACGGACCGCAGCCGGAGCGGCCGCTTGATGACCGTGCTCTGGCAGAACCGGCACTGGTGCGGGCAGCCGCGCATGATCTCGATGGCGATGCGGTCGTGCGGCGTTTGCACGAACGGAACCACCGGTTTGGTGGGCAGCGGGAACTCGTCAAAGTCCTTCGAGATGGTGCAGGAGACGATCTCGGCGGGGACTTCCTTGCGGGTGCGGTTCACGACCGCGATGCTGCCGTCGGCGTGGTACTCGGGCTCGTAGAACATCGGCACGTAGACCCACGGCGCGCCCGCCGCGATCTCCGCGAGCATGTCCTGCCGGCGGCGGAAGCTGATGTCGCCGTCGCGAATGGCCCGTTCCTTCAGCGTCACCCACTGGTTCATCACCCACGGCAACGACTCCTCGCCGTCGCCGATCACGAACAGGTCGACGAACGGCGCGAGCAGTTCCGGGTTCTGCGCCCCCGGCCCGCCCGCGATGACCAGCGGGTCCGTCACCGCCCGCGCGTCCGAGAAGTGCGGCACCCCGCCGAGGTCCAGCATCGTGAGGACGTTGGTGTACCCGACCTCGTACTGCAGGCTGAACCCGACCACGTCGAAGTCGCGGAGCGGGGTGAACGTCTCCAGCCCGTACAGCGGCAGTTTGTTCCCGCGCAGTTCCCGTTCGAAGTCGATCCACGGCGTGAACGCACGTTCGCACGCCCACTGCGGGTCGGCGTTCATGATGGAGTAGAGCACCTGCAACCCGTGGTGGCTCATGCCGAGGGCATAGGTGTCCGGGAAGCACAGGCAGAGCTTCCCCCGAACCTGCCGGTGGTCCTTCGGCACGGAGTGCAGTTCGCCGCCGAGGTACTGCGCCGGGGTCGTGACCCGCGGCAGCACCCGAACGACGGCTTCCTTGAGGGCGGTGTTCAGCATGGTCGGTCCGTGAACGAGATTCGGCGGAATACCCTCTATGATAGCAGCGCCTGACGAGAGCCGCGACCGCAAGGGAGCGGCCGGCTCAACAGCGAAGCGGCAATGTTCTGGGTGGCAGACTTCCGCCAGAAGGGGCGCGGTTTGACTCGGGAAGCGGCCGCTCCCTCGCGGTCGCGGCTCTCGAAGGTGCAGTTTCCAGCGGAGCGAATCGGATGGATGCCGATCCGACACTGGCCGGCTTGATCGCCGCCGGTCAGTTTGCCATCGCCGCCGACCGCTACGAGGAACTGACGGGGGATACCCTGCTCGCGACTTTGATGCGGATCGACGGCCTGGAATGGGAACTCGTCGACGGCTCGCCGGAACTCCTGATCAAACTCGTCTACCACGAAAACGCCCGGAACATGTGGTGGACCGGCACCTGTGGACGCCACAAGCTCGGGAGCGGCACTTGGGTCGACCCGATCGAACCGGACGGCATCCAGGAAATCGGCGTGTATGCCGTGTTGCAAACGGCGGGATACGTCGGCGACCTCGCGGCAAGCGATGAACTGGCGAACCGCTTCTACGCACTGACCTGTCGGGCGATGTTAAGATCCGAAGAAGTGGGGCGGGTCGTCGAAGACCCCAACAATCGCTACTGAATCACCCTTCCTCACACCGAGTTCGGTCACAACTCCCCTGCCGTCCGCGGCACCCCGCGCCGTGCGGAGACGAGGTGCGCCACCGCCGGCGGCGCGTCACCCTGGTGGAACGAGTTGACGTGCTCCTGAACCTTCTTGTCCGCCTCGGTGACGCGCTCGTGCTGGCGGAGGTGTTCGACCCACGACTCGACGAGGAAGGTTTCGACGAACCGGTCCGCGTCGGCGGCGTCCTCGAAAATGTCCCACCGCACGGCCCCGCCGCGGAGTCGGGCGAGCCGGAGGGGTTGCAGGGCGTTCAGGAACGCGGGCACGTCGTCCGGACGGATTCGGTAGGTGATCGTCACCAGCACCGGGCCGCGGCCGCCGTCGAAGTCGTGGCCGGTGTGCGGCTCCGGCCAGTGGCGGGACGGGCTCAGGTCCACGCCCGCAGGCTGGTGCAGGCTGAACCGCAGGCCGGTGAGCACGCCGAGCCCGGTCGCGACGGCCGAGGCGAGCAGGGCGTGTTCCCCGCCGATCTCGTTGGCGACGCCGCCCCAGAGGGCACTGCCCGCCGCGATCCCGCCGAAGAACACGATCAGAAAGACGGACAACGCCCGCGCCCGCACCCACCGGGGAAGCACCGCCTGCGCCGCCGCGTTGAGCCGGGTCAGCCCCGTCAGCCACGCGGTTCCGGCCGGGACGAGGACGACGCACCACAGCCAGAATTCCGGCACCAGGGCCACCACCGCCGCCGCCGCCGCGAACACGAGCGTGCCCGCGTCGACGAGCCGATCCGCCGACAGGCGGCGCGTGAACACGGGCAGCAACAGCGCCCCGCCCACCGCTCCGGCCCCCAGGCACCCGAGCAGGATGCCGTACTCCAGCGGCCCCCGGCTCGGGTCGGTTCGCACCACGACGGGCAAGAGCGCCCACAACCCGCTGCCGCCGAGCACGAAGGCGGACGCGCGGACCAACACCGCCCGGAACGGCGGCGAGTGGCGGACGTACCGCACGCCGACCCGCATCGCGCCGAAGAGTCGCTCGGCCGGCAGCGTGCTTTCCTCCGCAGGTTTCCGCCACAGCGCGAGTACCGCGATCACGCCGGTGTACGTGACGGCGTTCAGGACGAACGCCGCCCCCGGCCCCGCCGCCGCGACCAGCACCCCCCCGATCGCCGGGCCGACGGCGCGGGCCATGTTCATCGACATGCTGTTGAGAGCAATCGCGGACGGCACCTCTTCCTTCGGCACCAGGTCCGGCGTGAGCGCCTGGAACGCCGGGGCGTTGAGCGCGGTGCCGATGCCGATGAGGAACGTCAGCCCGAGCAGCCCCCACGGGCCGATGACCCCCAGGAGCGTGACGGCGGCGAGCACCACCGCGACGAGGAACATCCAGACTTGCGCGGCCAGCAGCATGTGCCGGCGGTCGAGGATGTCCGCGAGCGCCCCGGACGGCAGCGCCAGCAGGAAGAACGGCAGCAGCCCGGCGGACTGGATCAGCGCGACGTACAGCGGTTCCGTCGACAGGTCGGACATGAGCCACGCCGCGCCGACCGTCTGGACCCACACCCCGACGTTCGACGCGAGGTTGGCGAGCCACAGCCAGCGGAACACCGGCCGGCGGAACGGGGCGTAGGCGGACGGCGGCGTCGTTTCCACCGGGGCAGTGTACGCTCGGCGGGGGGCTTCGCAAGATGACCGGGTGACGGGGTGACACGGTGACGGGGTGACGCGGATGCCCGACGACTTCTCCGACATCGCCGGTGTGTTCGCCGCGGGGTTCGCGGTCGGCGTGCTGTACGTCGCCGCCGCGTGGTTCGCGTCGCCGCTGATCCGGCCGGTGATGTGGGTGATCGCGCACGCGCTGTACCGCCTGACCGTCCGCGGGCGGGAGCACGTCCCGCTCGCCGGGCCGGTGCTGATCGTCTCGAACCACGTCACGTTCGTGGACTGGCTGATCTTCTGGGCGGTCAGCCCGCGGCCCGTGACGTTCGTCATCTGGGGCGGGTTCTTCGCCAACCCGGTGCTGCGGTTCGGCCTGTCGTTCGCCCGGCACCGGCTCGTCACGGTGAAGAGCCGGGGGCCGCACGCCATCGCGGAAGCCCTGGAACTGGCGGCGAAGAAGCTCGCGGCCGGCGAGGCGGTCGTGATCTTCGCCGAGGGCGGGCTGACGCGGAACGGCCAGCTGCGGCCGTTCGGCCGGGGGATCGAGAAGGCGATCAAGCAGTCCGGCCGGGACGTCACGATCGTGCCGACGTACCTCGACAACCTGTGGGGCACGCTGCCGAGCTACTCGGGGAACGGGCCGTTCCGGAAGTGGCCGACGGAGTTCCGCCGGCGGGTGACGGTCTGGTTCGGGAAGCCGCTGCCGGGCACGACCCCCGCCGCCGAGGTGCGGGCCGCCGTCGTCGAGTGCGGGGCGGACTGCTGGGTCGCGGAAAGCGGCCGGATGCCGCTGGTCCACCAGACGTTCGTGCGGGAAGCGTCCCGGTGGCGGAACCTCCGGCGGACCGCGTTCGTGGACATGGCCACCGGACGCGAGCGGAAGCTGTCGTGGCCGATCGCCCTCGCCGGGGTGTGGTGCCTGAGCCGCTGGCTGAGGCGCGAACTCGGCCCGGACCCCGTGATCGGCGTGTGGCTGCCCACCGGCACCGGCTCGACGCTGACGAACGTCGCGCTCAGTTTCCTGGGCAAGGCGTCGGTCAACCTCAACTACACGGCCGGCCCGGAGTCGCTGCGGTCCGCGGTCGCGCAGGCCGAGATCCGGACCATCCTGACGGCGAAACTGTTCCTCTCGCGGGTGCCGCTGGACGTGCCGGCGGGCGTGCGGGTGATTCACCTCGAAGACGCGCTCGCGGGCATCTCGGGGCTGTCGAAGGCCCTCGCGCTCGCGGCGGTTCTGCTGCTGCCCGCGTGGGCGCTCGTCCGCCTCACCGGGGCTCACCGGGCGAAGCCGGACGACGTGCTCACGATCCTCTTTTCCAGCGGCAGCACCGGCGAGCCCAAGGGCGTGATGCTGAGCTACCGCAACGTCACCGCGAACGCCGAGAGCTTCCGCCGCGGGGTGGACTTCTCCCGCCGCGACACGATGCTCGCGACGCTGCCGTTCTTCCACACGTTCGGGTTCACCGTCTGCCTGTGGGCCCCGCTCATCGTCGCGATGCGGGCCGTCTACTTCCCGGACCCGCGGCAGGCGAAGGAGGTCGGCGACCTGTGCCGCACCCACCGCTGCACGATCATGCTCGGCACCGCGACGTTCCTGCGGTTTTACCTCCGGCGGTGCGGCCCGGACGACTTCACGACCCTCCGGCTGCTCATCTGCGGGGCCGAGAAACTGCCGGTGAAACTGGCCGAGGAGTTCCGCGCGAAGTTCGGCGTGCTCCCGCTCGAAGGGTACGGCTGCACCGAACTGTCCCCCGTGGTGAGCACCAACCTCCCCGACTGCGTGTCCGGCGGCGTGACGTTCCGCGCGAACGCGATGGGCACGGTCGGCCAGCCGATCCCCGGCGTCTGCCCCCGGGCGTTCGACCCGGACACGAAGCAACCCCTGCCGCCGGCCACGGAGGGGCTGCTCGGCGTGAAGGGGCCGAACGTGATGCTCGGGTACTGGAAGCAGCCGGCCAAGACCGCCGAGGTGATCCGCGACGGGTGGTACATCTCCGGGGACATCGGCCTCGTGCAGGAGGACGGCTTCATCCGCATCACGGGGCGGGTCAGCCGGTTCGCGAAGATCGCCGGGGAAATGGTGCCCCTGGAACGGCTCGACGACGAACTGCACGACGTGCTCGGCAAGCACGACGACCGCGTCCTGGTGGTCGCCGCCGTCCCGGACGAGAAGCGCGGCGAGCGGGTCGTGGTCCTGCACCTCGCCGGCCTCGCCACGGAACTTCCCGGCGCGTTCGCGAAACTGCGGGACCGCGGCCTGCCGAACCTGTGGATTCCGGACGTCCGCGATTGCTACGCCGTCGAGTCGTTCCCCGTGCTCGGCAGCGGCAAGCTCGACCTGAAGGCCGTCGGCGACCTGGCGAAGGCCGTGGCCCGGTGAAGCTCGTAGGGTGGGTCGAGCCGCTTCGGCGAAGACCCACCAGCATGGCAATCGCTCGTTCCGAAACCGGTGGGTCTTCGCCGACGCGGCTCGACCCACCCGACGAAACCCTCCCCCGGAGAACGCGATGCGAACCCCCCGACCCCTGCTCGCGGCCCTGGCGATCCTCGCCCTGGGTCCGCCCGGCACCGCCGCCGACGCCCCCGAGAAGCTGAAGCTCTGGAACGGCAACGCCCCCGTCGGGGACGGCAAGTTCGAGACCGGTGACGCCTTCATCACCGTTCACAAGCCGGAGAAGCCGAACGGGACGGCCGCGGTCATCTGCCCCGGCGGCGGGTACGGGGTGCTCGTCTCCGGCCCCGAGGGGCACGGCATCGCGAAGTGGCTGAACGGGCACGGGATCACGGGCGTGGTGCTGGAGTACCGCCTGCCGAAGGGCCGGTCGTTCGTGCCGCTGCTCGACGCCCAGCGGGCGATCCGGACCGTCCGGGCGAACGCGAAGGCCTGGGGCGTCGACCCCGCGAAGGTCGGCATCGTCGGCTTCTCGGCCGGCGGCCACCTCGCCAGCACCGCCGCCACGCACTTCGACGACGGCAACCCGAAGGCGGACGACGCCGTCGAGAAAGTCAGCAGCCGGCCGGACTTCGCGATCCTCGTGTACCCCGTCGTCTCGATGGGCGAGAAGGGGCACGGCGGGTCGCGGAAGAACTTGCTCGGCGAGAAGCCCGACGAGAAACTCGTCAAGCTGTTCTCCAACGAACTCCAGGTCACCGCCAAGACCCCGCCGACGTTCCTGGCCCACGCCAAGGACGACCGCGTCGTCGTGCCCGAGCACAGTCAGTTGTTCCGCGACGCGCTGACGGCCGAGAAGGTCCCCGTCGAATACCTCGAACTGCCGACCGGCGGGCACGGGCTCAACGGGTACAAGGGGCCGATGTGGGACGCCTGGCAGAAGCGGTCGCTGGAGTGGCTCGCGGAGCAGAAGTTCCTGCCCGAAGCCGGGAAGTAGTCTGCACTGACACCGACACCGTCACTGCATTCAAGTGAAAGCAGTGTCAGTGCCAGTGTCAGTATGTTGCGAAAAACCCGTAGGGACACCCGCCGCGGACTTCCGGTTCCGCCCGGCGGATTTGCGTGCTATCCTTGTGCACGCACCGTGCAATCCCTCCCACAGCGGCACCCGTCACCCGCGGGCGGCGTGCCCCTTCACCCCAGCGGCCACGCGGCGGAGTTTTCGGCCATGCGTTCGGCGTATTCGTGTCAGTGTTGCCGGTCCGAACTCGACCCGGCCCGGATTTTCGCCTACCTCGTCGAGACGGACACCCGCGACAACCCGACGATGCTGGCCGCGATCCGGACGCTGCCGCAGGTCGACGGCGCGCCGCTGCTCGTGTGCCGGCCGTGCGAATCCCGGCTCCGGGCGGCCCGCGCGGCGTCCGCCCCGAAGCGGCGGACCCGCGTCCTCGTCGCCGGGGGGTTCGCCCTCGTGCTCGGGTTCGCGTTCGCCTCGTTCCGGGAGTAGCCGGCCGGGGTCAGTCGGCGAACACCCGGATCGCGTGGCTGGCGCTCTTGTGGTACCACGACTTGTCCCGGAACGGCCGGAGGTGGACCCCGGACGGGATCGTCTGCCCGTCCGAGTCCTTCACCCCGTCGCCGTGGCTGTCGAGGATCAGCGGCACCCCGTTGGGCGACTTCCCGATCGCCCCGACCCACAGCACGACGTGGGCGAGTTCCCCCTTCAGGTTCTTCACGTAGAGCAGGTCGCCGGTCCGGAGCGTCTTGGGGAAGTCGTCGTAGCTGTCCGGCAACTCGATCCGCCGGACCGGGGTCGCGTGGCCGTCGCCGGGGCCGGGGAACTCCTTGAGGGCGGACTGGGCCTTGATGTCGCTGGACGGCTTCAGCCCGAACGCGAGGTTGTAGACGAACGACGTGAAGTTGCTGCAGTCGACGCCCTTGCCGTGGTGGCCGCCCTTCTCGCCGTGCGGCCAGTCGTCGGGCGGCAGCCAGTCCGGGATGTGGTGGTGCTGGTACCCGTACCCGACGTACCGCAGCCCGACGGCGAGGACCCGCTCCCGCTTCCAGCCGGCGGACTTGCCCGCGACCCCCGCCGGGGGCGGGAAGTGCTTCGCCGGCGGCCCCCAGGAGCCGTACTTCTCCCGGACCGCCTTCGAGTTCCATTCCGCGTGCGGGACGCTGGACTCGTCCCCGGCCGCGCCGCGCTTCCCGGACGTGATGTCCCCGATCAGGTCCGCGTGCGTGAACGCGACCGAGTACGGCGACTCGTACTTCTTGTCCTCGCCCGGCTTCTTCTCCGCGGCCAGCGCCACGGAGACGACAAGAACGAACGGAACGGCGGCGGCTCGGAGCATGGGGCGATCTCGTGAGGACGGGCGGACCGGTACACTGAAGTGGTATAGCACACGCCGGGGGGGCCGCGCCTGACCGCGTTCGACCACATCGTCGTCGGCCAGGGGCTCGCGGGGACGTGCCTGACGTGGGCGCTCCGGTGGCGGGGCGAGCGCGTCCTGGTCGTGGACCGGAACGACTGTGCGACGGCGTCGAAGGTCGCGGCCGGGCTGGTCACGCCCGTCACCGGGAAGCGGCTCGTCAAGACGTGGCGGCTCGACGACCTGCTGCCGGCGGCGGACAAGTTCTACCGCCGGGCGGAAGCCGAGTGCGGCGGGGGCTTCTTCGCGGTCCGGCCGCAACTCCGCCTGTTCGCCGACGAGCGCGAACGGAGCGTGTACGACGCCCGCAAAACCGCGGAGTTTCTGGGCCTCGTCGCCGACCCGGGCCCGCCGGTCGACCCGGCGTGGTTCGCCGCCCCGTTCGGCGGCTGCCAGTTCCCGACCGCCCGTCAACTCGCGACGGACCGCTTCCTGGCCGCGTCCCGGAACCGGTTCGAGGTGCGGACGGCGAGCGTGGACCCCGCCCGCGACGTGGATGCGTCCGCCGACGGCGTCCGGCTGCCGCGGCTCGGGGTGACGGCGAAGACGCTCACGTTCTGCGAAGGCTATTCGGCGGCCGGCAACCCGTGGTTCCCCGGCGTCGCGTTCAATTCCGCGAAGGGGGAAATCCTCACGGTCCGCATCCCGGACCTGGGCGAGAGCCGCATCGTGAACCGCGGCGTGTGGCTGGTTCCGCTCGGGGGCGGGCTGTTCCGGACGGGCGCGACCTACGACCATGCCGCGCACGACTGCGTCCCCACGGCCGCCGCCCGCGACGAGATCCTCGGCCGGTTGCGGGAGTTCGTCCGGCCGCCGATCGAGGTCCTCGCCCACGACGCGGCGGTGCGGCCGATCATCCGTGTCAAGCACCCGACCCTCGGCGTCAGCCCGCGGAGCGCCCGAATCGGCTTCTTCAACGGGCTCGCCTCGAAGGGGTCGCTCGCGGCCCCGTTCTTCGCGGAGCAGTTCGCCGCGTTCCTGTGCGGGGCCGGGGACATCGACCCGGAGGTGCGGCTGTGAGGCTGACCGAACACGCCCACGCCGCCGTGCGGGAGGTGCTGCGACCGGGGGAAACCGCGGTCGACGCCACGGCGGGGAACGGGCACGACACCCGGTTTTTGTCGGGGATTGTCGGCCCGGCGGGGCACGTCTTCGCGTTCGACATCCAGCCGGAAGCGATTGCGCGAACGGCGGCCTGGGGGCTGGCGAACGTCACGCTGTCCCAGCGGAGCCACGCCGAACTCGCATCGGCCATTCCGATGGAACATCACGGCCGCATCGGGGCCGTGATGTTCAACCTCGGCTACCTCCCCGGCGGGGACAAGTCCGTCCGCACCGTTGCGGAGTCCACGGAAGCCGCACTGCGGGCCGGGCTCGCGTTGCTGCGGCCGGGCGGCATCCTGTCCGCGATGGCCTACACCGGCCACCCCGGCGGCCTGGACGAAGTCGCCGTGATCGAGCGGGTGCTGGCGGGGTACGACGTGCGGGAAGTGGCATCCGAACCGGGCGCGGTCGCCGGGCCGCGATTGTTCCTCGCGCGGCGGGGTGGCGAGTAGATTATCCCGAACCGAGTTGATTTCGATTTCTTCCTCCCCTCTCCCCGTGGGGGAGAGGGGTTGGGGGTGAGGGGAACGCTTCACCCAGTGAGGACGCTTCTGGTTTTGTGGGAAGCGACTCGACCCAGGGGGTCTTCCCCTCACCCGGCCTTCGGCCACCCTCTCCCCCAAGGGGAGAGGGTCAAACGATCTTCCTCCCCTCTCCCCTTGGGGGAGAGGGGTTGGGGGTGAGGGGAAGGCTTCCCGAGTCAGGAAGCTTCTGGTGTTGCAGGAAGCGTTCTCACCTGTGGGTCTTCCCCTCACCCGGCCTTCGGCCACCCTCTCCCCCAAGGGGAGAGGGTCGGAAACTCGTTCCGACAGTGGTGATGAATCAACGCGAATCGGTCTTCCGCACAGGTCCTTCCCCCACCCGGAATCCTTCCATGAACCCCGCCGAATTCGACGCGCTGCTGCGGCAGACGTTCGCCGACCACAAGCTCAGCGGCAGCGAGCAGCAGCTGCTCACCGGCTTCGCGCTGAAGCAGATCGACTCCGACCAGGACCGCGCCGTGGCCCGGAGCCGGGCGTTCGCCGTGGCGCGGGAGGCGGCCACCGACGACGCGGCCCGCCGGGTGCTGGCGTGGCTCGAGGGCGTGCTGAAGGCGGTCGACGGCGTCGCCGCCCTGACCCGGCCCGCGGCGGACGCGGCCCCGGACGAGGCGTTCTTCAGCCCCGGCGAGACGTGCCTGCGGCAGATCACCCACCGCTTCGCCGCCGCGAAACGAACCGCGGACGTGTGCGTCTTCACGATCACGGACGACCGCATCACCCGCAGTTTGCTCGACGCCCACCGCCGCGGCGTGAAGGTGCGGGTGCTCACGGACAACGAAAAGGCGTTCGACGCGGGGTCGGACGTGGAGCAGATCGAACGCGCCGGCGTGCCGCTGAAGGTGGACCGCACGCCGTACCACATGCACCACAAGTTCGCGATCTTCGACGGGGTCCGCCTGCTCAACGGCAGCTACAACTGGACCCGCGGCGCGGCGAACGACAACGAGGAGAACGTCGTCGACACCGGCGACCCGCGGCTGATCGCCGTGTTCCAGCGGAAGTTCGACGAACTCTGGGCGAAGTTCTGATATGCCCGCCCGATTGAGCGGTTAGAGTGAAGGAGATGGTCTCTCATCTCGTCTTCGCCCCCGGAGCGGCGTTCGCCCGAGGCGATGCTTCATCCGACATTGGACCGATTCGGATTTTTTGAGAAGTGAACTGCCTGAGCTGAAAAGGTAGACGAGCTCACAGAATGTGTGCAAATTTTTCCTTTGCTGTGCGATTCGGGATGAATTTGTTTCAATCCCGATGAATCTGTGTCACCGTCGCGACTCGCAACTGCTTGCAAACTATGTGCTTGCCTTGAGTTGCTACACCGTGGCACACCAGTTGCCAAACCACTCGTCTCCGCTGCCCCCGCAACGGTGCTACCGTTATGTACTGGCGTATGCTAATATTTCGTCCAGTATGGCATCTGTCCCGATTTTCGTTTGACTGCGATCCGATCGGGATACAACCTGAGTGAATGCCGGGTGACCGGTGTGTGAGGGAATGATGATGAAAATCGTGTACTGCGAAATGTCGGAAGGTCCGCGTCCCAACTTCACAACCTTGGGGATCGAGAGCGCCGAGGGCAACACGGAATACTTGACGATCGAAGACCGCTTCCTGTTCAAGCGGAAAGACGGCTACGTTTTGGGCGTGCGAGTCGTGGCGAGGGACGACGAGCAAGGGTTGTTCCTGGTTCAACTCCCGGTCGAAGCTGACTCGGGTGCGAATCGCGTCTGGTTGAGCGAGGAACATGTGAAGGATTCAAAGGCTCCGGACCAGGTGACTGTGGCATGATTCTTTGCGACCGAGAAGTCGACCGTGCAATCGAACTCGGGATGATTATCATCAGTCCCCGCCCCGGTGCGGCTGCGTACTCGGCGACATCGCTCGACCTGACGTTGGGCGACACGCTGGACCGGTGGGAGTTCCCGGAGCCGGACAAGGGCTTGGGTCAGACCGACCACCGCTTCTGTCCGGGGGCGGAAGGATTCAAGTTCTCGAAGGTCGAGAAGGACCACACGCGACAGGTGCGGATCCCGTCGGAGGGATACCCGCTGCCGCCGTCGTTCTGGTCGGATCGCACGAGCGGCCCGGCTCACTTCATACTTGGGTGGACACGCGAGAAAATCTACATCCCGGAAATCTCACGCCTCTGTGCACGGGTCGAGGGCAAAAGCAGTCTCGGTCGAATGGGGCTTGGTGTCCACGTCACTGCACCAACCATCCATGCAGGCTTCGGCTTCAATGTTAACGATGAGAACGAGCACGGATCAGAGCTCCGGCTGGAGATCTGGAACATCGGCCCTCTCCCAATCGTTCTCGTTCCGGGAATGCGGATTTGTCAACTCATCATCGAAGAGGTCCGCGAGGTGCCGAACGCCGGCTACAGCGGCGACTTCAACCGTCAGGGTCCGAAGGTAATGAAGACTGCAAAGCAGCCTCCCAAGAGCGGCCGTCGCAAACCCTAGCCTTTCGCACCTCCAGCCACGCTCTCCCCTGTGGGAGCGACTAACCTTTCCGCCGGTTTCCCGGTACAATCCACTCATTCCTGCCCCGTTCCCACGTTCCCTGCTGCCGGAGCTTGCCCGAATGTCCCTCTCTCGCCTCGCCCTCTTGCTGGCGGCCGTTGCCACGGCCGGCCTCGCGTACTCCCAGAAGTCCGACCCGCCGAAGTCCGGCCCGCCGGGCTCGGACGCGATGCTGAAGCCCGCGCCGCGGCCGAAGAAGCCCGCCCTGCCGGACAGCAAGCTGCCGCTCGAACTCGTCAAGGGCGAACGCATCGCGCTCGTCGGCAACAGCACCGGCGAACGGTTCAGCCTGTTCGGCCACTTTGAAACGCTGCTGCACTCGCGCTACCCGGACAAGGAACTCGTCGTCCGCAACTTCGCCCGCCCCGCGGACGAGGTCGCCGTCCGGCAGCGCTCCGGGGACTACACGAAGATCGACGACCCGCTGTACGCCTTCAACCCGGACACGTTCCTGTGCTTCTTCGGGTACAACGAGTCGTTCAAGGGGCCGGACGGCGTCGAGAAGTTCAAGGCGGACTACGAGGCATTTCTCGACGAGTTCGCGAAGAAGTACCCGCGGGACGACGACAAATCCCCGCCGCGGTTCGTGTTGATCTCGCCGATCGCGTTTGAAGAAACCAACGACAAGTTCCTGCCGTCCGGCAAGGCCGAGAACGCGAACCTGAAGCTGTACGCGGCCGCCGTGAAGGCCGTCGCCGAGAAGCGGAAGCTCGCGTTCGTGGACCTCTACGCCCCGACCGAAGCCGCCTTCGGCAAGGAGCCGGGCCTGCAGTTCACGATCAACGGCGCGCACGCGAACGAGGCCGGCGACAAGGTCATCGGCGAGGCGCTGGACAAGGAACTGTTCGGTTCCCCGACCGGCAAGACGCTGGAAACCGCGAAGTTCGAGAAGCTCCGGGCCGCGATCGTCGACAAGGCGTGGGTCGGCCAGCAGGACTACCGCATGGTCAACGGCTGGTACGTCTACGGCGGCCGGCGGACCTACGACAAGGAAACGTTCCCGCTCGAATACATCAAGCTCCGCAACATGGCCGCCGTCCGCGACCGGTACGTGTGGGACATCGCCCAGGGGAAGGACGTCCCCCCGGTGCCGGACGACAGCAAGACGGGCGAACTGTTCATCCCCCCGACGCGGTTCGGCATCCGGCAGAACCACTCCGAGAACGCGCAGGGCGGGCCGAAAATCCAGCCGCCGGAAGACCTCATCAAGTCCCTGACCGTGCCCGAGGGGACGGAAGTCAAGCTGTTCGCGGACGAGTCGAAGTTCCCGGAAATCGCGAAGCCGGTGCAGCTCAACTTCGACAACAAGGGCCGGCTCTGGGTCGCGTGCATGCCGAGCTACCCGCAGTGGAAGCCGGGCGACCCGAAGGTGTCGGACAAGCTCGTGATCCTGGAAGACACGGACGGCGACGGCAAGGCGGACAAGTCCACCGTCTTCTACGACAAGCTCCACTGCCCGACCGGGTTCGAGTTCTGGAACGGCGGCGTCCTCGTCATGGACCAACCCCGCATCCTGTGGCTGAAGGACACCAACGGCGACGACAAGGCCGACGTGGTCGTCCACCTGTTCGACGGCTGGGCGACGGACGACACCCACCACCGGGGCGGGTTCGAGTGGAGCCCGAGCGGCCGGCTGCACCTGCTGGAAGGGATCGCCACCAGCACGACGCTGGAAACCCCGTGGGGGCCGTACCGCAACGCCGGCGGCGGCGGGGCCTACGTCATCGACCCCCGGTCGCTGAAGGTCAAGCACTTCGCCCTGCCCGGCATGGCGAACATGTGGTGCTACGTCTTCGACGAGTGGGGCCAGGGCATCGTCGGCGACGGCACCACCCCGAACCAGACGTGGGACACCGCCCTGTCCGGGGCCCAGTTTTCGGGCCGCAAGGGGGTGAACTTCATCCTGCCGAACGGCGTCCGCCCGAACCTCGGGAACGAGTGGCTCGTCAGCCGGAACCTGCCGGACGACCTCCAGAAGCAGTTCACCTACGCCTGCGTCATCCAGTTGAACGGCCTGACGCGGTACGCCATCGAAGACGACGGGGCCGGCTACAAGGGCACCCGGGTGAAGGCCGCCGACGGCAAGGGGTTCGCCGACCTGGTCCGCACGCAAGACAAGCACTTCCGCCCGGCCGACCCCCAGATCGGACCGGACGGCGCGCTCTGGTTCGGCGACTGGGCCAACCCGCTCATCGGCCACATGCAGTACTCCCAGCGCGACCCGAACCGCGACCACGTCCACGGCCGCATCTACCGGCTCGTCGGGAAGGACAAGCCGCTGGTCAAGCCGGTCACGCAGTTCGGGAAGTCGATCCCCGACATCCTGGAGCAGTTCCGCGAGTACGAGTGGCGGACCCGCTACCGCGCCCGCCGGGAACTCCGCGACCGCCCGACCGCCGACGTGGTCGCGGCCGTGAAGGAGTGGGTGGCCAAGCTCGACCCGAACGACAAGGAGTACGACCGCCTCCGGTGCGAGGCCCTGTGGGTGCTGCAAGGCCACCACGCGAACGACGTGGACCTGCTGCAAAAGGTGCTGGAGGCGAAGACCCCGCAGGCCCGCGCCGCGGCGGTGCGCGTCGCCGCCGACGACCGGGAGTTCATCCCGACCGCCCTGGCGATGCTGAAGAAGGCCGCGACGGACGACCACCCGCGCGTCCGGGCCGAGGTCATCCGCGGCCTGAGCTTCTTCCCGACCCCGGACGCGATGGAAGCGACCCTCGTCGCCTTCGACAAGAGCCCGTCCGACTACTGGGTCAAGTACCTGACGGAATGCACCCTGGCCGCCAACCCCGGCGCGTGGCAGGGGGCGTACCTCAAGGGCGAACTCGTGAAGGCCCACCCGCACGCGAAGGGGCTCGTCGAGGGCGTCATCTCGTCGTCCAAGGCCGGGGCCGGGGCGGTGCCGCACCTCGCGGTCCTGCTCGCGCTCGAACCCCAGCCGGCGGAACTCCGCAACAAGGCGATGACCGCCCTCGCCGGCATGAAGGGGGACGCCAACAACGGCAAGCAAGTCTTCCTGCGGAACTGCGTCGCGTGCCACAAGGTCGGCACCGACGGGGCCGAGTTCGGGCCGAAGCTCGACGACGTGGGCAAGCGGTTGACCAAGTTCAAGATCGTCGAGTCGATCATCGACCCGAACGCCGAGGTCGACCAGAAGTACCTGTCGACCCGCATCGACACCGTCGACGGCAAGTCCGTCAGCGGCCTGATCGTGAGCGAGGACAAGAAGGCCGTCGTGATCTTCGACGGCAAGGAGAAGAAGACGATCGCCGTGGACGACATCGACAAGCGGGTCACGCTGAAGCAGAGCAGCATGCCCGAGGGCCAGGCCGGCGCGATGGCCCCGGTGGAGTTCCTGGACCTGGTCGAGTTCCTGTCGAAGTTGAAGGGGTAACAACACCCGGTCAGCCGCGAGGCGACGCCGAGCGCGGGCCCCACGCCACGGGATGATGCGTCACCGGGCGGGACGTCCGCGCTCGGCGTCGCCTCGCGGCTAACCCAGGATTTCGCGATGACCTCCGATTCCGACCGCCTGCTGGTGCAGCAAATCCGCGACGGGGGTTCGCCGTCGGCCGCGGCGTGGGAGGAACTCGTTCACCGCTACGAGGGCCGGCTGCGGGCGTACGTCCGCCGTCGGCTCCGCGATCACTCCGTTTCCGACGACGTCGTGCAAGAGACGTTC
Source organism: uncultured Alcaligenaceae bacterium (assembly GCA_964444365.1). Classification (GTDB taxonomy): domain Bacteria; phylum Planctomycetota; class Planctomycetia; order Gemmatales; family Gemmataceae; genus CAYUHJ01. The sequence continues at coordinate 45,020 of CAYUHJ010000006.1, read as the reverse complement.
ATCGGCTTCCTCAACTCGCTGACGAACTACGACGACAACCGCGACCTGCAAACGTGGCTGTTCACCATCGCGTCCCACAAGGTCACGGACCAGCTTCGCAAGCTCGGCCGACGGCCGTACGCCACCGGCAGCGAGTCCGACGAGGAGCAACTCGGCCGGGCACCGGACGGCAAGCAGCCCGCCGCGTCGAGCATCGCCCGCGGCAACGAGCGGACCGAACTCGAAGCGGCCGCCGTGTCGCGTGGCCTGCGGGAGATCATCCGCGGGTTCAAGCAAAAGGGGGAGTACCGCCGAATCCAGGTGCTCGAACTCCTCTTCGTGAAGGGCTGGGCGAACTGGCAAGTCGCGGAGTTCCTGGAACTGTCCGAGCAGCAAATCGCAAACTACCGCTTCGCCGCCGTGCGCAAGCTGACCGAGGGCATGCGCGCCGCCGGGCTGCCGGAGGACGTGTTCCCGGAACTGAGCGTGCCGGGGGAAGGGTAGGAAGTGAATAGGTCTTCGAGAGCCGCGACCGCAATTGCGGTCGCGGCTCTCAAAGCAACAACTCTATGGATACGCTGATCTTCTTGCTCGTCGTGCTTGGGACTTGGGTGGGTAGCTACCTCACACTCAATCGCCTCATCTACCCGAACGGCCCCAAAAAGTGGGAGGTAATGGAGGACATGATGAACAACGGAGCCCAGACGAGTTGTCTGCTCCTAATCAGTGGTGTAATGGCGATCGTGGTGGGGTTTGTCGCCATTATTGCAATCGTGCGAATCTAATGGGAGCGCGCCAGGGAAGTGGTAACCGATTCGCCGAACTGTTTCGCGAACCTGTCGATTCGCGAATCCTCCGTTCGACCAAAGAGGGCTACCGCTTCCCGCGAACCGAAGGAACATTCCGAACCATGGCCAAACAAATCTTCCTCAACCTGCCCGTGGCCGGAACCTCGATCCGGCAGCAGTGGTGGTAGGAATCGAACCTACATGAGGCGCTTTAACAGAGCGCTGCCATACCGTTAGGCGACACCACTGGAACGGTGGCGGACACCCCACAGGACGCGGCGGCGGCGGGCGGGGTTCGGGGGATTTCGTAGAATCACGGCTGGTCCCTGCCCGCCCCGGAGGTCCGCGTGAAAGCTGCCGTGTTCGACCGGCATGGGTCGCCGTCCGACGTCCTGACTGTTCGCGACGTACCCACCCCGACCCCCGGCCGCGGCGAGGTGCTCGTCCGCATCCTGGCGAGCCCCGTCAACCCGTCGGACCTCATGTACGTCCAGGGGAACTACGGGCTGAAGCCGCCCGCGTTCCCGGCCACGCCGGGGTTCGAGGCCGTCGGCGTGGTGGAAGCGTCCGGCGGCGGGCTGCTCGGGATGTTGCGAAAGGGGAAGCGCGTCGTCGTGCTCGGGTCCCGCACCGGGAACTGGGCCGAGTATGCCGTCGCGAAGGCGAAGCAGGTCGTGCCGGTGCCGGCCGACATCCCGGACGACCAGGCCGCCACGTTCTTCGTCAACCCGGCGACGGCGTACCTGCTCACCCGCGAGGTGCTGGCCGTGCCCAAGGGTGAGTGGCTGCTGCAGACCGCGGCCGGCAGTGCCCTCGGCAAGATGGTGGTCCGGCTCGGGAAGAAGTACGGCTTCCGCACGGTGAACGTCGTCCGCCGGCGGGAGCAGGTCGAAGAGTTGAAGAAACTCGGCGCGGACGCGGTCCTCGTCGAGTCGGACGGCCCGCTGTCGGAGCAGGTGCGGAAGGCGACGAACTCGGACGGCGTGAGGTACGCGATCGACCCCGTCGGCGGCGCGACCGGGACGCAGGTCGTCGGGTGCCTCGGGGCGGGCGGGCGGATGATCGTGTACGGGGCCCTGTCCGGCGAGCCGACGAGCGTCGACCCGCGGGTGCTCATCACGGGGAGCAAGTCCGTCGAGGGGTTCTGGCTGTCCGACTGGGCGGCGAAGTCGTCCGTGTTCGCGAAGCTGCGGCTGATCCGCACGATCCGCGGCCTGATGCGGGAGGGCATCGCCCGCACCGAGGTATCGGCCGGGTACGCCCTGGACCGGGTCGGCGAAGCCGTCCGCCACGCGGCCGCGGACGGCAAGGGGGGGAAGGTGCTAATTCAGGTGGGGAAGGGCAAGTGATCGGGGTGGCTCGGAACGAGGTACAATTCGGTTGCCAGAGTGGGACGGGAATTTGAACCCTTTACTCGCTGTTGTTGCCCGTGTGGGAACTCCGGGGCATGCCCTCTTCCAACTCCGGAAGGGCGAGACTGGGCTGTCGGTGTTCGACCCTGCCGGTGTCGAACCCCCTCTGACGGAAGAAGAAATTCTCGACGCCTTCCGACCGGGTAGTGTCGTCTGCCCGAGCGGTTGCAGGCTTCGCACCGGGAGATCACGCCGGGCGAGGGGATGACCCGACCCAAGTTCAAAGCCGCCATCAAGGAGCTCGAGCCGTGACCCCGATGTTGAAAAAGCTTGAGCCCGAACACTTCGCCGGAACTTCTGGACGCAATCGCCGCGTTCCCCCTGTCGCGGGAGGTCGAGCACTGCGGGGCGCGGTTCGCCGTGTCGCCGTTCGAGGTGTACGCGCGGTGCCCGCAGTGCGGAACCCGCCTCAAGGTTCGCTCGTTCGCGGCGGTCCCGGAGATCGAAGACGTGTTCGACGCGGTGTTTGCCTGGATGAATCGACCGGGGGCCGCGGATGTCGCACGGAACCGTCAGAGCGAGATCGCGGCGGACCCGGAGTAAAGTTGTCCCACCCGTCCGGATGCGGTTAACCCCTCGGAATCCCTTGCCCTCGGACCGCCGCCATGACCGCCGCCCGAATTGCCGACATTCGCGACAAAGTTTACGCCGGGGAGCGCCTCACCGTCGACGACGGCGTCTTCCTCGACACGACCGCCGACCTGCACACCCTCGGCGAACTCGCGAACCACGTCCGCGAGAAGAAGAACGGGAACGTCACGTACTACAACGTGAACGTCCACCTCAACCCGACGAACGTGTGCGTCTACCGGTGCCGGTTCTGCTCGTTCCGCTCGGATCTGAAAGGCCCGAAGGCCTATGTCATGTCGGACGAGCAGATCCTCGGCCGGGCGAAGGAGGCCCACGACCGCGGCGCGACGGAGATGCACATCGTCGGCGGGCTGCACCACCAGCTGCCCTACGAGTGGTACAAGAACGTCCTGCGGATCGTCCACGAGGCGTACCCGGACCTGCACCTGAAGGCGTGGACCGCGGTCGAGTGGGACTGGTTCGAGCGGCTGACGAAGAAGCCGACGAAGGAACTGATCGCGGACATGATGACCGTCGGCCTCGGGTCGCTCCCCGGCGGCGGGGCGGAGATCTTTCACCCGGACGTCCGCCAGCACCTGTGCGACTACAAGGCCGACGCCGACCAGTGGCTCCGCGTCCACCGGGAGGCCCACGAACTCGGGCTGCGGTCCAACGCGACCATGCTCTACGGCCACATCGAGCAGGCCGAGCACCGCATCGACCACATGAACCGGCTGCGGGAACTGCAAGACGTGACCGGCGGGTTCCAGACGTTCATCCCGCTCGCGTTCCACCCGGACAACAACCCGCTCGGGTCGAACATCCCCAAGCCGAGCGGGTTGACGGACCTCAAGGTGATGGCCGTCGCCCGGCTGTTCCTCGACAACTTCCCGCACGTGAAGGCGTACTGGCAGATGCTCGGCGTGAAGATCGCGCAGGTGGCCCAGAGCTACGGGTCGGACGACCTCGACGGGACCGTCGTCCACGAGACGATCTACCACGCCGCCGGGTCGGACTCGCCGCAAGAGCTGAGCGTGGCGACGATCCGCGGCGTGATCGAGGAGGCTGGCCGGACGCCCGTCGAGCGGGACACGCTGTACCGCGAGGTCGTCCGCGAGAAGCCGCTGGCGAGGCAGTGGAAGACCGGCCGCCAGCTAGCGACGGTGTAATTTCTCAATTCTTGTAGGTCGGGCCGAGTCTTCGAGGCCCGACGGTGCGCTTCATGTCGGGCCTCGAAGACTCGGCCCGACCTACTGAGCTGGCTTGCCCTTCGGGCTTGTATCACCGCAGCGAGTCGAGGATCTTCATCCGCATCGCGGACAGCGCCGGGACGAGCCCGCCGAGCCGGCCCATCGCCAGGGCGAACAGCATGCCCAGCGCGATCACCCCGGCGTCGACGTTGATCGTCAGGGCGACGCTCTTGCCGCCCGGCCCGCCGCCGCCTCCGGACAGGGTGCTGACGGACGACCGGCCGTCCGCGAAGAACCACGCCAGGAAGCAGCCGACCGCCCCGCCGGCCGCCGCCACCGCCAGCGACTCGAGCAGGAACGACACCGTCACCTGCCACCGCTTGAACCCGAGCAGCCGCAGGACGCCGATGTCCCGGATCCGCTGCGCGATGCTGGCGAACATCGTCGTCATCATCCCGAACACCCCGCCGATCGCCATCACGACCGCGACCAGGGCCACCGCGATCAGGAACGTGTTGTTCGTCTTCGTCAGTTCCGCGTAGTAGTCCGGCTCGGCGAACGCCTTCAGCTTCTGCTGCGTGTACCGGGTGCTCAGGTGGTACGCGAGGGCCTGGCTGGCGGCGAGCGTCTCCTGCTCGGTCCGCATCACCAGGGTCGTGTACTTCTGCTTGCCGAGCGGCTCGTAGATGCGGCTGAACCGCAGCGCCCAGATCTCCGACCCGAACGTCGTCCCCTCGGCCTTCATCACCCCGGTCACGACCCAGTCCATGTCCCCCAGGCGGAACGTGTCCCCGGGTTCGAGCGCCTTCTTCCCGGCGTCCGGCCCCAGGGTGGCGGCGGCCCCTTCCCCCAGGACGCACTGGATCCGGCTGGCGTCGTCCACCCCGGACCCGCCGAACCACTTGCCGCCGGGGAACAGTTCGATGTTGTGGACCGCCGCCGCCGTCAGCGGGTCTTCGATGGTCCGCAGCTGGACGAACCGCCGCCGCGGCGGGGAGCTGTTCGGCACCGGCTGGTTCACGACGTAGTACGTCTCCCGGCTCGCGAGGTAGACCGGCTTGCCGGTGCGGTCGACCCGCTTCACCTTGACCGGGGCCTTCAGCTTGCGGTCCTTCGGGTCGAGGTCCGTCGCGACCCGCTCGACGTTGTCCAGGTCGCCGTACCCGAGGTTGGAGAACAGTTCGTCGGTCGCCCCGTCGGACAGCACGAACACGTTGCCGGGGATGCCGGTGTTCTGGGTCAGGTTGTTCATCCCGTTCACGAACGCGAGCAGGAACGCGAGCAGCCCGATCACGAACACGAACGCCACCGCGGTCATCAGGTTCGTCTTCCACCGGACCCGGACGTTCCGCAGGTTGTACGCGAGCGGCACCTTGCCGATGGTCAGCAGGATGCCCAGGTCCGCGAGGTACATGACGAGGACGACGAACGGCCAGTGCTCCACCATCGCGGGCGGCATCCGCTCGTGGAGCGGCGTCTTGACGTACTCCCGCAGTTCCGGGGACATCTTCGCGACGGCCGCCTCCTTGTCCGCGGTCGTGCGGCCCAGGAAGTCGTAGGGGGCCGGCATCAGCGTCCGGGCGACGACACCGAACGAGCCCTTCTCCGGGAGCGGGAGCAGCGTCACGACCTCGACGGACACGGCCAGGAGCGTCAGCAGCACGACGAGCCCGGCGAACACCGAGAACAGCCGGCGCAGCGTCCGCCGGAACCGCGTGCCCTGCCCGGACACGGTGTCCGTCAGGACGGACTCCTGCGGCAGGACCGCCGGCATCGCGAGCAGCAGCGCGGACAGCGGCAGGACGGACAGCCCGAGCACCGCCAGCGTGCCGAGGACCGACGCCACCTTCTGCCCGACGCGGACCAGACCGTTCATGCGACACGACCCGTGCGGTTACGCCACCTGGGAGAACACCTCGGACACCTTCACCTTGCGGGCGTTCCACGACGGCAGGAACGACCCCAGCACCCCCACCGCGACCCCCAGCAGGGGGCCGTAGATCAGGATCTCGTCCGGGCACTTGAAGTTGTCGAAGAACGCGAACTTGACGCCGATCGTGCGGGTCAGCCACGCGATCCCCCGCGGCAGGAAGTACACACTCCAGGTGCTGAGCAGCCCGCCGTAGACCCCGATGAGCACCGCCTCCGAGACGATCATCCCCATCACCTGCCAGGGCTGGAACCCGAGCACCTTGAGGACGGCCATCTCGGTCCACCGCTCGCGGACGCCGATCGTGATCGTGATGCCGATGACGAGGCACATGATGGCCATGATCGCCGGCATGATGATGTACTTCATGCCCCAGAAGATGTCCTTGAACGGCTCCAGGAACGACCCGACGGCGGCGGAGAACGTCTCCAGTTTGACGGCCGGGGAACTGAACGTGCCCGGCTCGTTGACGATCGCCGCCAGCCGCTCGAACGCCTCCTTGCTGGGCATCCGGACCCACACGAGGTTCACGCACCGGTCGGCGACCGGGTGGTCCTTGCCGGTCTTCGCGCGGTACTCGTCGAGCTTGGCCTGGAGGTAGTCGAACCGCATGGCGGCGTTCATCCCCATCCGGCTGCCGGACGGGAACGCGCCGACGATCCGGAACTCGAACTCGATGTCCTTGTAGTTCAGCCCGGCCATCTTGACGTCCTCCCCGACCTTCTTGCCGAGGATCTTGAGCCGGTCCTCCCCGATGACGACGTTCCGCTTGTCCTGCTTGACGAGGTCGATGGCGCGGACGACCTCGGCGTACCCCTCCGGCCCCAGGTCTTCGACGCCGACCCCCTGCTCGGACATCATGCCGTTGAGGATCGCGTCCGGGTTCAGGGCGAACAGGAACATGCTGTTCTCGGGCGTCTGCTTGGCGGGGTCCAGGGTGCCGCCGACGAACGACCACGTCATCATGTTCTTGTCCACGTCGGCCGGCCGGTACTCCGCCGGGAGTTTCGTCTCGATCACCCCCTTGAGCTGGCCCGCGTACCCCGGCGGCATCATGCTCGGGATGCTGAACTTCTCCGAGAGGACCACCATCTGGGTGCCCTCCTTCTCCTTGGTGAAGTTCCCCAGGAACGCCACGATGCTGTAGATGAGCGTCAGCATCCCGGTCAGGATGAACAGCGCGGAGTAGGTCAGCGACGTCCGCAGCAGGTTCCGCCGGAGGCTGCGGAACACCAGCCCGAAGATCTTGGCGTACTTCCCGACCGGGTCCGGGGACTCCTGCACGAGCCGCAGCCCGCACTCCATCAGGAACAGGGCGAGGAAGAAGATCGGCAGGGTCAGGACGGCCAGCACCGTCAGTAGCAGCAGCAACCCCACCATGAACAGGGTGCCGTAGACCGCCAGCTGGATCAGGGACGGATCGGGCGCGGCCGACACCCCGTACTGCTCGAATCCGGACATCGCGGGGCTCCGAAGGAGTAAGCGGGTGGCCTCTTACCCCCTCCCAGGGGGGATGGAAACAATCGTCAGCGGGCGGCCGCGGCGAGTTCGTCCGCCCGGTCCCCGACGAGGCGGCCCTTCTCCAGCATCACGATCCGCTGGGCCCGCTCGGCGGCGTGCGGGTCGTGGGTCACCATGATGATCGTCTTCCCGAGTTCGCCCCGGAGCAGGTTCAGCAGGTCGAGGGCGTCCTTCGCGGACTTCGCGTCCAGCGCCCCGGTCGGCTCGTCGGCGACGATGATGGTCGGGTCCGTGACGATCGCCCGGGCGATCCCGACCCGCTGGCACTGGCCCCCGGACAGTTGCCCCGGCCGGTGGGTCATCCGGTCGGACAGGCCGACGAGCCCGAGGGCGTTCTCGACCTGCTGCCGCCGCTGGTCGCGCGACAGGGGCAACAGCAACAGCGGGAGTTCGACGTTCTCGTAGGCCGTGAGCACCGGGAGCAGGTTGTAGAACTGGAACACGAACCCGACGTTCCGCGTCCGCCACCGGGCGAGTTCGCTCTCGGAGAGGGACGAAATCTCCATGTTGCCGATGGTGATCGTCCCCTCGGTCGGCGAGTCGAGCCCGGCGATGAGGTTGAGCAGCGTCGTCTTCCCGGACCCGGACGGCCCCATGAGCGCGACGAACTCGCCGGCCCGCACGTCGAGGTTGAGGTCCATGAGGACGTCGATCCGCTCCGCCCCGCGGGTGAACGACTTGTACAGGTTGCGGACTTCGACGATGGCCATGAGGGTTCTCGGGGGTGGGGGACACGCTCCGCTGCGCGTCGCGGCTACACGGGGTCACTTCATGGGTAGGAATGAAACCACTGCGCCCATCTCGGGCTTCAAGAAGGTTCCCGGTACTTCGCCTTCGGGCAACGTCACTTTCACCCGCACGTTGACGATGCTCTTCGCGCGGTTGGCGATGGGCATGATGCGGTCGAGGCGGCCGCTGTAGGTCTTGCCGGGGTAGGCGTCGGCCCGGACGCGGCAGGGCTGGCCGACCTTCAGCTTGGCGATGTCCCGCTCGGGGATTTCCAGGTCGGCCTCCAGGTCCGCGAGGTTGGCGATGTCGCACACGGACCCGGACGAGCCGGCGAACGCCAGCGGGTTGACGAGGTTGCCGAGCTCGGCCTTCTTCGTCAGCACGGTGCCGGTGATGGGGGCGCGGATGACGCAGTTGCCGAGCCGCCAGTTCGCCTGCCGCGACCGAGCCTCGGCGGCGGTGACGTCGGCCTCGGCGGCGGCGACGTCCGCTTTCGCGGCGGCCTTCTGCTCCTCGCGCGGGCCTTCCTTCAGCAGTTGAAGCGTTGCCCTCAACCGTTCGACCCGGGCGGTCGCGGTGCGGGCCTCGGCGGTGGCCTGGATCAGCTCCCGCGCCGCGGCAGACGCGCCGATCGTCTGCAACCGCTTCAGGTCGTCGGTTGCCCGGACCTTTGCTGCCTCCGCCTCTTCGAGTTCCGCCTCCGTCTGGGTGATTTCGACGGCCCGGACGGACTTGGGAAGCAGCGCGTTCCACCGCTGCTGGGCCGCGGCCAGCCGCTGCCGGGCGGACGCCAGCGCCGCGTCCGCCTCGGCGGCGGACTCCTTGAACAGCGAGTCGTCGATCTTCGCCAGCACTTCGCCCTTCTGGAAGAGCTTGCCCTCGACGACGTTCAGCTCGATGATCCGCCCCTGCACCTCGATCGGGCTGACCGCGATCTGCTGGGCGGGGACGAGGTAGCCTTTCACTTCGAGTTCGATCGCGCCGGCGGCGGGCTCGGGCGGGGCGGGGGTGTTGCTCGGTGTCGGCTTGGCGGCGGAAGCGGAGGGGCTGGGTTCGGAATCCGCGTTCGCCGGGGCGTTGCGGTAGGTCCGGATCGCCACGCCGCCCCACGCCAGGGCGAGGACGAGGCACAGGACCCACGGCAGCCACGTGACGCCCCCGCCGCCGCCGGCCTTCGCGCCGCCGAGCTGGGTGTCGAGCCGCAACCGCTGGACGCGGTCGAGCATCTCGCCGTTCACCGCGGGGGCCGGGCGGGTCGTCGGGTTCATCGGGACTCCCCTTCGGGTGCGTCCGAACCGCGGCCGAACAACGGGCCGAGCATCCGGACGAGGGTTTCGAGCATGACCGTGCGGTCGAACGCGGCCGGGTCGACCGCGAGTTGTTGGATCAGCCCTTGCACCAGGGCCATGACGATCGAGGCGACGACGTCCGGCGGCGCGGCGGTCGCCCCGCTGCCGGCGAAGTCCGCGGCCATGTGGGACCGCCACTCGGCGTTCCGCTCCGCGAGCTTGGCCCGGTAGTCGTCCCGGTAGTGAATCTGGGCGAGGAACGTGTGCAGCAGGCTGCCGAACGCCTGCCGGTGCGGGTCCATCGGCTGCAGGTGCCGGCCGAACATGAACTGCACGCACTCCCACGCCCGGCCGGTGCCGGGGACCGGCCCGCCGGACTGCAGGGCCTGCTCGATCATCCGGTCGAGCATCCGGTCGAACACCGCCAGAAGAATCGCTTCCTTCGTCGGGAAGTAATAGGTCAGGTGCCCGCGGGCCATCCCGGTCCGGGCTTCGATCTGCGAAAGGGAGAGCTTGTGCAACCCCTGGGTCGCGATCACGTCCATCGCGGCTTCGATGATCTGCTCCCGCCGCAACCTGGCCGTGTCCGACCCCGGCGACTCGGACGGGTCGCGGTCGAAAACTTCGGTAGGGGTAGAGGTTACTGCCATTTCTTCGCGCCGAGTGGTGTTCTCGCCAGACAATAGACCGAACGGACCAGAAGCAGCTTTCTCGATTCTAGTCTGAACAGACTAGCCCGGTCAATCTACCCCGGTGACCTGCCGCCGGTTTCTCACAAACTTCGCGCCGTTTATCCGGCCTGCCCAAACCCCGCGCCCCGAGCGGCCCGCAACCCCGGCGCGACCGGCAAGCCCGGAAATTCCCTCACTTCGTTTCCGGCGCAAGTCGATGTTGGATGGGGTCGTTTCAGGCCGGCAGGGGAACGCGGATGACGACGCGGGCACAGATCGCCGGCTGCCTCGCCGCTGCGGTGCTGGGCGTCGTCGGGTGCCACACGCCGAAGCAGGTCGCACCGATCCCGCCGCCGCGGCCGCCCGCCCCCGCCCCGGACCTGTCGGCGACGAAGCCCGTCCCGGTCGAACCGGACTACCGCACGCTGCCGAACACGGACCCGCTCGGGAAGCTCGGCAAGCCGGCCGAGACCACCTTCCGAGCCCTGTCCGAAGAAGAGTGCCGCCGGTCGGCGGTCGCCCACACCGCCCTCGCGGACGTGCTCGAAGGGGAGAACGACGTGCCGGGTCCGCCGCCCGCGAGCCGCCGGCCCTGCAAGAAAGACCCCGAAGCCGCCAAGGCCGCCGCCGTCGACGCGCTCTTGCGCGAACTCCGCACCCACGCCGCCGAGGAGGCCCGCAACCGCTCGGCCGCCGACGCCCTGGAGCAGTTCTTCCGCCTCGCGGACGCCGAGGGCCGGGGCGAACTCATGCGGGCCGCCCTCCCCACGCTCGACCAGTTGCGCGAAGCCGTGGCCAAGGCCCGGGCCACCGGCGTCCGCGTCCCGGTCGAACCGGACGAACTCGACCGGCAGCGCGCGTCGTTCGTCGGCACCCTCGCCCAGGCGGACCTCGGCGTCGAACTGCTGAACATCGACCTGAAGCGGCGGACCGGGCTGCCGGCGGGCGGCGACCGGCTCTGGCCGACCGGGTCGTTCGCGGTCGCCGACGCGCCGATCGACGTCGAGTCGGCCGTGCAGGTGGCCCTCGCGAACCGCCCGGACTTGAAGTTCCTCCGCGCCGCGTACCTCGGCCTCACGCCGGACACCCTGCCCACGGTTCGCGAGATCCTGCGGACGAAGGCGACCGACGTGGCCGGCCGCGCCGGCCCCGCCCAGGCGGCGGCCAAGGGGGTGTTGCCGTACCTCACCCACTCGGGCACGAAGTGCGACCCGAACGCCGCCGCCGAACTGGAAGTCCGCCGCCGGCAGCTGTACACGCTGATCGCCGACCGCGAGCGGGCCGCCGCCGACGAGACCCGCGCCGCCGCCGCGATGCTGGCGGCCCAGGGGAAGCAGGTCGCCCTGGCACGGTGGCGGGCGGATCAGGCGACCGCCAAACTCCCGGACGCGAAGAAGGCCGGGCCGTTCGCCGAACTGCCCGCGGTTCTCGAAGCCCGCCGCGCCCGGGCGGACGTGATCGCCGCGGTGATGGCCTGGCACCAGGCCCGGGTCAAACTCGCCGCCGCCCAGGGGCTCCTCGCCGGCGGCACCCCCGAATCCCCGAAGTGACCCGGAACCCGGCGGGCCGGCGGGGGTTGAATCCCCTGTCCGTCCCGTTCTCACCGGGGGTTCCTCATGCGTCGGATCCTGTGCAGCGGCTTTCTCGTCTCCGCGTTCGCCCTCACCGCCCTCGCCGCGGACGCCGACAAGCCCAAGAAAAAGAAGGCCGGCCCCCTCCCGACCGACCCGGCCGAGCTGTTCAAACTGCTCGACGTCGAACCCGCCGACAAGCCGGACGGCAAGCTGTCCCCGGACGAGTTGCTCGCCCTCGAACCGAAGCTGCCGAAGCCCAAGAAGGGGAACGCCACCCTTCCCGACTTGAAGAAGGTGTTCGCCAACCTGGACGTGAACAAGGACGGCTTCCTGACCCCCGACGAACTCAAGCCGATCGGCGTCCACGTCGACCTCGTCGCGAAAAAGAAGTAGGTCCTCCCGGCGGGTCCGTCCCCTCGCGTGGCATCGGACGGACCCGCGGCGTCATCTCTCTCTCTCTTGAGTCCCGTCCGTACCCGGAGGTCGTCATGCGTCGCGTCCTGTGTAGCGCCGTCGCCGTGTCCGCGTTCGCCCTCACCGCGGTCGCCGCGGACGCCGATACCCCGAAGACAAAGAAGGCCGAGCCGCTCCCGACCGACCCGGCCGAGCTGTTCAAACTCCTCGACGTCGCCCCCGCGGACAAGCCCGCCGAGAAGCCGGACGGCAAGCTGTCGCTCGACGAGTTCCTCGCCCTGGAAGCCAAACTCCCGGTGACGAAGAAGAGCAAGGCCACCCCGCCGGACCTGAAGAACATCTTCAACATCATGGACCGCAACGCCGACGGCGTCCTGACCCCGTCCGAGTTCAAGACCATCGGCTCCCTGGTGGAACTGACCGCCCCGAAAAAGAAGAAGTAGTTGACTACCATGCCCGTCACGGCGGGCTGACGCCGCGCCCCTCGCCGGGCGGTTTTTCTTCCCTTCCGCGGCCGCTTTCCGATAGCATGGGCACAGTGGCCCGATCCGCCGGGAGTCCGCCCCTATGCTCCGTTCCGTCCGCATCTGTTCCGCCCTCGCGCTGGCCGCGGGCATGGCCGCCGTCGCCGCCGAGCCCGAGACTGACTGGTCGAAGTACGCCAAGGCGAAGGAAGTCACCTTCGAGATCAAGAAGGCGGCCGGGGACGAGGTGACGCTCAAGGTGCCGGTCGCCAAGAACAAGTTCGACGACCTGTCCTACACCTTCGCCGAGGGCGGGCTGACCCGGTGGGTCAAGATCGGGCCGAAGTTCAACGGGCTGACCGGCAAAAAGGTTCCGCTGACGGCCAAGGAACTCGAGCCGTTCAAGCTGCCGAAGGGGGCACCGGGGTACGCCGGGGACAAGACCGACCTCAAGCCCGGCGACCTCGTCACCCTGGTGCTCGTCCGGCCGAAGGACATCCCCGCCGCGAAGGCGAAAGAATCCGACCTGAAGATCAAGTACGCGATCATCCAGCGCGTGCTCGAAGACCCGGTCGTGAAGGAGCCGGAGCCGAAGAAGGACGACAAGAAGAAGGACGAGAAGAAAGCGGACGAGAAGAAGTAGCCGGGTTCCGGGCGGAGGGGTCGTGTACCGCGTCTGCGTCTTCTGCGGGTCCCGGCACGGGTCGGACCCCCGCCACGCCGCCGCCGCCCGCGCCCTCGGGGCGGAACTCGCCGCCCGCGGGGCGGGCCTCGTCTACGGCGGCGGCAACGTCGGGCTCATGGGCGAGGTGGCCGGTGCCGCGGTCGCCGCCGGCGGGCACGTCCTCGGCGTCATTCCCACCAGCCTCGCCGAGAAGGAACTCGCGTACGCCGGGGCGACCGAACTCGTCGAAGTCGGCACCATGCACGAGCGGAAGGCCCTGATGGCCGACCGGTCCGACGCGTTCGTCGCCCTGCCCGGCGGGTACGGGACGATGGACGAACTGTTCGAGATCCTCACGTGGGCGCAACTCGGCATCCACGCCAAGCCCGTCGTCCTGCTCAACTCCGCCGGGTTCTTCGACCCCCTGCTCGCGTGGGCGGACCACCTCGTGCGGGAAGGGTTCCTCCGCCCGCCGCACCGCGCCCTAATCCGTGTCGCCGCGACCGTCCCCGACGTGTTCCCCGCCCTGTCCGCCCCCGGCCCCGCCCCGGACGGGAAGTGGGCGACCCCGGACGAGCGGTAGGGGAAGCGTCCATCGAAGACTTCGTATTGTGGCGATCTGACCGGGAGCCGCGACCGCCAGGGAGCGGCCGCCCCAGCGGTGAAATCCCTTCCCTCAACCGATGGTACTTCACCCAACAATGGCGCGATTCGACCCAGGAAGCGGCCGCTCCCTGGCGGTCGCGGCTCTCGTGGGTGTTGAGTTTCGACGCGAAGTGGTTGAAGGACCCTTCCTGAGTGCGGCCGGACGGCCGCTTACTTCCCGTGCTTGCCCCGGAAGTATTCGAGCGTCCGCTTCAGCCCTTCCTCGCGGCCGACCTTCGGCTCCCAGCCGAGGAGCTTCTTCGCCAGCGTGATGTCGGGCTTGCGCTGCTTCGGGTCGTCCGGCGGGAGGGGCTCGTACACGATCGGGCTCTGGCTGCCGGTCAGCTTCAGAATCTCCTGGGCGAACTCCATGATCGTGATCTCGACCGCGTTCCCGCAGTTCACCGGCATGTGGTAGTCCGTGAACAGTAGCCGGTAGATGCCGTCGACGAGGTCGCTGACGTAGCAGAAGCTGCGGGTCTGCTGGCCTTCGCCGTACACCGTGAGCGGGTCGCCGCGGAGCGCCTGGCCCACGAAGTTCGGCAGCACCCGGCCGTCGTCGAGCCGCATCCGCTCGCCGTAGGTGTTGAAAATGCGGACGATGTGCGTGTTCACCCCGTGCTCGCGGTGGTACGCCATCGTCATGGCCTCGGCGAACCGCTTGGACTCGTCGTACATGCTCCGCTTGCCGACCGGGTTGACGTTGCCCCAGTAGTCTTCCGTCTGCGGGTGGACGTGGGGGTCGCCGTACACCTCGCTGGTGCTGGCCATCAGGAACCGGGCGCGGTGCGCCTTCGCGATGCCGAGGGCGACGTGCGTGCCGAGCGAGCCGATCTTCAGGGTCTGGATCGGGGTGTTGACGTAGTCGACGGGGCTGGCGGGGCTGGCGAAGTGCAGGACGTTGTCGATCAGCCCGTCCAGGTACAGCGGCGTGCTGGCGTCGTGGACGACGATCTTGAACTTCGGGTTCGCGAGCAGGTGCCGGACGTTCTCCGGCCGGCCGGTCAGGAAGTTGTCGACGCAGATGACGTCGTGCCCTTCGGCGAGGAACCGCTCGCACAGGTGCGACCCGACGAACCCCGCCCCGCCGGTGATGACTGTACGCATGGACGCTCCGTGTCGACGTTCGGCAATGCAGAAGGGATACGGAGGACGGGCCGGTCCGTCACCGGCGACGGGGGGGACGGCGGACGCGGAAAATGCGGACCCGGTCCCCATGCGGGGTGACCTCGAACCAAAATCCGAGCGGGCCACGGGCCTCGAATCGGATCCAGTCGAACCGCGACTCGCCGACGCGATAGGGGTTGAGAATGAGATCCCGTTCGACTGCCAGAACCACCGCTTCGATGACGTCCCGATCCCCCACCGAAGCCGTGACCCAAATGTCGGCAAGCTGGTCGCGGGCGGCGTCGGTCCATTCGATTCGCGTCACGACAACCCCCGAACATGAGCGAGAACTTCTGCGGTGGTGAACGTCTTCCGGTTCGGGTCGAGTGCGTCTCGGAGTTCGAGGTCCGTCATGCCGAGTTCGTCGTCGACAACCCGACTCGGGTCGGCGATCGGGGTAAATCGCCCGATCACCCGTCCGGATTCGTCGCGAAACTCCGCTTCGCCGGCGGCGAGCAGTCGGTCGCGGAACGCCGCATCGATCTGGATCACGCTCATGTCGAGCCCTCCGGTGGAACCTCGCCCCATTCTACCCCCGCGACCCGCTCGGCACCGCGGGGGATTCGCGGGTCGGCTGGGCGTACAGGTCCGCGTCGGCTTGCGCTGTGGCCTCCGCGCGGGTGGCCCACCACTCGGCAGCCCGGTCTTCGGTCCACTTGCCGGCACAGCTGGACCTGGCGAGGTCCGCTTTCGCCGCGCCGGCGGTCTGGTAGCGGTCGGCGGCGTCCTTGGCCAGCAGCTTGCGGACGATCCCGGCCAGGTCGTCGGGCGTCGCCGGGTTGAGGTCGGCGATCGGCGGCGGCTCCTCGCCGACGACCGCCAGCAGCGTCTTCACCGAGTTCCCCCGGTGGAACGCCTCCTTCCCGGTGAGCAGGAAGTACGCGATGCTGCCGACACTGAACAGGTCGCTGCGGCCGTCGAGGGTCCCGCCGGTCGCCTGCTCCGGGGACATGTACTCCGGCGTGCCGACGATCAGCCCCTCCCGCGTCAGCTTCTGGTCGGCGGCGGCCTCCTCCGGGATGAGCGATTGCACCAGCCCGAAGTCGAGCAACTTGACGTGGTCGTGCTGCGGCCCGTCGGCGCACACGAGAATGTTCGACGGCTTGATGTCCCGGTGGACGAGCCCGTGCCGGTGGGCCTCCCGCAGCGCGGCGCACACCTGGCGCAGCACGTGGACGACGCGGTCGGGGTGCAGCGGGCCGTACTTCCCCACGAGGTCTTCGAGGCTCACGCCGGGGACGTACTCCATCGCGTAGAAGAAGGTGCCGTCGTCGGCCCGGCCGTAGTCGTAGATTTCGACCGTGTTCGGGTGGCGGAGTTGCGCCGTCGCCTGGACCTCCCGCTCGAACCGGCGGACCTGCTCCGGGTTGTTCAACAGCCGGGGGTGAATCCGCTTCACCGCGCACGGCCGCTTCAGCAGGCTGTGCTCCGCGAGGTAGACCTCGCCCATGCCGCCGATCCCGAGCTTCTGGCGCAGCCGGTACTGCCCGAGTTCGCGGACGGCTTCGAGGGCGGAGAGCACTTCCAACTGGAGGGCCTGGGTCTTGGCGGTGCCGAACACGCTGAGCCCCGCGCCGGCCCCGAGCACGGTGACGGAGATCGCGTACAGCTCCAGGGCGTGGCGGGCGGTCGGGGGGTGGACGACGACCGCCACGGCGCTGATCGCGAGGGCGACGACGCACATGCCCACGGCGACGGCCGCCCCCCGGCCCGGCGTGTTCGGCACCAGCACCCCGTGGAACACGATGAGCACGAACCAGACGAAGTACACGATCAGGGCGGACGCCAGCACGGACGCGGTCTCGTGGCCGCTCCCCTCGAACCCGTTCAGCGGGTAGGCCGTGAGCACCGCGAACTGCCAGTACGCGGAGCACGCCGCCATCATCCCGAAGACGGCGATCTCCATCGCCCGGAGGAACGTCTCGGTGCGGTGCCGGCGGGTGGCGAGCAGCGCGCCGGACCCGGCCAGCCACGACAGGGTGAACGCCGACAGCACCAGCCCCGGCCAGCCGACGGTCTCCCGCCCGAACAGTTCGATGAAGTTCGTCGCGGAACAGGTGACGAAGAACCCGAACGGGACGGCGGCAATCAGGCAGCACAGCCGCATCCGCTGCTGGAACAGTTCCCGGGCCTGGGGGTCGAGGGCGATCCGGCGGGCCGCGGTGGCGTCCGGGGAGGGCGGGTGAAAGCGGGTCGAGGCGGGCTGGAACGCGATCCCGGAAAACGACAGTTCGTAGTCGGTCGTGTCCAGGTCCGGCGCGGACGGGCGGACCGGGGCCACGCGGACGGTCCGCACCGGGTCCGGGGACGAATCGGGCATAGCGAGTTCCGGCCAGAACTTCGGGACGGCGGAGTTCTTCCGACCAGTGTACCGAACGGGCGGGACTTCACCAAGCGACGGCCCACAGGGGCAGGGCGACGCAGTGAGTGAAAAAGTAGGCAACTCGCTCCGCGAGTTGCGGGCTCATGTCCCGAGAACGCAACACTCGTTTTCGAGCGCTGACGCGCAGTCACTCGCGGAGCGAGTGACCTACTGAATCGGCCACACTTGAATCGTTGCGTCGCCCTGCAACATCGGGTGTCCCTCGGGATGTCGGCGAGCCGCCCACGCCAGTGGGCGGGTCAGAGTCGTCCACCCGCCCACTGGCGTGGGCGGCTCGCCAGGGCCAGCACGAGTCCGGCCCCTTGCTGTCGTCAACCCGCCCACTGGCGTGGGCGGCTCGCCGAAGTGCCACAATCCGGAGGCCCACCCCCTACATCACCAGCCGGCGGCGGGCGGCGCGTTCGGCGTTGCAGGCGGCACAGGTGCCGCGGACGACGAGGGTGTGGCCGTCCGGCCGGAACCCGTGCTGGGCGGCGACCGCTTCCAGGGCCGCGTCGATCGCCGGGTGCTGGAACTCGATCATGTCCCGGCAGATGTCGCACACGAGGTGTTCGTGTTGCGGGTAGCCGTAGTCGTGGTCGTACATCGTCCGGGTGCCGACCTCGATCCGCCGGAGCAGGCCGGCGTCCACGAGCTTCGTCAGCGTGCGGTAGACGGTCGCCCGGCTCACCCGGCTGCCGATCCGGGCCAGGTCGGCGAGCAGTTCTTCCGTGTCGAAGTGCTTGTGCTTCTCGAAGATGTGCCGGACGAGCTCCCGCTGCGGGTCGGTGAACCGTTGCGGCTTCGACCGGCTGGCGAGGAACTCGCGGAACTTCTCTTCGGGCGTCAGGGACACGCTGACAGCGGGCAGCGACACGGTTCGCCTCCGTGGGCTGGGGGGCCGACACACGTCGTTATTATAGCGGGCGCTGGGCGAACCGGCGACTCGGGTCACCGGGTGGGTGTCCCTATTGTTTGGGGCGGTCGTTCGCGGGTATCGTCGGTTCCCACCACTCTCCGGGAGGTACGGATGCCCGCCCTGACCGTCGAATACCACACGGACGCCGAGCGCCTCCAGTACGAGCGGGCCATCGCGTACCTTCAGGAACTCAACCGCGTCGGGGCCGCCGCCGCGCCCGGCACCGTTCTCGACGCCTGCGAAGCCTTCGCCCTCGACCGCGGTCGCCAGCTCCTCCGCGACACCCTCGCCGACGCCCTCCCGGCCCGCGCCGACGCCGCCCCCAAAAAGTCCCCGGGTACCGGTCCAAGGGCCGCAAGCCCCGGGTCGTGACCACCGCCCTCGGGCCGGTCGCCGTGCACCGCCCGTACCTCGGGCACCCCGCCGCCGGCGGCGCGTTCCCGGCCGACGACCTCCTCGGCGTCGACGGGTTCCTCACCCGCCACGCCCGCCGCCTCGTCACCCTCGCCGGCATCGACCACTCGTTCGCCCGCGCCCAGCAGGTGCTGACCGAGTTCTGCGGGTGGACCGTCGACGACGAACTCATCCGCCGGACCACCCACGCCGAGGCCCGGCGGGCGGCCGAGAGTCGCCCCGACCGGCCGGATGCGGCGGCGTTCGCGACGGCCGCGGGCGAGGTCGAAGTCCTGATCGACGCCGGGAAGGTGAACGCCCTCGACGGCTGGCGGGACGTCAAATTGGCCCTGTTTCTGAGGCGAAACGCGGGCTCGCCGGCCACCCCGGACGAGTGGGACCAGCGCGACCTGCCCGCGCCGACGGTCCGCTCGGTCGTCGCCGCGATCGAAGAGGCGGAGGCGTTCGGCGCGCGTCTGCGGCGGGAGTCGGACCGGCTGGGGGTGACGACGACCCCGGCCGTGACGGTCCTGGGCGACGGGGCCGAGTGGATCTGGAACCTGGCCGCGGACCACCTGCCGCAGGCGGCCGGGGTGCTGGACATTTATCACCTGCTGGACCACGTCAACCGGGCCATGACGGCGATGGGCGGGACGGCCGAGGCGATCCGCGGCCGGTGCGAGGCCGGGCGTCGGGCGGTGCTGTCGGAGGGCAAGGCGGGGTTCGAGCGGTGGCTGGGCGGGGCGTTCGCGGCGGTCCCACCGGACGCGGCAACGGACCCGCTGGTGGACCTGGCGGGGTACGCGACGCAGCACCCGACGCGGGTGGGTTACGCGGAGCGGCTGGCGGCGGGCCGGAGCATCGGGAGCGGCGCGGTGGAAGGGGGGATCAAGCAGGTGGTGAACCTGCGGATGAAGCGGACGGGCGCGCGGTGGCGGGTAGCGCACGTCGGCCCGCTGGCGGAGCTCCGGGCGATGAGCCAAACCCCGGCCTGGCCGTCCCTCTGGGTCGCCGTGTAACGAACACCGCCCCAAACAGTAGGGACACCCCACCGGGTGAAGCGACGTTTCGACGGGGGCGGAAACCGACCGGTGGCGACGCCGGGGCTGCACTCCGCGCGAGTTGTATTGATTCTGGTTCCCTCCCCCTGGGAGGGGGGAGGGTGAGGGTGGGGGTTGCTTGAGTGGTGAAGCTTTCACCCCCACCCCAACCCTCCCCCCTCAAGGGGGAGGGAGAAAGATCAATCCAGACCGCGTGCGGTAAAATCTCCGATCCGGTTCAACAGTCGTTGTTCGGCCGCCTGCCAGCGGTCGGACAGGTCGTACTCGCCGTCGGCGATGAGCTGCTTGACCTTGGCCACCAGCCCGCGGCGGATGCCGTCGGCGTCGGGGGCTTCGGCCTTCAGCGGCGCGAGCGGGTCGACCGCCTTCAGGCGGTTCGTCAGCAGACCGGGAGAGGAACCCAGCGGGCGGCCGACGATTCGGGACGGCCACCGTGGGGAAGGTCGTTGCGGCATGATTCGGTCGTCTCCCCTGCGGTCCGTCGGGACCGTCAGAAGTTGGTTTACACGGGCCGGGAAGCCGGGATCAACCCGCCCGTTCGGTCGGGCGGGGGGTCCGCTGCGTCCGCGGATCCCGCACCCTCGTCGGCCGTCCTGCCCCCCCGAACCCTCCGCCACCGGGCGGTCCTCGTCGGGGGTCGGCCGGCCGCGTGTCCTCGCGGCCGGCGTTCGTCCTGCGGGCCGACAGGGTGCAAGCGTTCACCCCTGGCGGCCCATTCTACGCTGAGTCTATCGTCGCCGGCGCGCGAACCGGTGAAAGATTTCCCCGGCCCGCCCCGCCGCGATTTCGCCCCGCCCCGCCCCGCGCAGGGGTTCGACGGGCCGCGCATCGCGAACCGGTCCCGCCGCCCGACCGGTCCCCGGCTTCGCCGCAACTTCGGCCGAACGGCTCAAGCCGCCGGGCCCGGACCGCGTCCGCGACGCCGCGCTCTCGGTCCGCCCCGCTCCGACGCCCGGCGGGTGCGGTCGCGCCGCCGCGTGCGTTCCCCCTGCGAAATCCGGTCGGTCCGCCGACGCCCCTCGCGGGGCGTCCCGAAGGGGGAAATCGCGGCGATTGACTCAACTCCCCGCCCTGGCGCGGGCGTCGTTCGCCGCCATGTGGGCCAGCCGCGTCGGGGTCGGGTGGCGGTACCCGCCGAGCGTCGCGCACACGAGCCGCGTCGCCCCCGCCACGTCCACCTTGTGCCCCGGCGACACGAACACCGGGTTCACCCCCGTCGCCGACCGCACCATGTCCCCGACGTGCTCGCCGGCGATCGTCAGCGGGCTGACGTCCCCGGCGGTCGGGCCGGGCTCGTCGTACTCGCCGACCAGCCAGCTCTTCGCACACCCCACCGTCGGCCGGTCCAGCCACAGCCCGAGGTGACAGGCGAGCCCGAACCGCCGCGGGTGGGCGATGCCCTGGGCGTCGAGCATAACGGAATCGGGAACGGTCCGTAAACCGCGGAATGCGTCGAGCAGCGCGGGGGCTTCGCGGAACGACAGCAAGCCCGGCACGTACGGGAAGGTCACTTCCCCGGTTACCACCGAACGTTCGACTTCCGCCCGATCCGACAGTCTCACCACGACCACCGCGGCATACAGCACCGGGTCCGTCAGGTGGTACGCGATGTCGCACCCCGCCACCGTCGCGACTTCGCCGAGCGGCACGGCCACGTCGACGCGGGCGGCGAGCTCGCACTGGAGCGCGACCGCATCGTCCGGCGTGAGGTTCCAGGAGTGCAGCACGGCGAAGCCTCCGGGGAGTGGCGGACGCAAAGAAGACAACCCGAGCGGGGGAGGGTTCGCGACTCGCCGATCTTCCCTTAACCCGAACCCCGGCGCAAGGTTGCCTTGACTCTTCAGAAAATCTGCTACGATGTCTCTTTCCCCGTCTTCACGCGACGGGGAATCGACACGAGTTCGCGAATCGACGACCCCGGTCCGGCGTGCGCGGCGGGGCGTCTCGGGTAGGAAGCAATGGCCAAGCAAGTCACCGCCCAGGTGAAACTCCAGTGTCCCGGCGGGACCGCAACCCCCGCCCCGCCCGTCGGCCCCGCCCTCGGTGCCCACGGCGTGAACATCGGGATGTTCGTCAAGCAGTTCAACGACAAGACCGGCGGGCCGGACACCAAGGGGATGATGCTCCCCGTGGTCATCACGGTGTACTCGGACCGCAGCTTCGAGTTCAAAATCAAGTCGCCGCCCGCCGCGGTGCTGCTGAAGCTCGCCGCGAAGATCCCGCACACGAAGAAGGCCGGCGGGGACGTGATCCCGGCCGAGGCCAAGAAGGGCGGGAAGTACAAGGGCTTCTCCGTCACCAAAAAGCAGGTGACGGACATCGCCACGAAGAAGTTGCAGGACTTGAACGCCCGGGACGTCGAGCACGCCGCCCGGATCATCGCCGGCACCGCCCGGAGCATGGGGCTCGCGATCGTCGACTGACGGGGCGCTCCGGGCGCGACCGCGGCCGGACCTCGCAGGGTGGCAGATTCCGGTGATTTTCGGCAAGTTCCCCTTGAAGCGCGAACGCCCGCCGAATAATCAAACCAGTCTCCCCACCCGCCGCACGCGCGAACCGCACTGCGACGGGCGGGTTTTTTCGTCCGCTGTCCCGACGCGACAGCGGGCCTATGGGAAGTGATCGTCATGGCGACCGAACCCGAAACGCCCGCCGCGGCCCCGGCCGCTGAAGCTCCCGCCACCCCGGCCGCCGCGCCCGCCGAGAAGCCGGAGGCGGTCGCCGAGCTGCCGACGGTCAAGAAAAAGAAGAAGCCCGGCGTGCCGCCCCGCCGCGGCAAGAAGCTCCGCAACCACCTGAAGAACGTGACGGCCAAGGTCCGCGCGACCCCCGCCCTGCCCGTGAAGCAGGCCGTCGCCGCCCTCAAGGCGATGAAGCGGGCGAAGTTCGACGAGACCGTCGAGATTCACATGAACCTCGGCATCGACTCGACGCAGTCCGACCAGATGGTCCGCGGCGCGATCCCGCTGCCGCACGGGCTGGGCAAGGCGGTCCGCGTCGTCGTCTTCTGCCAGGGGGACAACGTCCAGAAGGCGAAGGACGCCGGGGCCGAGTTCGCCGGGGCCGCCGACCTCGTCGGGAAGATTCAGACCGAAGGGTTCCTCGACTTCGACGTGGCGATCGCGACCCAGGACATGATGGGCCAGGTGTCCCGGCTCGGGAAGGTGCTCGGGCCGCGCGGCCTGATGCCGACCCCGAAGGCCGGCACCGTGATCCCGGCCGGGGCCGACGTCGCCGCCGCCGTCCGCGAGTTCAAGGCCGGCAAGGTCGAGTACCGCTCCGACAAGACCGGCCAGATCCACGCCGGCGTCGGCAAGATGAGCTTCGACGACGACAAGCTGACGGCGAACATCACGACGTTCGTCGAGGCCGTCCGGGCGGCCAAGCCGTCCGGCGTCCGCGGGAACTTCATCAACGGAATCGTGCTGTCCGCGACCATGTCGCCGGCGGTGCGATTGTCCATGTGAGTGAACGAATCAAGCTTGTAGGTCGGGCCGAGTCTTCGAGGCCCGACGCGGGGACATTGTCGGGCCACGAAGACTCGGCCCGACCTACCAGACTGGGTCACAGAGATGAGTAAGAAAGTCAAGGCGTTCGAGCTCGACACCCTGCGGAAGGCGTTCGCCGGGGTGAAGGACTACGTCCTCGTCGAGCCGCTGAAGGTGGACGCGGCCACGGACTACAACTTCCGCAAGAACCTGCGGGCGAAGAAGATCCGCTGCCAGATGGTGAAGAACTCCCTCGCCAAAAAGGTCTTCGCCGAGAACGGCATCGCCGTGGACGGCCACTGGGCCGGGACGACGCTGCTCTGTTGGGGCGGGGCGAACGTCAAGGAGCTGAGCAAGACCGTCAAGGAAGAGGCGGCCAAGAAGGACCCGAAGGCCCCGGACAAGTACAAGATCAAGACCGGCGTCGCCGACGGGCAGCTCGTGTCCATCGACGTGATGGAGACGTTGCCGACCCGCGAGGAGGCCATCGCGGACCTGCTCAACGCGATCCTGTCGCCGGGCGGCAACCTCGCGAACCTGCTCACGGCCCCGGCGTCGAACCTCGCCGGGATTCTGAAGGCGATCGAAGAAAAAGCTCCCGCGGAGGCGGCCCCGGCCGCGGCGGGGTGAACCTTTTCCGACGAGCACCGCTCCGTATGAACGGCGCTCGCACTGACCGAACCACTATTACGCGTGTCGCCGGCCCGCTTCAGCCGGCCCAGTTTTCGTGAAAGGAACTGAACCCATGAGCGCCATTGCCGAACTGGGCGAAAAGATTGCCGGCCTCACCCTGGCCCAAGCGGTCGAACTCAAGACTCTCCTGAAGGAAAAGTACGGCATCGAGCCGGCCGCAGGCGCGGTCGCCGTTGCGGGTCCGGCCGTCGGTGGTCCGGCTGGCCCGGCCGCCCCGGCTGCCGAGCCGACCGAGTTCAACGTCATTCTCGAGCCGGGCTTCGATGCGGCCAAGAAGATCGGCATCATCAAGGTTGTCCGCGAGATCACCGGGCTCGGCCTGGCCGAAGCAAAGGGTGCCGTCGAAGGCGCTCCGAAGCCGATGAAGGAAGGCGTGGACAAGAAGACGGCCGAAGACATCAAGAAGAAGCTGGAAGAAGCCGGCGCGAAGGTGTCGGTCAAGGGCGTCTGAGCCGCGTAGCAAAAAAAATGCCCGTGGGGGATGGCCGCGGCCATTCTTCACGGGTATCATGGTCTTGTGTGGTCAAGACGACCGCTTATTCCGGCCGTGCGTCCGGAGACTCGTCGGGAAGCCCCTGCCGAGACGTTCGGACGCCGACGGCCGTTTCGCGAAGCCAGTGGTGACAATGCGCGCAACCCACTTGCTCCCGACCGTCACGTTTTGTTTCCCCCGTTCGGCCAACCCGCTCTTCCCCTCGGCTCCCGACCCGGGAGCACGGCGAAGGGTTGTGTCGTGGGCCGGCCGGACGCGCGTCCGCCAGCTGTTACCGAATCAATAACGCATCCCGACGCACGCCGCAAGCCCCGTTGCCCGCAAGGGTCGGGTTGCTGCGTCGTCTTCCCGTTTCCGGGTAGGAGACGCTCCCGATGGCCATTCCGGCCCAACGCATCATTGTCCCCACGAAGGATCGGGACTTCGGCCGCTTCGGCGACGCCGCGCCGGTGCCCCCGCTCACCGACATCCAGACCCGGTCGTACGACCGCTTCATCCAGCTGGACGTCCAGTACGACAAGCGCACGCCCACCGGCCTCGAAGGGGTGCTCCGCGAGATCTTCCCGATCGAGAGCTACGACAAGAAGATCGCCCTCGACTACGTCAAGTACGAGCTCGGCAAGCCGCGGTACGACGCCGACGAGTGCCGCCAGCTCCGCCTCACCTACGGCCGGCCGTTCCGCGTCTGGCTGCGCTTGAAGAAGGCCGACGGGACGGCGGTCGAGGAGGAAGTCTACCTCGGCGACATGCCCATCATGATCGGCGGCGGCGAGTTCATCATCAACGGGGCGGAGCGCTGCGTCGTCTCGCAGCTCCACCGCTCGCCCGGCGTGGACTTCGTCGTCGAGCGGGAGGCCGACAAGGACATGCACAGCTGCCGGATCATTCCGGAGCGCGGCAGCTGGATCGAGATCAACGTCACGAAAAAGGACACGATGGGGGTCCGGATCGACCAGTCCGGAAAGTTCTCCGCGCTGACGCTGCTGCGGGCGATGGACCCGATGTACAGCAGCACCGCGAGCATGCTCCGCGAGTTCTACGAGGTCGAGACGGTCAAGCTGAACGACAAGGCCCGGGCGAAGCTGATCGGCGACCCGGAAGTCGGCATCCCGCCGATGATCGCGGTCGACGACGTGATCGACCCGGACACCGGCGAAGTGTTCGTGGACAGCGGCAAGCCGTTCACCGCCGCCGCCGTCGACAGCGCGATGCGGTCGATGATCACCGAGGTGACGGCCCTGCCGCCGCAGAAGGACCCGGTCATCGTCAACTCGCTGGCCGAGGACGGCACGGACTCGCACGAGGCCGCGCTGCTGAAGATTTACCAGCGGCTCCGCCCCGGCAACCCGGCGCAACTGGAGAAGGCCCGCGACCTGTTCAAGGAAAAGTTCCTCGACCCGAACCGCTACCGGCTCGGCCGCGTCGGGCGGTTCCGGATCAACCGGAAGTTCGACCAGACGGTCCCCGAAACGGAGATGACGCTCCGCAGCGTCGACTTCGTCAACGCCATCAAGTACGTCCTCGACCTCCGGGCCGGCAAGGGCGGCGTCGACGACATCGACCACCTCGGCAACCGCCGCCTGCGGACGATCGACGAGCTCGCCGCGGACGAACTGCGGAAGGGCTTCCTCAAGCTCCGCCGGACCGTGCAGGAGCGGATGGCGATCAAGGACGCGGAGGAAATGACCCCGCGGACGCTCATCAACCCGAAGTCGGTGAGTGCCGCGATCGAGTACTTCTTCGGCCGGTCGGAACTGTCCCAGGTCGTGGACCAGACGAACCCGCTCGCCCAGCTGACGCACGAGCGGCGGCTGTCCGCCCTCGGGCCGGGCGGCCTGAACCGGAAGCGGGCCGGGTTCGAGGTGCGGGACGTCCACATCTCGCACTACGGCCGGATCTGCCCGATCGAAACCCCGGAAGGGACGAACATCGGCCTGATCTCGTCGCTCAGCATTTTCGCGGAGATCGACGAGTACGGGTTCCTCATCACCCCGTACCGGAAGATCGAGGCCGGCCGGCTGACCCACGACGTGCAGAAGCTGCGGGCCGACGAGGAAGGCGAACTCCGCCTCGCCCCGGCGGACGTGAAGACGGACGGCGACAAGATCGCGGTCGACCGCGTCGACGGCCGGCACGCCGGGGACTTCACCTCCCTGGTCACGAGCAAGGTCGACTTCATCGACGTGTCCCCGAAGCAGATGGTCGGCGTCTCGGCCGGGCTCATCCCGTTCCTGGAGCACGACGACGCGAACCGGGCGCTGATGGGGTCGAACATGCAGCGGCAGGCCGTGCCCCTGCTCTGCCCCGAACCCGCGATCGTGGCGACGGGTCTGGAGAAGGAAGTCGCCAAGCACTCCGGGATGCTCCAGCGGGCGCTCGACGACGGGACCATCGTGTACGTCGACGCCGAGCGGATCAAGATCGAGGAGAAGGACAAGATCGTCCGCGAGTACCCGCTGCGGAAGTACCACGGGCTGAACGAGCGGACGTGCCTGAACCAGCGGCCGATCGTCCGGATCGGCCAGAAGGTCAAGCGCGGCCAGATCCTCTGCGACGGGGCGGCGACCCTGAACGGCGAACTCGCCCTCGGCCGGAACGTGCTCGTCGCGTTCATGTCGTGGGAGGGGTACAACTTCGAGGACGCCATCATCATCTCGGAGCGGCTCGTCCAGAACGACACGTACACCTCGATCCACATCGAGGAGTTCGAGATCGAAATCCGCGAGACGAAGCTCGGCAAGGAGGAGTTCACCCGGGACATCCCGAACGTCTCGCCGAAGGCGCTGAACAACCTCGACGACTACGGCATCGTCCGGATCGGGACGTTCGTCAAGCCCGGCGACATCCTCGTCGGGAAGGTGTCGCCGAAGAGTCGGAGCGAACTGACGCCGGAAGAGAAGCTCCTGCACGCGATCTTCGGCCGGGCCGGCGAGGACGTGAAGAACGACTCGCTGGAAGTGCCGTCCGGCGTGGAAGGCGTCGTCATCGCCACGCACCGGTTCAGCCGGCAGGCGAGCATGACCGACGACGAGAAGAAGGAGCTGGCGAAGCGGAAGAAGGAGATCACCACCCTGTATTCGGCCAAGATCGCCGAGCAGTTCCGCGAACTGGTGAAGGCCCTCGAAGACGTCCTCGACAAGAAGGACCTCAAGGACCCGAACACCGGCAAGCCGCTGGCGTCCGAGAAGGACGACACCGTGGTCGCGGAGCAGGCGAAGGCGTTCAAGCTGGACAACCTGGACATCCGCACGCCGGACAAGGCGAAGCAGGCCCACAAGATCTACGCCCGGCACTGGGAGCGGCTGCAGTTCTTCATCGACGAGCAGGAGCGGAAGCTCCACTCGCTCACCCGCGGGGACGAACTCCCGAGCGGCGTGCAGCAGATGGTGAAGTGCTACGTCGCCACCAAGCGGGTGATCTCCGTCGGCGACAAGATGGCCGGCCGGCACGGGAACAAGGGGGTCATCTCGAAGATCCTCCCCGAGGAGGACATGCCGTTCCTCAAGGACGGCACGCCGGTCGACATCCTGCTCAACCCGCTGGGCGTGCCGAGCCGGATGAACGTGGGTCAGATTCTCGAAACCCACCTGGGGTACGCCGCCTCGAAGCTCGGGTTCAAGGCCGTCACCCCGGTGTTCGACGGGGCGACCGAGGACGAAATCAAGGCGGCCCTGCGGGAAGCCGGGCTGTCCGACACCGGGAAGTCCGTCCTGTACGACGGCCGCACCGGCGAGCAGTTCGAGCAGCCGGTGACGGTCGGCTACATCTACATGCTGAAGCTGCACCACCTCGTGGACGACAAGGTCCACGCCCGGGCGACGGGGCCGTACAGCCTCATCACCCAGCAGCCGCTCGGCGGGAAGGCCCGGTTCGGCGGCCAGCGGTTCGGCGAGATGGAAGTGTGGGCGCTCGAAGCTTACGGGGCCGCTTACATCTTGCAGGAACTGCTGACGGTGAAGTCCGACGACGTGGAAGGCCGGACGAAGATCTACGAGAGCATGGTCAAGGGCGAGAACACCCTGGAGGCCGGCACCCCGGCGAGCTTCGACGTGCTCACCCACGAAATCCGCGGGCTCGGGCTGAACATGCAACTGGAGAAGAAGCGGGTGTGATGACATGGCTCTGTCACCCGCTTCGGCCCGGAAGCTCGGCAGTCTCGCGGGAGACGCCGAGCGAACCGTCGCCGAGATGATCCGCGAGCGTGGCGGATCGGCATCGAATGTTCGGCAAGCCGGACCATGGGCGAACCGAACCCTCGGCGAAGCCGCCGATGCCGCGGTGGCCGGCGACGCCACTGCTGAAACGGCGATCAAGATCGTCAAGCAAGCCAAGCGTCTTGGCGAGCAGTATTGAGGTGGGAACCGTGAGCATTGCGACTTCCTTGAACCCGATGCTCGTTCCAGAACGGGATGCCCCGTACCGGCTCAATGGGGTGTTCGAGGTGCTGGTGGATGGCTGCCGGGACGAGCTGGTGTTGGCGTTTGAACACGCAACGTTGGCTTTCCGTCCCGATCCTGACACCGACGCACTGGAGGTGCGGTTCTCGGACGCGGACTTTCAACCGTCGGCCGATCACCACGCCTTGACCGGCTCCGCCCTCGACCGGTTTGCCGGTGTCGAACTCGGGTGGAGTTGGCTCGCGGTCAATCAACAAGGCTACTGCGATAGCGCGATGTTGAGCTTCGATGGCATCACGCCAAACGTCCTGATTCATGTAATCGGCTCGTCGGTCATGATCTTCGGCATCGACCGCGGAGCCGTCTGAGTAACGACCCGGCAAGTGGTTGCTTCCGCTTGCCGCTGACTGATTCTGATCGACTCACCGCATGGGGAGTGTTCGCATATGTCCACCGCCGCCGCTGCCGCCGCTTCCGAGACGGGCACCTACGACCGCATCAACGACTACGGGGCCGTCCGGATCAGCCTCGCCAGCCCGCACGACATCCGGTCGTGGAGCTTCGGCGAGGTCAAGAAGCCGGAAACCATCAACTACCGGACGTACCGCCCCGAAAAAGACGGCCTGTTCTGCGAGCGCATCTTCGGGCCGGAGAAAGACTGGGAATGCACCTGCGGCAAGTACCGCGGGATGAAGTACAAGGGGATGATCTGCGACCGGTGCGGCGTCAAGGTCACGCACAGCCGCGTCCGCCGCAAGCGGATGGGCCACATCGAACTGGCCGCCCCGGTCGTCCACATCTGGTTCTTCAAGGCCATGCCGTCCCGCCTCGGGACGCTCCTGGACATGAAGACGTCCAGCCTGGAAAAGGTCATCTACTTCCAGGACTACGTCGTCATCGACGTGAACGAGGGCACCGTCGGGGCCAAGGTGCCGGGCAGCACCAAGACGCTGAAGGAGCGCGAACTCCTCACCGAGGACGAGTTCCGCGCCTGCCGGGCCGAGTACGGCGAGACGTTCGAAGTCGACATGGGCGCGGAGGCCATCAAGAAGCTCCTCGGCTCCGACAAGCTCAACCTTGTCGAAGTCTCCGCGGACCTGCGCGGCCGGCTCGACAAGGAACTGCTCCGCGGCGAGAAGGCGTCCAAGCAGCGGACCAAGGAACTCGTCAAGCGGCTCAAGACGATCGAGGCCCTCCGCGACTCGTCCAACAAGTGCGAGTGGATGGTCCTGGAGTGCATCCCGGTCATCCCGCCGGACCTCCGGCCGCTCGTGCTGCTCGATTCCGGCAACTTCGCCACGTCCGACCTGAACGACCTGTACCGCCGGATCATCAACCGGAACAACCGGCTGAAGAAGCTCGTCGACCTGAACGCGCCGGAGGTCATCATCCGCAACGAGAAGCGGATGCTGCAACAATCCGTGGACGCGCTGTTCGACAACAACCGGTGCAAGCGGCCCGTGCTCGGCTCGTCCAACCGGCCGTTGAAGTCGCTGACGGACATGATCAAGGGGAAGCAAGGCCGCTTCCGCGAGAACCTGCTCGGCAAGCGGGTCGACTACTCGGCCCGGTCGGTCATCGTCGTCGGCCCGGAACTGAAGCTGCACCAGTGCGGGCTGCCGAAGAAGATCGCGCTCGAACTGTACCAGCCGTTCATCATCCGCCGGCTGAAGGAGCTCGGCCACGCGGACACGATCAAGTCCGCGAAGAAGATGCTGGAGCGGAAGGACGACCAGGTCTGGGACATCCTCGAAGAGGTGACGAAGTCCCACCCGGTGCTCTTGAACCGGGCCCCGACGCTGCACCGCGTCGGCATCCAGGCGTTCGAGCCGGTGCTGATCGAAGGGAACGCGATCCGCATCCACCCGCTCGTGTGCAAGGGCTTTAACGCCGACTTCGACGGCGACCAGATGGCCGTCCACCTGCCGCTCTCGATCGAGGCGCAAGTGGAAGCCTACGTGCTGATGATGTCCACGAACAACATCTTCAGCCCGGCGAACGGCAACCCGATCATCTCGCCGTCGCAGGACATCGTGATGGGGTGCTACTGGGTGACGGCCGCCCGGGGCGACGAGGGGGAGAAGATCGAGGCCGGCGACGGCATGATCTTCCACTCGCCGGCCGAGGTGTTCCGCGCCCACGCCGAGGGCAAGCTCGGGCTGCACGCCCGCATCCAGGTGCGGCTGCCGATCGAGAAGCACGTCATCTCGGAGGTGAAGAACGAGCGCGGCGCGACGGTGCCGGAGGACATCCCCCGCAAGCCGAACGGCCTCGTCCGGACGACCGTCGGCCGGGTCATCTTCAACGACATCCTCCACCCGAAGATGGCGTTCTACGACCTCGCGCTCGGGTCGAAGTACCTGTCGCGGATCATCGCCGACTGCTACCAGCTGCTCGGCCGCCGCGAGACGATCACGCTGCTGGACCGGATGAAGGAGGTCGGGTTCCGCGAGTCGACGAAGTCCGGCCTGAGCTTCGCCGCCAGCGACCTGCGGACGCCGGAGAACAAGGAGGGCGTCCTCAAGGACAAGGACAAGGAAGTCGAAAAGCTCCGCAAGCAGTACGAGCGGGGGATCGTCTCGGAACAGGAGCGGTACAACAAGACGATCGAGCACTGGACCGAGGCCCGCGAGCTGATCACCCGGCAGCTGATGAAGGACCTCGCCCACGACCGCCGGCCGGACGAGACCGGCAAGGTGGTGCCGTACCTGAACCCGGTCTACCTGATGGCGATCTCCGGGGCGCGGGGGGGCCAGGAGCAGATCCGGCAGCTCGCCGGGCTGCGGGGCCTCATGGCCAAGCCGTCCGGCGAGATCATCGAGACGCCGATCAAGTCCAACTTCCGGGAAGGGCTGACGGTGCTGGAGTACTTCTCCAGCACGCACGGGGCCCGGAAGGGCCTCGCGGACACCGCGCTGAAGACGGCCGACTCCGGGTACCTGACCCGGAAGCTGGCGGACGTGGCGCAGAACGTCGTCATCACCATGTACGACTGTGGCAGCACGCAGGGCGTCACCAAGGGGATCATGTACAAGGGGGAAGAGGTCGACCGCCCGCTGTACGACGCGATCCGCGGCCGCATCAGCCGCAACGCCATCTACCACCCGACGACCGGCGAGGCGATCGTCGAGGAGAACGAGATGTTCTCCCCGGAGAAGGCCCGGCTGATCGAGAAGCTCGGGCTCGACAAGATCACCGTCCGCAGCCCGATGACGTGCCAGGCCCCGCTCGGCGTCTGCCGCATGTGCTACGGCATGGACCTCGCCACCGGGGCGCTGGTGGAAGAGGGCATGGCCGTCGGCATCATCGCCGCCCAGTCGATCGGCGAGCCGGGCACCCAACTCACGATGCGGACGTTCCACATCGGCGGGGCGGCCGGGAAGACCATCGCCGAGAGCGAGTACAAGGCCCGCAAGGCCGGCGTCGTCCTCTTCGAGCGGATCAACGTCGTCGCGAACGAACAGGGCCAGAACATCGTCCTGTCCCGCACCGGGGAGCTGTTCATCCTCCGGACCAAGGCGGGGCAGGTGATCGAAAAGTTTTCCGTCCCGTACGGCGCGGAAATGCTCGTGACGGACGGCCAGGAAGTTCCCGCCGGGACGGTCATCTGCCGGTGGGACCCGCACGCGATCCCGATCGTCGCCGAGGAAGGCGGCAAGGTCCGGTTCCAGGACATCAAGGAGGGGGAAACGCTCCGGAAGGAGCGGGACGCCACGACCGGGGTCGAGCGGCTCACCATCATGGAGCACAAGGGGGACCTGCACCCGACGATCCTGCTCGAGGACGACAAGGGCAACGTCATCAAGCCGTACTTCATCCCGGAGCGGGCGAACCTCCAGGTGACGGAAGGGCAGAAGGTCGCGTCCGGGGCGCTGCTGGCGAAGACGCCGCGGGAAGCGTCCAAGACGCAGGACATCACCGGCGGCCTGCCGCGGGTCACGGAGCTGTTCGAGGCCCGGCGGCCGCGGAACCCGGCGGTCATGGCCGAGGTCGCCGGCCGGGTCAAGCTCGGCGACAAGAAGCGGGGCAAGCGGATCATCAAGGTCCTCCCCGAAGACCCGGACACCGGCAACCCGACCGGCGAGGAGCGCGAGCACCAGGTGCCCGCCGGGGCGCAGCTCCGCGTCCACGCCGAGGAGTACGTGAAGGCCGGCGACCCGCTCGTCGACGGCCCGCTCGTCCCGCACGACATCCTCCGGGTGTCCGGCCAGGAGGCCGTCCAGGAGTACCTCGTCCGCGAGGTCCAGGGCGTGTACCGCATCCAGCGGGTGGACATCGACGACAAGCACATCGAGGTGATCGTGTCGCAGATGCTCCGCAAGGTGAAGGTCGAGCAGACCGGCGACACCGGCCTGCTGCCGGGGCTGGTCATGGACCGGTTCGCCTTCCAGGAGGTGAACGACCGCCTCGTCAACGAGTGCGTCAAGGTCCGCGTCGACGGCGACGACCCGAGCCTGCCGTTCCGCGACGGCCAGATCGTCACGAAGGAATCGTTCGAGGAAGAGCGGGCCGCGCTGCTGGCCGCCGGGGGGAAGAAGAAGACCCTGTCGTTCGTGACACCGACCCCGGCGACGAGCGAGACCCAACTGCTCGGGATCACGAAGGCGGCGGTCCAGTCCGACAGCTTCATCTCGGCCGCCTCCTTCCAGGAGACGACCAAGGTACTGACGGAGGCCGCCCTCGCCAGCAAGGTCGACTTCCTCGTCGGGCTGAAGGAAAACGTCATCCTGGGGCACCTGATCCCGGCCGGGACGGGCTTCAAGGTCCACCAGGAGGCCGAGGTCCGGATCAACATTCCGGGGGCCGAGGTGGACGGCCGGTACCTGCAGGACAACGGGATCGAGGAGACGATCGCCGCCGGCGAGAAGGCGTAATTTGGGCGTCGGCCGGTCGGTTCGCGTCTTCGAGGCCCGACGCGGCAAAGGATGGAAACCGAAGACCCTCGCTCGCGCTTCGGGCTAGTGTGAACACTAGCCCGAAGCGCGAGCGAGGGTCGCTCTAATCAGAGTGAATCGGACCCTTGCGCAACGATAACACGACTCAACACCGAGTATCTTTCGCCATCCCCCGAAGAGCACCCCGATGATCACCGTCGCCGACCTGAAGGGCCAGACCGTCGCGTTCGCCGCGTCCGGCGGGCTGGACTCTTGCACCGTCACCAAGTGGCTCACCGAGCACGGGGTGACCGTCGTCGCCTTCACCGCCGACATGGCCCAGCCGGACGAGCCGAACTTCGCGGAAGTCGAAGCCCGGATGCGGGCGTGCGGGGCCAGCGACTTCGTCGCCGTCACCCTGCACGACACGATCGCCGAGTCGGGCGTCGAGGTGATCCAGTTCCAGGCCCGATACGAAGGCGATTACTGGAACACGACCGGGATCGGCCGGCACGTCATCGTCGCGGGGATGGTCCCCGAGTTGAAGAAGCGGGGCATCAAGGTCCTCGGCCACGGCGCGACCGGCCGGGGGAACGACCAGGTCCGCTTCCAGCTCTGCACCAACATGCTCGCGCCGGACATCGCGGTGTACGCCCCGTGGCGCGACCCCGCCTTCCTGAAGCGGTTCGGCGGCCGGACGGAGATGATCGACTACTGCGAGCACCACAAGCTCCCGATTAAGGCGACGAAGAACGCGCCGTATAGCACGGACGCGAACCTGCTGGGACTGACGCACGAGGCCGGCAAGCTCGAATCGCTGGAGACGAGCCCGTGGTTCGTGACGCCGGGGATGGGCGTCAAGCCGGCCGACGCTCCGGACTCGCCCGAGACGGTGAGCATTCGCTTTGAACGGGGCCGGCCGGTCGCGCTGAACGGCAAGAAGGTGACGGCGTTCGAGGCGATCACGCAGTCCAACGCCATCGGCGGCCGGAACGCGGTCGGGATCTGTTCGCACCTCGTGGAGAACCGCTTCGTCGGCATCAAGAGCCGCGGCGTGTACGAGGCACCGGGGATGGAACTGCTCGGGACCGCCTACAAATTCCTGCTCGAACTCGTCCTCGACCGCCGGTCCCGCGAGCTGTTCGACGGGCTGAGCGGGTTCGTCGCGAAGCAAATCTACCAGGGCTACGGGTTCGACCTCGCTACGCACATGGCCCGCGAGGCGCTGAAGCCGGTGACCTCGCTGATGACCGGGACGATTCGGTTGAAGCTGTACAAGGGGCACGCCTACTTCGACGCGGCGGTCGACGTGCCGCACCAGATGTACTCGGAGTCCAACGCGAGCATGGAGGCGATCGGCGAGTTCAACCACGCGGACAGCGAGGGGTTCCTGCGGGTGCTGCAAGTCTCGGCCCGGGCGCTCGCGGCGAACGGGCAGGTGGTCCCGCCGGCGTGGGCGACGTAACGGCGCGTTCGCCACTGACGGGGCGAACGCGGCTCCCTTCCCCCAACGTAACGCCCTGTAACTACCGGCCGGACGCGGTTAGTCGCGGCGGCCCGGATCGTGTATCACACGGACAGGGCCAGTCTCGCGTCGGCCCTTCGGTCGCTCATTGTCCCAGGTGACATCTCATGCTCGCATCGCTCGCACTCGCGGCGGCGCTGACCGCGCCGGCCGCCCCCATCCGCCCGGAGACGCAGCCGCCCGGCCCCGCGCCGCTCGTGCTGGAACTG
This sequence comes from uncultured Alcaligenaceae bacterium, assembly GCA_964444365.1. Lineage (GTDB taxonomy): Bacteria > Planctomycetota > Planctomycetia > Gemmatales > Gemmataceae > CAYUHJ01. The sequence continues at coordinate 9,599 of CAYUHJ010000006.1, read as the reverse complement.
AAGGCCGGCCCGGACGGGAAGGTCCGGCTGACGGTCCTCCGCAACGAAAAGGTCAAGCCCGGGGCCGTCGGGGGGATCGGGGTCATCGGCGGGAACGTCCGCCCGCTCCCCGCCCCGGTCCCGCCCGCGGCGGACACGGACCCGGCCGGCGAGGCCAAGGCGATCACCGTCCAGCGCGCCGTGCAGGTCGAAGTCGGCGAGTTGAAGGACCTGGCCGTGTCCACGGCGGACGGCAAGGACGTGAGCAAGGCGGACGCCCTCAAGAAGCTCGCGGACGGGGCGGTCGTCGTCGCGTCGTCGGACGGGAAGAAGGTCGACCCGCGGTTCCTGAAGCTGTTCCGCGACGACACGCTCGTGCTCGTGTCCCCGGACTTCATCAACTTCCCCGGCCAGGGCGGCGGCCGCCTCGGTCGGCCGATCATGCGGCCGCTGCCGGCCGAGCTCGACGGCGGGCCGGCCCCGGCCCCGGCGGTACTGCCCGTCAAGCCGGCGGTGCAGCGGGTGCCGGCCGAACTGCAACCGGTCGACCGTCAAGACAAGAACGACAAGTAACCCGCCCCTTCCCTCGCCGAACACGGAGAATCCCATGCTCACGTCTCTCGCGCTCGCGGCTTATCTCGCGGCCCCGTCGGCCCCGCCGCCCGCCCCGCCGGTGGTGGCGGCCCCGGTCCCGGCCGTTCGCCCGGCGATCACCCCGGCCCACGTGCCGACGGCGGCCCCGCGGGTCCTGGACCTGAAGCCGGAAAACGGCAAGGTGCTCGTGCCCGTCGTCCGGGCCGTGAAGGAAAAGATTCAGATTCAAATGGGCAACGCGATCGGGGCCCCGAACGGCGCGCCGCCGCGGGTGATCGAGCGCGAAACCACCGTGACCAAGGAAACCAAGGTCGAACTGTCCGAAGTCAAGGACCTGACCGTCACCACCGCGGACGGCAAGGCCGTGGACACGAAGGACGCCCTCAAGCGGCTCGCCGAGGGGGGGCAGGTCGTCGTCACGTCCAACGGCAAGCCGGTCGACCCGAAGTTCCTCAAGGTCCTACGGGATGACACGCTCGTGCTCGTGTCCCCGGAACTCGTCGTCGGGCCGGCCGGCGGGATGGGCTGGGGCCACGGCGGCGTGATCGTCATCGACCAGGCGATGCCGGGGGTCGCCCCGGTTCCGGGCGTCGTCCGTCCGATCGTCAAGCCGCTCCCCGCCCCGCTCCCGGCCGAGAAGCCGTAAGCAACTGTCCAGTTCGAACATCGTGTTTTGGCTTGTGGCACCGGCCTCTGGCCGGTGCAGGCTCCACCGGCCAGAGGCCGGTGCCACAAGTCAACAAGTCCCGACGGACAGCACGGTGTCGATACCCGACGGCTTCTGAGCGACGCGGAACCCGGAACACGTGAGCCCGACGGCACGTCGTCAGACGCGCCGCCGGGCTCCGCTGTTCTCGTCGGGCGGGTTCCCGATCACCACACGTAGTTCAGGTTGACGATCGCCTCGATGTTCCACGGGCGCGGGCCGACGGTCGGGACGCACACGCCGGTGCCGAGCGTCGCCTTCCCGAACACGAAGTACGAGCCGACCGTGACGTTCAACTGGTCCTGGAGGAAGATCGGGTTCGCCGGGTTGCGGTTGCTCAGCGGGGTCGTGACGTGGAACTCCGTGATCGGCACGATGCCGGTCAGGAACGCGTCCCGCGCCCGGTAGGCCCAGTACCCGAACCCGACGCTGTTGAACAGCGCGGTCGGGTCGCGGCCGTCGGTGGGGATCACGCACGACGAGAACCCCTGGGAGTAGAAGTCCTCGCTGAAGTGCCGGACGTAGCCGAGCCACGGCTGGAACAGCGTCGAGTGCGGCGACAGTTGCCCGTTGATGAGCTGCGCGTCCGACGTGCCGGTCGGGGCGGTCAGGATCATGCCCCCGGAGAAGCAGTCGTTCGTCTCGCGGTCCAGGTAGAAGGCGTACTTCCCGACGATGCTCAGGTCGCCGATGTTGTTCTCGTCCTGGCCGATGAGCCCGTACACCTGGATGAACGGGATCCGCATCCCGATCGACCCCTGGCCGTTGGCGAACGTCTTTTCGAAGCCGAGCGTCTGCTGCTGCTGGCTGATCGGCGGCAGGCCGGGGTTCAGGGCCTTGTTCAGGTCGTCGAAGTAGTTGTACCCCGCGTACACCCGGTCCCGGGGCAGCGGGCTGTCGTTCTCGGCCATCCGGATGCCGGCGTACCGGCCGGCCAGCACGCCGTTGACCCGTTCGGTGACCAGCTGGTTCGTCGTCGTCGTCACCTGCTGGAAGGTGACGGTCGGGACGCGGGTGACGACCTTGTTCCCCGCCGCGTCGAGCGTCACCCGCTCGGTGAACCCGGTCACCACGGGGACCTGGGTCGTCGTCGTCACCGGGCGGAAGCCCTGGACGAGCCGGGTGTACGAGATGCCGGGGAAGTCCCCGAACATGCTGGCGTTGAACGACGCGGCCGACTGCCCGCCCCCTTCCCGCTGCTGCGGGTTGGTCGGGTTCGGGTCGGTGTTCGGGTTGGGATTCGGGTTCGGGTTCGGGTTCGGGTTCGGATCCTTGGGGTCCTTCGGGTCTTTCGGATCCTTCGGGTCCGGCGTCGGGGGGATGACGAGCGGCGCGGGCGGGCAGGTCTGGCAGCCGGGGTTCGCGGGGGCCACTTTGCGGAACCCGGCGACCGGGACGACCTGGGGGTCGCCGGCGGGGGCGGTGGAGGCGGCCGCCGTCGCGCCGACGATGGCCCAAACGAGAACCCGGTTCATGTGCCACCTTGGGGGACTGGCGGGAGAGTGGCGCACGGGGGAATCCGTTCCCGCCGCGCGACGCTCCTTGCCACGCTTATCGACACGGCCGGGCCGCCCGGTTCAACCGATCTTCCCCGGACGGCCGCTTCTTTCCCCGGTTGCCCGGAGGCATACCGAATCGGGTGGATGCCGGATTCGTTCTCTCCTCTCCCCAACGGGGAGAGGGGACCAAAGATCGCCCATCGAGACCCGTCCCCTTCTGCCCCCGGCGGGCCGACTTTGGCAAGTCCGTCGACCTTCCGGCGCGGTTCGCGGGTTGCCGCCGCGGGCGGGACGGGGTACCGTCACACCATGAAATCCTGGGTTCGCACCGAAGACACGCTCGCCGTCCTGCTCGGGTTCGGCGTCCTCGCCCTGAGCCTGCCGGGGATCGCGGGGTACGACCTGCTCGGGTGGGCGGCCGCCGTCAAGGTCTGGGCCGACCCCGCCCAGGCCGTCACGCCCGCGTCGAAGGGGTACGCGGCCCTCACCGGGCCGGGGGCGGTCGCCGCGACGTTCGCGTTCCTGCTCGCGGTTCTGAGCGCGGGGATGGTCTTCATCGGGGCGTCGCCGGCGAAGTTCGCCCCGCGGTTCGCCGTGCTGTTCGCCCTGGCGTTCGCGTGCTGGGTCGGCGGGCACTACGCCCACGTTGCCGCCACGCCGGACAAGTTGCCGAAGGGCGTCGAGTGGTCCCTCGGGCTGACCAACGAGGCGGGCTACCTCTTCGCCCTGCTCGGCGGGCTGGCGATCGCGAACTTCCTGCCGGCGTTCGCGGCGTGGCTGAAGGAGGCCGGGCGGTCGGAACTGTACATCAAGGCGGCGATCATCGTCATCGGCGCGAGCCTCGGGGCGAAGGCGGCCGACGAGAGCGGCAAGACGCAGGCGATCCTGTTCCGCGGCCTCGCGGCGATCGTCGAGGCATACCTCGTCTACTGGGCGGTCGTCTACTTCGTCGCCCGGAAGTTCTTCGGGTTCAGCCGGGAGTGGGCGGCCCCGCTCGCGTCCGGCATCTCGATCTGCGGCGTGTCCGCGGCCATCACCACGGGGGCGGCGATCCGCGCGCGGCCGGTCGTGCCGGTGATGGTGTCGTCGCTGGTCGTCGTGTTCTCGGTCGTCGAGATGCTGATCCTGCCGCCGGTCGCGCGCTACCTGCTCGCGGACGAGCCGATGGTCGCCGCCGCGTGGATGGGGCTGGCCGTGAAGACGGACGGGGCCGCCATCTCGACCGGGTCGCTGACCGCCGGGCTGTTCTTCCCCGGCACCGAGGGGGAAGCCGCCCGCGAGGCGATGGTCCTGACCACGACCACGGTGAAGGTGTTCATCGACCTGTTCATCGGCGTGTGGGCGGTGATCCTCGCCGTCATCTGGGCCAAGGTGATTGACCGCAAGCCGGACGTCACGGTCCCCTGGCGGGACATCTGGGAGCGGTTCCCGAAGTTCGTGTTCGGCTACGTGCTGACGTTCGGCGTCTGCTTCGCGATCGGCCTGCTGAGCCCGGCGTCGGTCGCGCCGATGAAGGTCGGGGCCGAGCAGGCGGACGTGTTCCGCCGGCTGTTCTTCGTGCTGACGTTCTTCTCGATCGGCCTCGCCGCGAACTTCCGCCGGCTGTGGGCCGAGGGGCTCGGCCGGCTGGCGCTGGTGTACGTCGTGTGCCTGTGCGGGTTCGTGATCTGGGTCGGGCTGGGCATCTCGTGGCTGTTCTTCCACGGGGTCGGCCCGGTGTCCGGGAAGGGGTAACCATGGACGCGAAGCCGACGGACGAGGAAACCGCGGACGCCCTGTCCAGGGTCGAGGCGGAGCCGCTGTTGCCCGTGGAGATGCAACTCGTCGCCGGGAGCCTGCTCCTCGGCGCGGCGCTGCTCGGGGTGCTGCTGTGGGTGACGGCGACGTACTTCCCGGTGAAGTAGGTTTGGAGGCGTCCCTCAGCAACGCCGTGTCGAACCGTCAACACCCACGAGAGCCGCGACCGCCAGGGAGCGGCCGCTGCCTGAGTCGAAACGCTTCATTTTGCGGGGGTCGTCTCATCGGTTGAGGGGAGAGATTTCACCGTTGGGCCGGCCGCTCCCTGGCGGTCGCGGCTCTCGGTCGGATCGCCACAACACGAAGTCTTCACTGGACGGTTCCTTTTCCCCCGCGACTGCACCCGGCCGGGTCAGAAGTCCTCGACCATCGGGGCGGGGGTGAACCCGCCGACCAGGATGTTGCAGATCGCCTCGTGGTGCTGGCCCAGCAGCACCGCCCCCGCGGGCACGACCTGCGTCACCGCCGGCGGGCCGTCGGGGGTCGGGCGGAACCGGAACGTGTACGTCGCCACCGTCTGCGGCCCGGACGCGGGCGTGAAGTCGATCTCGATGTTCGCCGGCTTGTCGTCCGGCGGGACGAGGAACAGGATCAGCTTCGGGTCCACCCCGCGGGCGAGGCCGTCCGCGATCTGCTGCCGGGCCGTGGCGTCCGGGTTGGCGATCGCGCCCACCTTCACCCGGAAGTTCAACGACACCGCCGGTTGATCGGCCGTCCGCAGCGACTCCAGAATCCCGACGAACCCCGCCCGGGCGGCCTTCGCCTCCGGCGTCCCGGTCGGAACGGCCTGAAGCTTCTGGATCGGCGCGTCGTAGGCCGCCGCGATCAGTTGCTTCGCCTCCTCGCGGTGCCGGGTGTGGGACTCGTCGAGCAGGTAGATCCGCAGCCCCGGCGCGCCGTCCGACTTCGCCGCGTCGAACGCCATGTCGTCGCTCAGGGCGGTCCCGACCGTCACGTTCGCCAGCAGGAACCCGGCGAACAGCACGACCCCGGCCCCGAGCACCGCCAGCGGGCCGAACCCCATCCCCACCTTCCGGGCCTTCTCCGGCTCGGTGGCGATGGCCTCGGATTCGAGCCGCAAGTCCGACGTGTCGCGGGGCAGTTCCCCCTCGCGGGCCGCGTACACCGCCGCCGCCCCGACCGTCGCCGGGCTGTGGGCGAACGGCGAGTTTTCCATCTTCTCGATGTTCGCCATCGCCGCGTAGTAGTCTTCGACCATCGCGGCCGCCCCGGCGCTGGGCATCGGCACCCACAGGACGCGGTCGTCGCCGAGGTCGAACGCCATCTTGAACCCGCCGTCGCCGGGGACCGCGGTCACGGCCTGCACGGTCTTCAAGGACGTGATTTGAATGCCCTCCCCCTCGGACTGGTAGACGTGCAGCGGGTCGAAGTACAGGAACTTGCCGGGATAGGTGTCGCTGACGCCGGCGAACCACCGGCGGAACGCGAACAGCACGAGCCACCCGCCGAGCAGGACGCCCGCGGTCTGCATCGCCGCGATCGCCCACGCCGGCTTCCCGGACCCCATGCCGCAGCAGAACAGCACCGGGCCGAGGAGTCCCCCCGCCAGGATCGCGACGACCGGCGACCAGCTACTCTGGGAGAAGAACACCCCCGGAGCCCCCCGGCCGCGGGCCTTCGCGACGCCGATGACGTAGTCGCGGGTCGCGTCGTCGAGTTCCGCGAACAGGCACTTCAGTTGCATCGCACGACCCGTGTAGCCGCGACGCGCAGCGGAGCGCGACGGCTGATGCTCTCCCCGCGCTCCGCTGCGCGTCGCGGCGAACCGTCTCAGTCCGACATCCGGTGCGGCACGAACCGGCTCGTATTCTGCGTCACCAGCGAATCGTCTTCGCGAATCCCGATGCCGGCCGCCCAGCCGTTGATGACCCAGCTGCCGATGACGGGGTAACGGCCGTCGAACGACTTCATCGGCGCAATGGCTTGATACACCGCGGAGCGGGCGTCGTACGGGCCTTCGGTCTGAATCTCGACCTTGCCGTTGCGGACGACGGTGATGTTCGCCCCCTCCCGGGCGTGGACCGGCTTGCGGACGTGGTCCCCGTCCATTTCGTCGAACGACGCCGGGAGCAGGAACGGGCTGTCCGGGTTGAGTTCCCACAGCAGCGGGAGGATCGACTTGCTGCTGAGGATCATCTTCCACGGCGGTTCGAGCCAGCGGGTTTCGCGGGCCGCCAGGATGTTCTTGCCGAAGGCGTCGCGGATCAGCCACTCCCACGGGTACAGCTTGAAGATCCGACCAATGGTGCCGCCCTTCTGATCGACGAACCGCCGGCGGTGCTCGTTCCAGCCGATCTCTTCGATGTCCAGATAGTTCGTCTGCGCCCCCGCCTGGATGGCCGTGTCGCGCAGGTACTCGACGGTGATGTAGTCCTCTTCGAGCCCGCGCATGGCGGCGAAGTGGATGGGGGCCCCGTCCACGGCGAGGACCGCCTGCCACGCCTCGATGAGCCGGTCGTGGATGGCGTTGAACTGGTCCGCGCGGTCGTCCACGTCCTTGAGCCAGAACCACTGCGCGACGCCCGCCTCGACGAGCCCGGTGGGGGTGTCCGCGTTGTACTCCAGCAACTTCGGCGGGTCGACGCCGTTGAACGCGAGGTCGAATCGGCCGTAAACGAACGGCTCGTCCGCCTCCCAGGAATCGACGATGAGCGGTTCAAACTCCGGCGGGATGAGGAACAGCCCGTACAGCCGGTTGTCGATGACGTGCTGGACGAGCTCCATGCACATTTCGTGCAGGGCGTAGGTCGCGCGTTCGAGCGTGTCGATTTCGAACTTGGAGAACTCGTAGCAGGCGGTCTCGTCCCAGTACGGCTCGCCGCGAAGGGTGTGGTAGAGCAGGCCGTATTTCTCGACCTTCTTCTGCCAGTCCGGTCGGGGATCGATCGAAAGCCGACGCATTAGTTTCACCAGTTGACGTGCCCGGTTCCGTCGCAGAACTCGCAAACCTCACCGGCTGGGCAGAAAGATTCTTCGCCGGTGCCTTCGCATTCCAGACACGGCAATCCGTCGGGATGCCAGATTTTTACAAGGTGTGTGTCTGTGCGTCCGATGGGGGCGTCGGGTTCATCGTCGTGTGTATCCGAAACGACAACTTGGCCATCGAACGTGCTAACCGACGCCCAACTGCCTTCGCACTCCTCGTACCAGAGGAAGTCAAGCGGGGCAAGTTGCCGGGGATCGCGAATAAGGATTGCCCAGAACGCACTCGCAATGGCTGCAGCACAACAACTCTGCCGGTCGGACTTACGGAACACAAGCGATGGGCCTTGATAGTCTCCGAGACAAATAAATGGGAACAGCTTTCGTCGGCCAGATTTACGTGATTGCCAACCAGCTACGAAACCAAGGTTCAGTGGGGAATCGGTCAGCAAGACGATTCCACTCGGCGGAATGACTCCGAATTCCTCTGTAATCCGCGAGAGACACCAAAACTCGGTCGCGTAATCGTTGCCGAAAGACGAGACTTCGACACCGATTCCTCGAGTCTTCCCAATGGAATCCGAAAGTGGGTAGGTCGGCTCGCCTTCAGAATCGGGGTCAAAATCAAATCGGGCGGCAACGAACCGAATGCCACGAGACTTGACAACACGTCCGGCGAACCCAGCGAGAGTGACGCCGCGGATCTGCTTGCGACCCTGCACAACTCAGCTCGACGCGCTGGCGGAGTGGCCGACGCCGCCGAAGCCGCCGCGGGAGACGCCGGGCATGGCGGGGGACCGGCCCGCGGCGTAGCCGCCGCCCGCGTAGCCGGGGCTGTGGATGAACAGGAACATCCCGCCGTGGCCGTGCCGGTGGTAGGTGCTGGAGCGCGTGTCGTGCCCGACCTGGGCCGCGGCCTGGTCCTCGGCCTTGTTCTCCAGGTCTTCCGCGTTGGACGGGGCGGCGAAGTACCCCGCGGACAGGATGCCCGCCCCGAGCAGGACGAGGCTAAACTCTCGGCTCATCCGCGTCATGGCAGGCCCCGCAAGGACGGTACGGGAAGAACTTCGACGGTCGCGCCCCTGTTATTTAGCTCATTCCCTGATTCTTGGCGAGTCAATTTGGACCGGAATCGTTCACCCGTCGATCCCGGCGAACCGAGAGCCGCGACCGCAAGGGAGCGGCCGCGTCACCGGTGGAGCCGCAACAGGTTCGGGGGAAGAAACTTCGCCGTTCGGGCGGCCGCTCCCTTGCGGTCGCGGCTCTCGTAGGCCCGCGGCGGACGCCTCACAGGCTTCCCGCCAGCCGCTTCAACCCGTCCTCGATGCTCACCCGCGGCTCGTACCCCAGGTCCTGCCTCGCCGCGGAGATGTCGTACCAGTGCGAAGTCGAGAGCTGGTCGGCCACGAACCGCGTCATCGGCGGCTCCCCCGCGAGGCGGAACAGGCCGTACACAGTTTCGAGCACCCGCCCCGCCAGCTTCGCCTTCCACACGCTGACGGACTTCGTCACCGGCGGCACCCCGGCGAGGGCAAGAATCTTGTTGATGAACTCCCACAGTTCGACGGGCTCGCCGTTGGATAGGAAGTACGCCTGCCCCGCGACGGGCGAACCGGGGGCGAGTTTGTCCGCCGCCAGAAGGTGCGCGTCGGCGGCGTTGTCGACGTAGGTCACGTCCACCGTCACGGGTCGATTCCCGATGCGTCGGAGCTTTCCCGCCTTGCCGCGGGCGATGATCCGGGGAATGAGATGCGGGTCGCCCGGACCCCAGACGAGGTGCGGCCGCAGCGCGACGGTGGCGAGGCCCGGCCCGTTCGCGGCCAGGACCGCGCGTTCCGCGATGGCCTTCGTTTCCGGGTACGGCGCGGGGAAGTGCGGCGGGTAGGGCAGCGACTCGTCCGCCCCGGCGATGTCGCCCCCGGCGTGGACGACGCTCGGCGTGCTGGTGTGGACGAGCCGCGGCACCCCGTGCTTCCGACACGCGGCAATCACGTTCTCCGTGCCGGTGACGTTGGCCGAAAAGTAGTCCGCATCCCGGCCCCACACCCCGGCCTTCGCCGCGACGTGGAACACGACATCGC